>JBPCVV010000270.1:0-11903 GCA_051010195.1 Anderseniella sp. | reverse complement strand
TGCGGGCCCGAGCGGGGACTTTTAAGGGTTTCCGCAGCCCGGGCGCGGGCTGCCGGCTTGTTCTGCGGCGCAACCGAATCTTCCAGGTCGAGGATAACGACATCCACGCCGCTTGCCATCGCCTTTTCGATCTTGCGCTCGGAGTCCGCGGGAACAAAAAGCATGGAGCGCATCAGACTGTTCCCCCGTCCGCCGGTTTTTTTCGCATGAAAGCCTGTCGTACACATTCGGCCACCAGCGTGCCGTCCTGCTTGAACGCCTCGTGCCTGAACTCCACGATGCCGGCGTCCGGTCGCGACTTGCTTTCACGCCGGGATACCACGGTGGTCTTTACCTGAATGGTATCGCCGTGAAACACCGGTGCCGGAAATTTGACATCGGTTATGCCAAGTTGCGCCACCAGCGTCCCCAGTGTGAGGTCCTGCACGGAAATGCCGATAACCAGCGACAAGGTGAGCATGGAATTGACCAGTGGCTGGCCCCATTCGCTGTCGGCGGCGAATGCATGGTCTATGTGCAGTGGTTGCGGGTTCATTGTCATGTTTGAAAACAGCATGTTGTCGGCTTCCGTCACGGTCCGGCGCACCTCATGCTCCAGCTGAAAGCCCTGTTCCAGTTCGTCAAACCATTTTCCTGCCATGTTGTTTTACCAATTGCTGCTGTTTTGGACATCTCAACAGCTAACCGAGGCAACCGGTGTGGGCAATCCATAAATGCAAGTTCATGTTCCGTGCTGAATCTGCCTGTTTACAACTTTAGGTTGTCGCTGATTCCTGCGTGAGTCGCATGGCGAGTCTCGATTTGGCCAAATGCAGCCGGTGAACAGATTCACATATCGATTCATGCTCGGACTCTAAGTATCTGTTTTAAATTCGTAAACTTCACTTATGCGTTGACGGCAAGGCTGATTAACCACTCGTTAACCTGCCGGGCGCAGGACTCGTATTACGGGAACGGCACAGCCTGAAGCCTGGAGCAAGGAAAATGAAGCGACATTGCGAAGTGACACGATGCCTGGTTGTGGATGACAGCACCGAATGGCGCGGTCGTGCACAAGGGTATCTCGCCAGCCACGGCTTCAACATTGTCCAGGCGGAAAATGAAGATGCAGCTCTGGCACAATGTGTGTCGGACATGCCTGACGTGGTCCTGGTGGGAACGCGCCGGGCCACCGCCTTCATTCGCCGCTTGCGCAGGCATAGGGCGGGCTCGGATGCGATTGTCATTATGTGTCCTGATGCTGAAGATATCAGCTCGGTTGGTGACGCAATCTGGAATGGCGCCAGCGACTATCTTGTAAAACCCTGTAACCGCGAAATTTTCGACGCCAAGCTGCGTCAAACGGGCATACTGTAAAATCAGCAAAATCGTGGTTTGCCAGCAATTGAATTTTTTGGTGCTGTCGGGGAGGGCCCTCACTGGCAGTCTGACTTGAAGGGTTTGAGCCGGTGATTGCTGGATTGCGCTATCTTTGGCCGCTGCTGGTGGCGATTTTGCTGATGTCGATCGGTAACAGCCTGCAAGGCTCGCTGATCGGTGTTCAGGCAGCACTTGCCAATTTCTCCACGACGACTACGGGTGTTATCGCGTCCGGTTTTTCGCTGGGGCTGTTTTTGTCGGCCCTGGTTACACCTAACGCGGTTCGCGCGGTTGGGCATATCAGGGTGTTTGCCGGGTATGCCTCGGTTCTGTCCACGGCCGTGTTGCTGATCCCGCTGTTTGTGAATCCTGTGTGGTGGTTTGCGATGCGTCTCATCATCGGAATGTGCGCGGCCGGGCTGGCGATCGTCATCGAGACCTGGTTGAACGAGGGGACCAGCAACAAGGATCGCGGCAAGGTGCTGTCGCTGTACATGCTGCTGTTTTACTCCGGTGCCGGCATCGGGTCGCTGGCACTGGTGATTGATGACCCTTCGGGTTTTACCCGCTTTATCGTCGTGTCTGCCGTCATGTCCCTGTCACTCGTTCCCATTGTGTTGACCAGGGTAACGGCGCCTGTGCTGGGTGCGCCACGGTACATTTCGATCTCCGAGATATTTGCGGCCTCGCCGCTGGCGGTCATCGCGGCCATTGCCAACGGCCTCGCTCAGTCGGCTTTCTTCAACCTCGGCGCGGTTTTCGGTGTCATGAACGGCATGTCTTTGTCCTATGTATCCTGGATGATGGCGGTGGCGCCATTTGCCGTCATTGTGTCCCAGTTGCCGGTCGGCTGGCTGTCGGACAGGTATGACAGGCGCATGATGATCGCGGTATTGTCGGTTATGTCGGCTGGCTTGGCTGCTGTGGTGATGTTTGTACCGGCCAGCGACGCATTCATGCTGATTGCACTGGTAGCCCTGTTCGGCGGCATTTCCATGCCGCTTTATTCCCTGGCCATTGCCCATGCAAACGATCAGCTGAACAAGGATCAGATGCTGGCTGCCGGTTCGAAACTGGTCCTTCTGTACGGGTTGGGAGCCATTGCCGGGCCTTCCATCGCCGGCGGATTCATGCAGCAATTTGGCGCCAACGGCTTCATGCTGTACATGGTTTCCATTTTCGGCCTGCTTGCCGCTTATGCCTTCTACCGCATGACCGTATCAGACGTGATGTCTCCGGAAGAGACCGGAGACCTGGTTCCGTTTACGCCCATGGCAACCGCAGTCACGGCTGCCGCTGTGGCGGAGGAGATGGATGAAACGGCCCCTGATGCCGCGTCAACAGATGCCGCCACGTAACATGTGTGTCGCCGGTAATTTATGGTGAACCAAACGTTAAGACTTCTCGCGTTACCTTGTGCAACAGGCAATTTATCCGGTCGCAGGCAATGAAACAGCTATTTTGGCGGACCGGCATGTGGTTGGTAAGTGGGAAACCTATATGCTCGAAGATATCATCAAGCAAAGGCGGCTGCGCCTTGATGTGTCGATTTTTGAAAATGTATTGAGGTCCGGCACTGTTGCGGACCGTATGGCGTTGACCCGACAATTGTGCGACCTGCTGAACGATCGTCACTCGGGCAGCGACGAATGCCGGCAGGTCATGCCGATTGTCACCAAGCTGGCCTGCGACAGTGACCGCCTTATCCGCGATATCATTGCAAGCAGGCTGCTGAAAACCGATGGGCTGTCTGCCGACCTGGTGTTTGCGATCGTTGCGGACGAGGATGACATAGCCGTCCCGTTTATTGGTTTCAACCCGTCCCTTGATGACGCAATCATGAAAACCATCCTGGCGGTTGGCGATTTGAAGCGCTGCAAGGCTGTCGCTGCGCGACCTGATCTGGGAGCAGCTTCGGTGCGCAAGATCATGAAGGATGGCGGCGAAGACGTGGTTCTGGCTCTGCTGGGCAACCCGAAGGTCCGCCTAGGAGCGAGATACTGCCGCAAGGTCTACAACCGGTTTCACACCTCACCGAAAGTGTGCGACGTGTTGATGGACCTGCCAAATCTGCCGTGCGAGATCGCGCTTGTGCACAATCAGCGCACCTCCGAGGAAATGCGCAAAAAGGCGCAGTACCAGGGCTGGGTTGCGGACTTCCGCAGCGACGATTACATTTCCGACAAGGAAGAGGTCAACGCATTGCGCATACTGCGTGGCGTTGAAACCGAAAAGCTCCAGCCGGTGGTCGCACTGATGTCGCAACGCGGCATGCTCACCACCTCGCTGCTATTGCGCGCCGGCATGAATGGCCACCTTCCGTTCTTTGAATGGGCACTTGCCTACCTGGCAAAGGCTTCGTTGCGCAAAGTGCGCAGGGCCACGGGCACGATGTCTGCCCGTACGGTCAATACTCTGCTGCGCCGTGCAGGTATTCCCCAGGACGCGCACGTGCTTGTCCATGCGATCTGCCAGGTATCAGCGGCCACGGGAGCTGTTGGCAAGCAGGCTGATGCCGAAGCCTTCGGCCGGGCACTGGTTGAAGTCATAATGACGCGCCACGCCGCTGATGATGAACATGAGCGCATGCGTATTATCGGCCTGTTGTCGCAATTGACCCAGGGCCGCACCCGCACCCTGGTTTCGCGCCTGTCGGAAGGCATGTCGAGAGCCGCTTGAAGCGGTTTCAGCTTGCTTTAACACAAACCCGTCCATTTCCAGACAACGAGGGTCAGTCGAACGGTCCCGATGCCGCTGGCATTGCCTGCACGCATTGCGGCGCCTTGCATTGTGCGCCTTGTATTTTCCATCCAACAGCCGTGGACCGTTGTGAAGCTGTTCTTACCTCATGTTGCGGCGGTTCAGCCTGCCGGGATCGTGTCAGCAGATATCCCTTGTCAGTCAAACGAAAAACGCCGGGTTCAACAGAACCCGGCGCCTCGATACTCTGTTCCGGCAACTGGCCGGCTACGCAACTCACATTGATGAACTTACGGTGTTGGGATTAATACCGTCTAAACAGACAGATACCATATGGTTAAAGTTGCTGTTTCAAAACTGGAATTGCTCATTCAGCACTCGTTCGGCCAGCGAATGCCCATCATCAAACAGCAGCCGCGCTGATCTTTTCTCGTCCTCGCTGACGACCACCTTGACGATATCGCGAAACTCCGTCTGGTCGGCCACGGCGGACACCGGGCGTTTGTCGGCCTCCAACATTTCTATTTCCACTTCGGCTTCATGGGATAGAATTGCACCACGCCAACGCCGCGGCCGGAATGGACTGATGGGGGTCAGAGCCAGCAACGGCGAGTTGATCGGCAAAATCGGGCCATGCGCCGACAGATTGTAGGCGGTGGACCCGGCTGGGGTCGCAACAATGATGCCGTCGCACACCAGTTCATCCAGACGCACCTTGCCGTCAATGGAAATCCGCAGCTTTGCCGCCTGATGGCGCTGGCGCAGCATCGACACTTCGTTGAAGGCGAGGGCAGAGTGGGTTGTGCCCTGTTTGTCGGTCACCGTCATGTTCAACGGGTGAATGATTGTTTCGGTGGCTGCTGCAATACGGTCGATCAGACTGTCGGTCTCGAATTCGTTCATCAGAAAGCCGACCGAACCGCGATTCATACCGAAAATAGCCTGACCGGTGTCGAGCACGGAGTGCACGGTTTCGAGCATCAGGCCGTCACCGCCCAGTGCCACAATGACGTCTGCGCCGTCGAGCTGCGCCTGGCCAAATGAATGTTTCAGCTTTTGCGCAGCCTTGATGGCTTCAGGGGCCTGGGAAGATATGAAATGAAGTTTCATTTTGCGGCGGGCTCAAAAAAATCGGAAATGCGTAGATCAGTTATGAAGCGAACCGGCATAATGTCAAATGCAGTGTGTTCTCAGATGGGCCGCAAATTGGAGGTCGCAGTCTAGGCGAATGCGGCCGCTATGCCGACCAGTAGCGTGAACAAAGTCAGTGTCTGCGCCAGTAGTTTAAGCCCGGATCGTAATTCCTGTGTCGTGAGATGCTCAATTCCGTCTCCCACCCGATTTCGGTCTACCCAGACATCGCCGTACTGGCGCGGGCCTCCCAGGCGGATGTCAAGCGCGCCGGCCACGGCACATTCCGGCCAGCCGGATATCAGATTGTCGGCCTTGCCGGCATCCTGCCAGATCATCTCCAGTGCGCGCGCGCCGCCGGACGGCGACGTCATGCTGGCGGCACCGGCAAACAACAGGCCGGTCAGACGGGCGGGCAGGTAATTGGCGGCCGTGTCGACCAGTTTGGCGAACATGCGTGCCTTGTGATCGCTGCCCAGGCGACGTTGAACCGCCGACAGGGCCGAAATCGCTATGATGCCCGGCAATCCGAACAAGGCCAGCCAGAAAGCCGGGGTCACGACTGCGGTTGCCGTGTTCTGCGCAACCGCTTCAAGACAACCCCGGGCGGTCTCGCTCCTGTCCAGTTGTGACAGATCGTGGTTGACCAGGTGTGTCAGTGCATCGTGTGCGGCATCCAGATCAGCGTCCAGCGCGTCGGCGACGGCACGGGCGCGGACCCTCAGCGCATATTGTGCGAGAAACGGTACCGCCAGCAGACCCTCCCAGAACCAGGCATAAGGCACCGCGCGAAGCGTTGTTGTGGCCACGACCGCCAGTGCCAGGGTTACCCCCACGCTCAGCAGGCAGAATGCGGCTCCCATGACCACACGCCGGCTTGCAGCAGCGTCGGGATCCGGCACCAATGCAGTAAACACACCGTTGAGCATATAAAGACCGTTGGCCGGATGACCAATGAGGCGCCGCAGAGGGCTCGGATAGCCGAGAAACCGCTCCAGTGCCAATGCCACGAATGCGACAGTCAAAGTCGTAGGGATTACCAGCAATTGATCTTGTCACCAGATGATGGACGGGTGCGGCTTTGCTGTCTTGTTTAGCAATCCTGCCACTGAAGTGCCAGCCATGCGTTGACAGTTTGAGATGGATGGGTTTCATCACGGTGACGGATATGTTTCAGAGGTTGAGTTGTATTTTGGCTGAACGATTACGGGTCGTGCTGACCACCGGCAACTACAATTATATCAAGGATGGCGTGTCATTGACGCTCAACCGGCTTGTGGGCTGGCTGGAGCGTCAGGGTGTTGAAGCGCTGGTCATCGCGCCGGTGGCAGAAGAACCCGCCATGGAGCATCAGGGCAGGTTGCTGCCGGTTCCGTCGTTTGCCATTCCGACGCGCAAGGAATACCGCATAGGCCGCCGCCTGACGGCGCAACTGAAGGACGAGATCGCCCGCTTCAAACCGGATCTGTTTCACATCGCGGTGCCTGATATTACCGGGCACAGCGCCCTGAACCTCGCAGAACAGATGCAGGTGCCGGTGGTCTCGTCATTCCACACCCGCTTTGACGGCTATCTGCAATACTACCGCCTGGGATTTCTTGAACCCTGGTTCCACAAAAAGTTGCGAGCCTTCTATGCTCGCTGTGAACACCTTTATGTGCCCTCCGCCTCAATGATGGATGAACTTGCCGGGCAGGGTATCGCTGACAATATGCGGTTGTGGACCCGAGGCGTAGATCACAACCGGTTCAACCCGGCCAGGCGGTCACAGGAGTGGCGGAAAGCCCATGGTATTGCCGATAATGATGTGGTGATCGCCTATGCCGGGCGGCTGGTTGCTGAAAAGAACATGGCCGTGATGGCCCGGGTGTTCGCCGGATTGAAAGCACACGGGGTTGTCCATCGCACTTTGCTGCTTGGTGACGGGCCTGAGGCGGGATGGATGCGCAAGGCGTTGCCGGACACGGTTTTTGCAGGGTTTCTGCATGGTGACGACCTGGCTGCCGGGTACGCCTCGTCCGACATTTTTTTCTTTCCGTCCATCACCGAAACATTCGGCAATGTCACGCTTGAGGCAATGGCAAGCGGGCTGCCGTCGGTTACCGCCGACGCAACCGGGTCCAGGTCACTTGTTCGGGAAGGCGAGACCGGTTTTCTGGTGCCGGTTGATCGTGAGGACCTGATGATCGAGCGGCTGGTACAATTGCTGACCGATCGCGGGATGCGTGAAAAGTTTGGAGCCCGCGCCCGCGAGATTGCCGTTTGTGAGCATGAGTGGGATGGTATATTTGCCCGCCTCGTGTCCGACTATGAAGACGCCATTGCCGGGTACCGGAAGCGCAAACATCAGGAGTAGGGGGTCATCCAGTCCAGCCCCGCAGCGGTTTGGGCCCTTGGGCGGTACTCGCAGCCAATCCACAAGTCAGGATGGATTGCCTCGCAGGCGGTCATGATGTCTGCCAGCGGCAGGTCTCCCACATCGGGTTCATGACGGTCGGGTACGCCTGCTATCTGCAGATGGGCGGTGTGCCCGTGGCAACGTTCCAGCCAGCCTGGTACGTCGCCGTGAATTTTCTGGCAGTGGTAGATGTCAAACTGGAGTTTCAGCAATGCCGGTTCGGCCATATTCACTTCGGAAATGACGTCAAGAGCGAGCGCGAAATCGTTGAGGAAGTAGCCCGGAATGTCGACAGGATTGATGGGCTCGATCAAAAGCTGAATGCCTTTTTCGCGACACTGTTCGCCAGCATGGCGTAGGTTGCGGACATAGATGTCGCGCTGCACATTATCTGCGATAGAGACATCCCGCAGGCCGGCCATGCAATGCAGCCGGGAGAGTTCAAGCTTTTCGGCGTAGTCGATGGCTTTTGCAATACTGTTGCGAAATTCCTGCTCGCGGCCGGGCAGGGAGGCCATACCTCTTTCGCCCGCCTCCCAGTCGCCGGGTGGCAGGTTGAACAGGACCTGCCGGAGCTTGTTGTCCTTGAGTTTCGAAGCCAACAGGTCCGGCTCCCAGTCATAGGGAAACAGGTATTCCACGGCAGAAAAGCCCGATTCAGCGGCTGCCTGAAAGCGATCCGGAAACCCGATTTCGGTAAACATCATCGACAAATTTGCCGCGAACTTCATGAATCTGACAATCCCAGTGTTTGACGCATTCGGGCCAACTCGCGCGTGAACGGTTCGAGCTCCCTTTCATAGGTTTTCCAGCGGCCGACCGATTTCGGCGAGATCGGCTGCCGGACCTGGAACACGCTTGCGGTTCGTATTTCGCGCTTTACCTCGTTTGGGTACAGGCAATTTTCCTCAAACTCCAGGCCGGTAAATTCAAGCAATGTGCGAATATGCGGTTCCGGATCGTGCACCATGGCATCGTAATCAAGGTCAAGCATGTCGAGCTTGCAGGTCTCCATCCAGTACTTCGCTATATCCTCATGCATTGCGTATTTGTGTGCGATGGCCTTCAGGTCGAACGAATAACGCACCGCGGTCGAGAAATTCTGCTCGAAGGTGGACAGCGCACAGTCCTGGGGAGTGCGGTGACAGTAGACAAACCTGGCGCGCGGCAGCAAAAACCGGATGAGGCCGGCGTAATCGATGTTGCCGGGCAGCTTGTCTGTTGCAAACGTCGCATCGCCAGCACCTTTGAACATCTCCTCGTGCAGTTTTCTGCCGACCGCGGCTGCCCAGTCTGCAGGCAGATCCGGCACCGTGGTCAGGTCGTGGCGCAAGCTTTCGACAATCGACATCATGTCGTCGCGCTCGCCGCCTGCGTGCACCTTGGAGTGCGCCGCCAGAATCTGTTCGGTGAGCGTGGTGCCTGAGCGCATCATGCCGACGACGAAAATGCAGCCCTCGCCCGGATAGCCTTCCGCCCCACGCTTGTCGAAGAATGCCGGAGTGAAGACCTTCTTGTTTGTGGTGTTGCTCTGCTCTGCTGCAGTGAATTTGTACGGGAACTCCTCAGCGCGAATAGCCTTGGCAGCCGCGAGTGCCAAAAACGCATCCTGCGGCCGACCATTGCGCGAAAACAGCCGGTAAAGTGCAAGTCCGGCATATAGCCGATGTGATGCAGAAGCGCTGTCTGTGTTGTGGAGCTCATTGAGCAACCGCGGTTCCGCAGTCAGCCCGAGGCGGTTGATCATAGATAACCGATACATGGCATCGGTGGCTTCTGGACGCAGTTCGACCACCTGGTTGAACCAGGTTTCGGCAGCGTCAAAATCACCGTCCTGAACGGCAAGGGTGCCCAACAGCATTGCGCCGGAGTGACGGGACGATTTACGACGATGGAGCGTCTTCCCGATCAGGAGAGCACGATCGTGAAGGGCACCGGCCTGACAGGAATCTGCCAACAGTTCCAATGCGGATATACTGGCAGGATCGTCCTGATCGAACGATGTGACCACATCGTTCATGTTGAAGATTTCTTCCATTGACCTGATATGGCGGGCGACCTGGCTCGGCTTGGCATGACTGTTCAGAGCGCGAAGGAATTCCATGTGCCCGGCTAGGTAGTCCTTATGGTTCTGCACGACTGAAGACAGCACAGGCAGCGCGCGTTGTGGCTGTTCAAGTTCAAGCAGCGCCTGCGCCAACACTGTTTGCACCTCTGCGTCCTCAGGCAGTTTTTGTGCCGCTTGCTCGAGCTGGGGCAGCGCATGTTCCGGTTGGCCTTGATACAACAGGATACTGCCGAGCCCGAACCGGGCCTCTGTGTATCCCGCATCCAGACTCAAGACCTTGCGAAAGCTCGCCTCTGCACCCTTGTACTGGCCTGCGGCGCGATACACCTCGGCTAGATTGTAATGTGCGTTTGATGATGCCGGCGCCAGTTTTATCGCATCCTGCAACGTTGGAATGGCCTGCTTGAACAGGCCCATCTGCGCTTCAAGAACACCAAGTTCTAGTGCAAGACCTGGAACCCGTGGTGCCTGTTTTCGCGCCTGCAGGAACAATTTCCGGGCCCGTTGCAGCTTACCTTTTGCTTGGAGGGCTCGTGCCTCGGTCCAGATTTTTTCAGGTGATGATGGAAGCATTACCCAGACGTCTTTTCATAATTCGCAATCAGGTCGGCAAGGGCGGAAGCAACAGGTTCAAGTTGAGTGCGGTAGGCCTGCCATTTGCCAATTGATGACGTATATACCGGTTGGCGCACCTGCGCCATCGATGCAGTGCGGACGACGGTTTTCGATTTATGGAAGGTCAGGCAATCATCACTCCACTCGAGCCCCGTGTGAGCGATAATCTTGCGCGTGAGGGGTTCGGTATTGGTGACAATGTCCTCGTATTTCACAGTCAGTATCCGATCCGGCAACCGCTGTTGCCACAAGGACATGATATGTTCAGTGAATTGAATGCGGCGGACCAGCATTTCCGGCGAATATGCGAAAGTGACGGCATTGGCACCAAACATCTCACGATATGCTGACCAGAAAACGTCCATTGGATGGCGCCTTACAAACACGAACCGTGCCTTTGGAAACATCAACACGGCGAGGCCTGTGTACAGTACGGTCGAAATTGACTTGTCGACTATTCTTTTGCTGGCGGACTTGTCATCGGGAACGGCAGCCAGCCATGCTTGTGCGCACCGGTTGATATCGCGTGACTGCAACGAGACCAGTGATTGTTTTAGGGCCGGGATCAACTCCAGTTCACCTAACGACGTCGCATCCGGATGACTGGCCAAAATCTGCTCCACCAGAGTGGTGCCGGAGCGCGGCAGGCCGGTAACAAACACCGGTTGCGCGGAGGAATGGCCGGCAGGTGCCAGTTGGGCGAGGCGCGCCCTGGTGAAGTGGTCAGCGATGCCCTGTGCCACCTTTTCGAGTTGCTGGTCGCTCGCGTAGTTTTCTGGCGTTGCGTGTCGGTTTGCTTCTTCTATTGCCTGAAAGGCTCCGGGGAAATCACCGTTTCGTTCATGGGCGAGACCAAGAGCAAAGCCAAGCCGCGCCCTGTCTTCGGCTGTCAGCCGGCCGTTGTCAGGAGACGCAAGAATAGTGTCGATCTCTCGGATTTGCTGGGCCGGATCGAACTCATTGGCAAAGTTCTTGGCGATGAACAGCCGCAATGATGCATTGTCCGGGTCCAATTCCCTTGCTTGCCTGATCGAAGTCAGTGCTTCGGCTTTTTTGCCGCGCGCCAGCAGCGCACCGGCCTTGAGGACATCCAGGTCGGACCCGGGCAGCTTCAATTGATCGTACGCGTTGAGGCATTTTTCCAGTTCACCAGCCTTGTCGTACAGGGCGGCGATCTGAGCCAGATCTAGCGAAGATTTTGAGCTTCTGGCTACAGGTGCCAGAATTCTGGCAGCGTCCCCATGGCGGCGTAACATGGTATATGTGTCTGCCAGCTGTCTCGAGATGGCCTGGTCGTCAGGGGTCAGTTCACGGGCCAGTTGCAGGGTATCCAGCGCGTCAAGATGGCGTTGAGCGGCGGTGTGTGCACGTGCTGATAAAACAAGCGCCGGCAGCAGGCCGGGATGTTGTGCCAGGATCTGTTTCAGCAATTGACATGAACGGTCATGGTCACCGGCAAGCGTCAGCAATTCGGCTTGCAGCAGTGCGATTTCGACACTGGCCGGCTCCACCTGCTGTATCTGCTGCAACTGCACTGCAGCTTCCTGCAACAGCTTCTTGCGCAACAGCACCCTTATGGCTGCAATGGCGCTGCGCACCCGCTTGTTGCGTGAATGGGGAAGGTGGTGGAGG
>JBPCVV010000269.1:0-7584 GCA_051010195.1 Anderseniella sp. | reverse complement strand
TGGCAAAGGCGCCGGTCCGGTGGCATAGTGCCCGCACCATGAGTACAGCAGCATCCCGCCCGATCCAGTCCGGTGACCATCTCTATCTGATCGATGGCTCCGGCTATATTTTCCGCGCCTACCACGCTCTGCCGCCGCTGACCCGCAAGTCCGACGGGCTGCCGGTGGGCGCAGTGCAGGGCTTTTGCAACATGCTTTACAAGCTGCTGAAACAAATGTCGGCGGATGACAAGCCAACCCATATCGCGGTGATTTTCGACAAATCGTCAAAATCATTCCGCAACGAGATCTATCCCGACTACAAGGCCCACCGCCCGCCTGCGCCAGAGGACCTGGTGCCGCAGTTCGGCCTGATCCGGCAGGCAACACACGCCTTCAACGTGGCGTGCATAGAGCAGGAAAACTACGAGGCCGATGACCTCATTGCCACCTATGCCACCCAGGCGGCAGCGGCCGGCGCCACGGTGCGCATCGTGTCTTCGGACAAGGATCTGATGCAGCTTGTCACCGACGAGGTGAAGCTGCTGGACACCATGAAGGACCGGCACATCGGGCGCGAGGAGGTGATCGAGAAATTCGGCGTTCCACCTGAAAAAGTCGTGGAAGTCCAGGCACTTGCCGGTGACAGCGTGGATAATGTGCCTGGCGTTCCCGGCATCGGCGTGAAGACCGGGGCGCAGCTGATCGAGGAATATGGCGACCTTGAAACCCTGCTGGCGCGGGCCGAGGAAATCAAGCAACCGAAGCGCCGTGAGAAGCTGATCGAGTTTGCCGACCAGGCTCGTGTGTCAAAGGAACTGGTGATTCTGAAAATCGATGTGGATGTGGACCACACCATTGAGGAGTTCGGGGTGATCGAGCCGGAGGCGACGTCGCTGATCGGGTTCCTGAAAGCAATGGAGTTCAACACGCTGATCAAGCGGGTGTCCGGCGATTTCGAGGCCAGTGCCAGCGATATCGAGCCGATAGAAGTAACCTATACCGGGTGGCCGCCCGAGGGCACAGACGTGGATGAACTGGGTACACCGGTGGCCGGTGAAGGCGACGATGCATCTGCCGCGGAGGCCTCGGATACCGCGAGCGGCGGCGATGCGGCCACCGTCATGGCGGAACGGATGCGCAACCTGCCCGCACCTCAACATGACGCTTACGAAAGGGTCACGAACCGCGATCGGCTGGACGCCTGGGTTGAGATGATCCGGCACGCGGGCCTGGTGGCGGTGGACACCGAAACCACGTCTTTGGACAACATGCAGGCAAGCCTGTGTGGCATTTCCTTGAGCGTCGAACCGGGCAAGGCTTGCTATATCCCCACCGGCCACCGGGCCTCCGACGGGCTGGATTTCGGCGGCGGCGACCTGGAACAGCTGCCTGAAGCCGAAGTAGTCGAAGCGCTGAAAGGCGTGCTGGAACACCCCGGGATACTGAAAATCGGTCAGAACCTGAAATATGACCTGACCGTGTTTCAGCGCCTCGGCATCAATGTGGCGCCAATCGACGACACGATGCTGTTGTCCTACGCGCTGGATTCAGGGGTCAACGGGCACGGCATGGACGAACTGGCCGACGTACATCTCGGCCTCCAGCCGATCAAGTTCAAGGATGTGGCAGGTTCCGGCAAGTCCCAGGTGACCTTTGACCTGGTGCCGCTGGACCAGGCCACCAGTTATGCGGCTGAGGATGCCGACATCACGCTTAGGCTTTGGCATGTGCTGAAACCGCGATTGGCAGCGGAGCACCGCGCCACCGTCTATGAAACACTGGAGCGTCCGCTGGTGGCGGTGCTGGCGGCCATGGAACGCGAGGGAATCCTGGTCGACCGGGCGGTGCTGGCGCGCCTGTCAGGTGAGTTTTCCAAGGGCGCCGAGGCGCTGGAAAAACAGGTGCACGAGCTGGCCGGCGAGAGCTTCAACCTGGGCTCGCCAAAGCAGATCGGTGAAATCCTGTTCGGCAAGCTGGGCCTGCAGGGCGGCCGGAAAACAGCCACCGGGGCGTGGAGCACCGACAGCCAGGTGATGGAAGACCTGGCGGCAGACGGCGTTGAGCTGGCGCGCAAGCTGCTCGACTGGCGCCAACTCACCAAGCTGCGCTCCACCTATACGGATGCGCTCACCGGGCACATAAATCCTGATACCGGACGGGTGCACACATCGTATTCGCTGGCGTCCACCTCCACCGGCAGGCTGTCGTCGACCGATCCCAATCTGCAGAACATTCCGGTGCGCACCGCGGAAGGCCGGCAGATCCGGACCGCCTTCGTGGCCGGCCCCGGCCACAAGCTGGTGTCCGCCGACTACAGCCAGATCGAGCTGCGCGTGCTGGCCCACATTGCCGGCATTGACCAGTTGAAGAAGGCGTTTGCCGACGGGCTCGACATTCACGCCATGACCGCATCGGAGATGTTCGACACACCGGTGGAAGGCATGGACCCGGCCACGCGGCGCAAGGCCAAGGCTATCAATTTCGGCATTATCTACGGCATTTCCGCTTTCGGGCTGGCCAACCAGCTTGCCATCCCGCGTGATGAGGCAGGCCGCTACATCAAGACCTATTTCGAGCGCTTTCCCGGCATCAAGGACTATATGGAGCACACCAAGGCTTTCTGCCGGGCCAATGGCTATGTAGAGACGGTGTTCGGCCGGCGCATGCATTTCCCGCGCATCAAGTCGCCCAACCCGTCGGAACGGGCCTTCCAGGAGCGCGCGTCCATCAACGCACCGATCCAGGGCTCTGCCGCCGACATCATCCGCCGCGCCATGATCCGCATGCCGGACGCGCTGGCCGACGCCGGCCTGAAGGCGCGCATGCTGTTGCAGGTGCACGATGAACTGATCTTCGAAGTGCCTGACAACGAGGCCGAGGCGACCATCAAGATTGCATCGGAAGTAATGGTAGCAGCACCCCTGCCTGCGGTATCGTTTTCGGTGCCGATCCAGGTGGACGCACGCGCGGCAGACAACTGGGACGAGGCGCACTAGCACACAGACAAGGCATGATCCGTGTCAGAGCCGCCAGGCCGGAGGATATCGAAGCGCTGGCTGAAATCGGCCTTGCCGCCTGGAAAGAGGCGATCAAGCCACTGGTGGCCGCCGGCGTCGCCAAACGCATCGAGAGCAATAACCCGTTCCTGCCGTTTCTGCGCGATCAGGGTGCTCGGGTACTGGTCGCTGAGTTAGATGGGGCACTGGTCGGCCTGGGCGCTAACGAACACGGTGACAACAATATCAGCGACATCTGGATATCGCCGTTGCATGAAGGCAAGGGCGCAGGCTCCGCCCTGATCGCCGCCCTAGAGCAGGTCATCAGGGTCAGGGGCTTCGCCCATGCAACCATCCGGGTTGCCGCCGCCAACAAGCGCGCCCTTCGCCTCTACCGGCACCTGGGCTACGAGGAACAATGGCGGCGCGAGGAGCCTGATCCAATTCTTCGGATTTCTTTTGAAAAGGTCGGCCTCCGGAAGACTTTGTGCTGATCCTGAAGGCTCTCGGCCGTACGGATACCGGATCATTCCCAGTTGGATTCATGAGTGAGTCCAACTACAGTTTCCGGACCGTTACCTCCGCAAGCCAGAAGGAAGCCCGGTGATGTCCCCGTTTCCCACCCTGTTCTCGCCCGTCAAGCTGCGTCACCGCGAATTGTCGAACCGAGTGGTGTTCGGCCCGCACACGGTGAACATGAGCAGCGAGGGGCTGCCCGGAGACCGGCATTTCGGCTATTACCGGGAGCGCGCCCGCGGCGGTGCTGCCATGATCGTCGTCGAGCCGGTGCCGGCGCATCGCACCGGCGTGCTGATCCGGGGCAACTTCCTGGCTGAAAGCGACGAGATCATACCCCACTTCCGCCGCATCACCGATGAATGCCACGGCCACGGCACAACCATGATCCACCAGATCTACCACGTCGGCGGACACGGGGATCAGGACAATTCATGGGAGCCCTACTGGTCGCCGTCCGGCATGCCGTCGATGCATGATCCTTGGGGCAGCCATGCCATGAGCGAAGCCGAAATCGAGGAACTTATCGAGGCATTCGTCGCCGCCGCACGGCGCGACAAGGAGGCAGGATTTGACGGTGTGGAAGTCTATGCCGCCTACAACTGCCTGACCGACCAGTTCTGGTCTCCGCTCACCAACAAGCGGACCGACAAATGGGGCGGCAGCCTGGAGAACCGGCTGCGCTTCGCCGTGCAGGTGCTTGAGCGCATCCGCAAGATGGCGGGTGATGACTTCATCATCGGCATGACTGTATCCGGCGCCGAGCCGGTGCCCGGCGGCCTGACAATCGAGGACAAGCAGGAAATCCTCAGTTATTTCGATAAGCGCGGACTGATCGACTATGTCTCGTGCGGCACCGGCAGCTACCTGGACGATTTTTCCAAGATCGTGCCGAGTTTCCACTTCGGGATGAAGCTCGGGGTGCCCGATGCCGCGGCCTACAAGCAGGTGCTCAAACATGCCCTGGTCACGGCGGAGTCACGCATCAAGACACCGGACAATGCCGAGGACGTACTGGCGCAGGGGCATTCCGACCTGGTCAGCATCGTGCGCGCGCAAATTGCCGATCCGCACCTGGTCAACAAGGCGCGCGACGGCCGGGCTGAGGACATCCGCCCGTGCATCTCGTGCAACCAGTTGTGTATCGGCCGCCGGATGCGCGACTACTGGGCAAGCTGTCTGGTCAACCCGTCGGTGGCGCGCGAGGCTGAATGGGATGGCGATGTGAGCCAGGCTGCTGAGTCTCCGAAGACCGTACTCGTCGTTGGCGGCGGCCCGGCCGGTCTTGAAACTGCACGGGTCGCGGCCGAGCGCGGCCACAAGGTGCGGCTGGTGGAGCGCAGCGGTGAACTGGGCGGCCAGTTCCGTCTTGCCGCCGGACAGCCCGAGCGCGGCGAAATCGGCGAATTACTGACCTGGTACCAGACCCAGCTTGAAAAGCTCCAGGTGCAGATTGACCTGCGTAAGGAGATGACAGCAGAGGACGTCGTTGCCGCCGGTGCAGACGCGGTCGTTGTATGCACCGGTTCGACGCCGTCGCGAAACGGGTTCCAGCGGGTGTTGCCGCACGTCGAAATGCTTCCCGGGGTGGATCAGGACAATGTCTCGACGGTGCACGATGTGCTGGACGGCAGCGTGGTTCCAGGCAGCAATGTGCTGCTGCTGGACGACATCGACGGCTGGTGGCCGGCGACCGGCACAGCGCTGCACCTTGCCCAGCAACGGCACATGGTGACCATTGTCACCGCATCGGAAAAAGCCGCTGCCAAGCTCGATCTCAGCCTGACCGGTGACACTGCGCGCACGCGCATGATGGAGTACGGCGTCGAGGTCGTGCTGGCAACGGCGCTCAAATCCTGGAACGGCAACACGGCAGAGCTTGTCAATCTCTACACCGGGGACGTGGACACCCGCGAATTCGACTCACTGGTGCTTGCCACCACCAACACATCCGACAATGCCCTGTTCGAGGCCTTGCAGGACAAGGACATCACCGTGCACACAATCGGCGACGCGGTGGCGTCGCGGACCGCACACATGGCGTTATACGAGGCCCGCAAGCTGGCGCTGACATTGTAGGCTGCAGTTCCCGGCTCCCAACAAACATCAGCGAAGACATCCAACACAGCGGCTCTTGACCCAACTCGGGCATCTGGTTGAGCGTTACACCAGCGCTGACTAGAGTCGACTTCAACACCGTTCAAAATATATCGGGACCTAACGAAGATGAAAAAACCGAATGTGATCCTGGTTCTCGTTGATGACATGGGCTTTGCCGATTTGGGTGTCACCGGCTCCGAGATCCGGACCCCAAATATCGACGCTCTCGCGAACGGGGGCGCACTCCTGACGGCAATGTACAACTGTGCCCGGTGCTGCCCGACTCGGGCTTCACTTCTAACAGGGCTCTACCCACACAACGCCGGTGTCGGGCATATGGGAGCCAATCTGGGTACGCCTGCCTACCAAGGGTTTCTGCGCAACGACAGTGCCACAATTGCCGAAGTACTGCGTGCCCATGGTTATCGCACCTGCATGTCCGGCAAATGGCATGTCGCGGGCGACTTCATGGCTCGTGAAGTGGACAGTTGGCGGGTCGGCGATACAGATCACCCTACGCCGCGTCAGCGTGGTTTCGATCGGTTTTACGGGATCGTGGATGGTGTCACCAATTTCTTCTCGCCGCATTTCATGCTGGAGGATGACAGCCGGGTCGAGGTGTTTCCCGACGAATTCTATTTCACCGATGCGATCACTGACAAGGCGATCCGCATGGTCGAGGACTCAGTTGCTGACGAAAAACCGTTTTTCCTATACCTGGCCCATGCGGCGCCGCACTGGCCACTGCACGCGCCGCCTGAGGACATCGCCCGCTATGAAGGGGTCTATGCCAACGGTTGGGACGCCATCCGCACGGCTCGCCACGAAGAAATGAACGGTCGCGGCGTTCTGCGCAAAACATGGGATATCTCTCCGCGTGACGAAGAGGTTCCGCCCTGGGGCGATGTCAAGCTTCAAGATTGGGAGGCCAGCAAGATGGCGGCCTATGCTGCGATGGTGGACCGGATGGATCAGTCGATTGGCCGTCTGCTTGAGGCATTGAAACGGCTCGGCCAGTACGAAGATACCCTGATCCTGTTTCTGTCTGACAACGGGGGATGTGCCGAGTTCATGGCGGAGGATGGTTGGGCAAAGTTCTTCCCTGACACCACGTTGGACGGACGCAAGATTACAATGGGTAATGTTCCGAACCTCGCTCCCGGTGATGCGCTGACATATCAGAGCTACGACAAACCATGGGCCAATGTTTCGAACACGCCATTTCGACTGTTCAAGCATTATGTGCATGAAGGCGGGATCTCGACGCCGCTGATTGCGCACTGGCCCAAGCGGATTTCCCGGCAAATCACTCATGAACCTTGCCACGTGGTGGACATACTGCCAACCATCCTAAGAGCGACTGGGGCGCCTTATCTTTCGGAACTCGGCGGCCACCCGATCCAACCCTTGCAAGGAGAGTCTTTTCTCGACCTGCTTGTGGGCGCAGAATGGCGGCGTGAGCAGCCGATCTTTTTCGAGCACGAAGGCAATTCGGCGATCCGCCTCGGCGGTTTCAAGCTGGTGCGCAAGTTCCGCTCCGATTGGGAGCTCTACGACATGGATGCGGACCGGACGGAGTTGAACAATCTGGCAGGGCGTAATGCACCTCTGGAAGTCGATCTGTTAAACCAGTATGGCGATTGGGCCGACAAAGCCGGAGTGCTGGACTGGAATGTTGCCCTGCCACGACTGCTTGAAGCTTGGAAAATTGCCAGCGCGGAGGGATGACTGAAAATGGCATATTGCGGACATCCGCAGAACAGAAAAAGGGCCGGTTTTCGGAAGGCAAAGCGGCCTTGAAACTGTGCCGTGGCGAAATATCACTGGCCGCCTTCGCGGCCATTGTGTGCACTGCGGCTTCGATCCTGAATGAATACGAAACGTCAACCGCGCAACCGCACCGCCTCCTTACCCCAGCCCAATTTGATTGTGACACTGGTGTCGCGTAGCTTCCTTGATGATCTGAAGTGGTGGTTGTGACGTTTACTTT
>JBPCVV010000268.1:0-4021 GCA_051010195.1 Anderseniella sp. | reverse complement strand
CGCCACCGTGATCGACGGCGGCGGGCGGACGCTGACACCAGGATTCATGGAAATGCATGCCCACCTGATGCTGATGGGACCGACCCTACCTTTGATGGAGTCCAACACGACGTGGGAAGATTTCGGCATTCACGGCACCCTGATGGCCGAGATGTACCTGATGCAGGGCTTCACCACGGTGCGGGATGCAGGCGGGGCGAACGGCGGCCTGCGCCGCGCCATCGATTCCGGGCAAATCGTCGGGCCGCGTTTCTATCCGTCTGGCGCTTTCTTGGGCACCCGGGGCGGGCATGCTGATTTCGCCAACTTCACGGCACCTCCCGGCTCGGAAACCAATTTCAGCCGCCTGAACATGGCGCAAGAGGTCGACAACGTCGCCGACGCTCACAAGTTCGGTCGCAACAACTTCCGCATGGGCGCGACCCAATTGAAGTACATGCAATCGGGTGGGGTCGTATCGGCCTTTGATCCCTGGCAGCTTCTCGCGGGTTCGACAGAGGAGATCGAAGCGGCGGTTCAGGTCGCCAACGAGTACGGTAGCTATGTCATGGCGCATTCCTACCGCAAGGAAGCGATCATGTCCGCCTTGAATTCAGGTGTCATGTCGATCGAGCATGGGTTTGCCTTTGACTGCGAAGTCGCGGATTTGATGAACGAAAAGGGAGCCTACATCACCACCAACCTGACGGCCTTCGACCCTGGCCTTTTGACAATCCCTGCCGTTGCCAATGTCCCGGCAAGCCTGGCCAAAGCCAAATCGGCGTCTGCGGCCTTTGCGGGTTACATCGACAACATGAAGGAATGCCCGGTCAAGCGCGGGTTCCAGACCGATTGCGTCGGATCGGTCGCGGCCTGCAATATTCAGGTGGCCTATGAAAAGCATCTCAACAACGAGTTTTTTGGGCCGCTTACTTCGCTCCGGACCCTGACTTCGGTCGGCGGCGAAATCGTGGGGCTGAGTGGTGATTTCATGAACCCCTACCCGGAAGGTAAGCTCGGCGTGATCAAGGAGGGCGCTTATGCCGATATCCTGATCATCGACGGCAACCCGCTCGAGGACTTCTCGGTCGTTGGCACGGGTGACAAGTGGTTCGACGCCGAGCCGCGGCCGGAAAGCCCCGAAACGATCCGGATCATCATGAAAGACGGAAAGATCTACAAGAACACTCTGAATTGATCAGCTCCTCGCAGAGACGAGAAGAAGGCCAAAACTATGCGACAATCGACGATCACAATTGCCATGCTCTGCTGGATTGCGGCGGCTCCGGTCGCCACCGCATCTGAAATTATGCCATGGCAGAACCTGATCGATTCCAGCGCCCAGGATTATGATGATCCCTATCGTGATCTCAGTTTCCAACAGCTCAGCGATCTGGGGCAGTTGGTAAGATTGCGACACAGGATGAAACAGGATGACGTCAGTGCCAATGCGCAGCCGGAACTGGAGCAGCAATTGGCCGAACTGGAAAAAGTCCTGACCGAGGCCAGCATTGACATCGACTGGCTGCTTGGCCAGCGCTGGACCGTCGCCGAGCGCCGTCTGAGAGCTGCCAGTGCGGGCAACCCCGAACTAAACGGCAAACAGATAATACTTGCCGGCTACACGATTCCCGGGCCGATTGGTGATGATGGATCGCAGATCAGCTATCTGGTGCCCGAACGGGGCATGTGCGCTCACATGCCGCCGCCCCATCCCAACCAGATGATCAAGATCCGTTCGTCCAGAGGTGAGATACCGTCCGAAATCTATACGCCAGTCAAAATCAGTGGAATGCTGAGGATCGAGCCCAGCGCCGAACGTCTGTTCCTGATTGACGGCCCGCGGGAAATGCGCGCGACATTCGCGCTTGATCTGAACGGGATCAAGAGCTTCAGTAAACCTAGACACCCTTTAGCACCGGTCCAAATGCGAAAGTTGGCGCCGCGACACAGATGATCTCTTCAAGATCGCTGCAGATCTCTATGAGGCTCTGCGGTTGGGCGCCTGGAACCTCAACTCAATCTCGCCCAACGCCGATTGCAGCAAACAACCAAGCTGTTGAGCGCTGGTAGCTGGCCCGAGGTTTGATGTCGAGGCTGCCGAGGCCCTAGTCAAGCAGCCAGCAGCGAGCGGTTCAATGTTGTTCTTGCACTCGTGGATACCACACTTGCTCTGCCCGTCGGGGCTACCGGCATGGCGGCGATCTTTACAACCGAAACCACCGCATCACATGTCATCAGGCGGATTATGCTGAGAATGAACACATGGTTGAACTTCTTCATGGCATGATTGGCGGCTGAGAAATGCACAAGAGCTCTGGGAATGGCACGAACGGCTGCGATACTCGGGGCAATCAGGTGAATGTTGCAGTTGCAAATATCGTGCGCAATTTGCCAAGCTTCACCGAAGCGACAACTTAAGCAGGATCTGGAAATGTTCACTTACGAAATTCAGGAATCCGGGGACATAATGGTTCTCACGTCAAAGGGTCTGACCACAGTCGAAGACTATCAAACCATGGCGCCGAAATTCTTTGAAGACGTCAACGCGCGCAACATTCGCAAGATCTTGATTGATGCGCGCATGTTTGAAGGCTGGGATTCCAGGCAAAGCGAGTCGATCTCCTTTATGTCCTGGTCACAAGCCCGTTCCCTATTCGATTGCATCGCAGTGGTTGTTCACGACAGCACGAAAAGTGATGTGGCACGATTCCTGGAGTTCTTCCAAAATGCCGGCAAGAATGTCCGCGTCTTTCAGCCTGCTCAGTACGAGTCGGCGCTTGAATGGCTGAAACGTCATGGGACGACAAATGAATGAAACAATGGGCGGTCAAGCCAGCCTCCAGAAACTACTTCGACCAATTGTAGCAAATGCGAGAGTTGGCGCCGTAGCAAAGATGATCCCACCGTATTTAGACCGATACCTGATCGCATTTGCATTGAGCCTAGCCATCGATATGCCCGCGCTCGCCCAGACCAGCGGTTCCACGGGGCTGGGTGGACCGTCGTCTGTACAGGGTGAGCTGCAGCCCGGCGATGGTCTGACAGACCCGCAGTTTAGGTCAACAATCGTTCAGGATGCACTGCCAACCTGGTTCGCCTGGAAGGAGATGCTCGCCGAGGAGTACGGCCTCAGCTTCAAGGTTGATTATCTCAGCCTCGGTCAGTGGTCGGATGCTGACATTGGTGAGGGCCAGGCGGGCAGCGGCATTGCTCGCTTGTACGGATCCTGGGCGCCTTTTGAGACCGGGTCGCTGACATTCAAGGTGGAGAACCGGCACGCCTATGGTGCGGTCACCCCTCAATTCTTCGGCTTTGACGGCGGAGCCTTATCAATAACCGGAACCGCCTTCAACGATATCGGCACGGCTCTCACGAACCTCTTCTGGACGCAGAGGGCCGAAGACCGCTCGTGGACAATCCAGGTCGGTCAGATCGATGTCACCGACTTTGTCGACATCTACGGTTTGGTCAGTCCTTACACCTCCTTTCAGAACCTTGCGTTCAATACCAATCCGACCATCAATGCGCCCAACCCGGGTCTCGGCATCGCCGCTGGCGCAAAGCTGTCCGACCATGTTTACGTGATCGGCAGTATCGCCGACGCAAATGGCGACCCTGCATCACCGGACTTTGGTGTGTTCCAAACTGGAGAGACCTTCAAGAGCATGGAGATCGGCTTCATGAGCAGTCAGGATCGGATCTATTTCGACAATATTCACCTGACGCTTTGGCATGGCGATGCAGCCGACGACGGCAGCCGGCCGGAGGATTACGGGGCTGCATTCTCGGCTGCGTGGCTCTTCAACAACACCTGGATGCCATTCTTGCGAGCGGGCATTTCACAGGGCAAGGCCGCCCTTTACAAGAAGTCGGTGTCAGCCGGTCTCGGCTACTACTCGCGCCAGACCGATCTTGCCGGGATCGGTCTTAATTGGGCTGACCCGGGCAGTGCCTTCTCGAATGATCAGTTCACGGCCGAAGCGTTCTATCGTTTCACTGTGTCTACCAACGTGGCGATCACGCTCTCCATCCAGCATAT
>JBPCVV010000267.1:0-16406 GCA_051010195.1 Anderseniella sp. | reverse complement strand
GCGTCTGAGAAAGTAAAGGGTACGGACTTCTTTGTTGCGGACCTTCAGGATTGGGAAACCAGCGACAATGCCGGCTACTGGATTTGGCACGGCAAAGGAGTATCTCAGCCGCATGCCGGTCCATTTGGTTCAGAGATCATTGAATGCCACGGCGCCGGTTTCTGGGATAAGGACGACTCCTGGGGCGAAGGCATTTGCATACATGGCGAGGGTGACGATACCCGTACGAGCAGCTGGAAAAGGGAAAAAGGTCAGGAGAGGGGCAAGTGGAAAATTCTGATCGGCACCGGCAAATACGAAGGGATCACCGGGCAGGGTACCTATAAACCAACGGTCCTGGCCGGAGATCATCATATCGCCGAGATTGAAGGCGAAATCACGATGGGGCAGTAGGTCGGCAATCGGTCCGTCGCGGCAGGAGACCGACGGACCGTCTGATGAACTAAAATGAACCAGCATGATTTGATCCAGTTGAGTAACATCCGCTTCTTGGAAGGATTTGCACCAATGCGTAAACGACTAATACTAACCGTTGTAACGGGGTTGTTGTGTCTACCTCTAACAGGACTGAATGCCGACACCGCGCATTCCGCAGTGTCGGCTGTGGCTGGCGACCAGGCCGGCACTTCAAACAACGCCTCGGTGGACAACAAAGGTATTCAGATTGCCCGAGGCCGGGGCGGCGGCGGACGCGGTGCTGGCCGGGGTGGCCGAAGCCGGGGCGGTGCAAACCGGGGTAGCCGAAACCGGGGCGGTGCCAACCGGGGTGGCGGTGGCAACAGGAATGCCAATCGCAGCGGAAACCGCAATCGCAATACAAACCGCAATCGCAATACTAACCGGAACGTGAACCGCAACCGCAACGTGAATCGCAATGTGAATGTCAATGTCAGGCGCCGCGGTGTTGGCTGGAGAGGTGCCCGCTGGGGTGCAGTGGCCTTTGGTGTCACGATGGGTGCCGTGATCGTTGTCGCTGCGAATACACCACCTTACCCACCACATTCTTCATTGTGCTGGACGTGGAGCAATTCGGCGTTGACGAGAGGCTACTGGTATTATTGCACCGGCCCTTGATCGGCACCTTTGCAACGATGGCCAGCGACCGGCAACTTTATTGCAGAGACAGAACAATTATTGGGCAAACAATAGTATCGCGCCCGGCAACATGAACCTGCCTTGTTGTCTCAAGGATTGCCCGGACCGCAGCCGCAATGGCGGTCGTCCAGACGGAAAATATGGAAAGGAAATCTTATGATTTTTGAAATGCTTAAGCGCCAGGCTCAGCTGTTTTTGTTAGCTGCCGGATTGGTGCTGACATCATTCACTACAGGTCATGCGCAAGACTCCGTTGCCGAAATGGTGCTCGACGACTGTGCACTGGAATTGGAAGATTATTGCGAATGGGTATCTCCGGGCAGGGGCCGGATCGCCGCCTGCCTTTACGCCCACAACGACCGTTTATCCAAACAATGTGCGATCTCGCTGCGCGTTGGCCTTGTGCAGTTCAGAATGATACTGGCGGCAATAGACCACGTGAGAACACAGTGCCACAGCGACCTCGACAAATATTGCAGTGGTGTCGAAGTTGGCGGCGGAAGGGTCTATCGGTGCTTGTCCCACAACAATGACAAGCTGACCAAATCTTGCAGCGCTGCTTTTGCCGAAGCTAAGGAAGACCTGCAGTAGACAACACGCCAAGAGCATTGCCGGAGCCAGACTGACGCGGCCAGTGCAGGAGCAAATATCTGCGTCGGGTCAGCAGCAGACATATGTGCGCTTGTCGGCACCGGTTGCTTTGTTCGCTTAATTGACGTTCAGCCTTGCTGGAAAAGTGTGTGATCCGCGCCACTTTGCAGTAGAGGTCGGCTCAGTGCCCTATGAGGACTTTCATTGTACTGCATCCAGTTGCCCCCATTTGCTGACGACGTTTTCTGGTGTTTATCAACCTTACCCCTAGCGAAGAAATGATCATTGCGATAAATGCTGGTTGCCCAAGTGCTCCAAAAACGAAAATTGGGAAGTGACTATTTGGAGACTACAAAATCGAAACTACAACGTTTATCGCGTAGAGATATTGAATTTTTTTATTTAAATCAGATAGATGCGGACGTGGCGAAATGGTAGACGCAAGGGACTTAAAATCCCTCGGCCGAAAGGCCGTGCGGGTTCAAGTCCCGCCGTCCGCACCAGATTGCCGTTACTGAGCATAGGTGACTGACCAGGCAGTCGAAACATCGAACAGTATATGATCAGGTACTGCCGGGGTGCCATATCGATTGAGGTTTTTGGGCAACCAGAAAAATCACCGTAACAGTACAGGCTTCAGGCCACCGGCAGTGGCAAAAAATGTTTACCAGTCGTGCGTAAACTCAGTTTTTTGAATTGCACTTACGGTACGAAATGAAAAACCATGGCTTCCGGAGAGTATTGGACAACATACTGTTCAGTAAATGCGACGATGTCCGATCGTTGGATTGCCACAATCGCACTGTGAACCGGCTCAAAGCTGCGTCCGCAGCTAGTCTTGAGCCACAATTCCAAGGTGCGTCAAGGTTTTCAACCAATGCTGAGTATGTGGTGGATACCATCAAATCTCCGAACGAGGTTGGTGGAGATGCCCGTGGTGATAGTCCCCAGCCTGCTGCAAACGCCGTTATGACCCTGAAGCAGCTAGAGCAAGCATTGAAAAACCGGCCAACCCGCGCAGATCTCAATCGTCTTCGTCGCAGGTTCGCTCTGGCGAATCATCCTGATCGTGCCAGCGGGGCCTCCCGCGAAGTGTCGTCCGCTCGGTTGTCTGTTGCCAACAGCATGATCGACGAAGCCCACAAGAATGCCCCCCGCTGATCCGGTCAGTGTGCTTTTCACCGTTTGCTAACCGCACACGCTGCCAATGGTAAGGTTCAGTCAAGCTGGATCAGTTATCGCCGGTGCGGGGGTCTCATTTGCGATCTGAGTGAGACTGGAGGTGGGATTACTTTATTGGGGTGGCGAATTACATGGCTCCAGCAACCGAAAATGCAAAAACCTCAATGGCCGACGGCAATGCTGACAGTGTCATGACAACGCTCCGGCAACTGGGCCTGGCCCCATTGCCGCGCAACTACGAATTTCTCTATGAACTTTACAAAGATGCTTCGCCGGACACCCTGCAGCAGATCATTGCGAAACTCGGTTCCCATCCTGGTCAGGAAAACTTTGACCGTTTGATTGAAAGCCATGCAGAAGTTACTGCGACAGGCAAAGACAGGGCAAAACAACAGAAAAGTTCGGCTGAACTGGCTCGGGTCTCGGTCGACCTTGCTGTTCTGCTCAAGGATGAGATTGCCCGTCTGGAGGGTTTCAATAACGAGATTGACGCGCAGGGCAAACAACTGGTGGAACAAGCTTACGAGCAGACCGTGTTGTATGAGCTGTCGAAAAACATTGCCGACACAATTACCAGCAACATCGTAAAAGGCGAGGTCGTGCTGACAAAACTCCACGAAACCAACGCTGAACTGCAGCGTGTTCGTGATGAACTTACGACCTTCAAACGTCTTTCGCACGTTGATGCACTCACAGACCTGAACAACCGCAGGTATTTTGACGACGTTCTGGGCCGTCTCTATTCTTTGGACGGGATCGAGGATACGGCTTTGTTGCTGCTTGATCTCGATTACTTCAAGGAAGTGAATGACACATTTGGCCATCAGACAGGCGATAACGTATTGAAGAATGTTGCCGGATTGCTGAAAAAGCACGTGCGCGACACTGATCTTGTGGCCCGTACCGGCGGCGAGGAGTTTGGCGTTGTTTTGCTGGGGACGACAAAGGCCCGCATCATGCAGATTGCCGAGCGATTGCGGGGTGTTATTGCCGAAACCTCGGTCCAGATCGATGATGAAACAAGCGCACCACTAACGGTAACAGCCTCAATTGGTATTTGCATCATGTCTGATGCGAACAACCATGAGCAATTGTACCAGTTTGCCGATGAAGCACTCTATGCATCCAAGCAAAACGGCCGCAATCAGGTTACTGTGTACGGTCAGGAAACCGGCGAAAACGCGCTGCGCAAGCAGCGGCTGCGCATTTATCAGGAATTTTAGGCAGCCCGATTACGATGCCAAAACCGGTATGGCGGCCATGCTGGTAATCAGCCCGCCAAGAACTATGCCGATTGCCAGGCCTGCAAACAGGTCGTTTCGGCCGTGTTGACCATCTCGCGTGCTATTTTTACACAGCAACTCTTCGATTGCCGTCCTCAACTCCGAAGGGCTAAGCGCATCAATGTTTTTTTGTCGCCAATAGATTCTCACAACCAGGTGTCCTGTTTTGCGGCACTATTCAAACGTGTTCGCTATTCGGAGCAATCTTCATGCCAACCTTCCTGACGATGCATGGGCATGGCCAGTCTCACGCAAGCTGGCGGCGTTATTTTTGCGGTTTGAGGAGGAAACTGCAGAATGACTATTGCAATTGGATTGTTGGTCACCCTGGGCTGCGTGTTAGGCGGTTTTGCCGCCATGGGCGGCCATGTCATGGTGATCTGGCAGCCATGGGAATATGTAATCATATGCGGTTCTGCGCTGGGCACATTCATTGTTGCCAATCCAATGGCCACGATAAAGGACACTGGCAAAGCCTGCGTTGAAGTGATCAAGAATGCAGGGCCCAAAGAGCGCGACTATCTCGATGTGCTTTCGGTCTTGCATTCACTTATGCGGGCTCTGCGGCAGTTGCCTGCAAACAAGGTTGAAGAGCATATCGACGATCCCGGCTCATCAGACCTATTCGCTCCATACCCCAAGCTGCTGGCAAATAAAAATCTGGTCACTTTCATCTGTGATTATGGCCGGCTGATCATCATTGGCAATGCGCGCACCCATGAAATCGAAGCCTTGATGGATGAAGAAATTCACACCATCAACTATGAGAAACTGAAACCCTACAATTCAATGGTAACGATGTCTGAAGGCTTGCCGGCCTTGGGCATTGTCGCGGCTGTCCTGGGGGTGATCAAGGCAATGGGTGCTTTGGATCAATCTCCTGAGTTGCTGGGCAAGCTGATTGGCGCGGCGCTGGTTGGTACATTTGCCGGCATTTTCTTCTCGTACGCAGTTGTCAGCCCAATTGCCAACAACATCAAAGTGATACGTGGAAAGCAATTGCGTCTGTACATCATTGTGAAACAGTCACTTCTGGCATTCATGAACGGCGCAATGCCGCAAGTCGCAATTGAACATGGCCGCAAAACCATTCCTTCATATCAGCGCCCGTCCATCGAACTGGTTGAGCAGGAAACGGCAGCAACCGGTCCTGGTCCCGGGGCTGCTGTTGCAGAGGCTGCGTAATGAGTATGTCAGATGGCCAGGAACCGGCACACCGGCAAGGTTCGTTGTCAGTTCTGCTGCGTAACGTATCTGAAGCGCAGGATATTATTGTAAATTTCGGCGAAGCCGCCATTCATTCCTGCAAGCCTCTGAAGTCCAGTCTTGAAAATCTGTTCCCGGAAGTTGGCAAACTGCTTCCCGGTAAAGCGGAGCCGGAGGCCATTGCCGATTTTCGAGCCGGCCACGGTGGACCTTCATTAATTTTTTCGATGCGCGGTCTGGGGGACCAGCAGGCCTGCCTGATTGGAATGTCTGCGGACGCTTTGGTTGCCTTTGCAAATTGTGCATTTGGTGCCGCGCGTGGCGCCGTTGAAAGTGATGGTGAATTGCATGTCGGCAAGGGAGAGCTTGCCGTCGGGAGGTGTGTCGCAGAAATCATTCTGGCTGAATTGTTGCCCCACTTTGACGGCGCTTTGGCCAAACGCATGCCACAGGTTTTTCAGGCCTCCCCGGAGTATCTGGACAGTCCTGAAATTCGGGATCTGGATGGTGTGCGGGTCAGGTTCGATCTGCAGTTGCCCCACGGCAGGGGATCCATAGATGTGTTTGTTTCCGAGACCTGTTGCCGGAAAGCCGAGATCGCAGATGCAGGGCCTCTGCGGCAGGCGGGTTTGCTGGCTTTGCGTCGCGAGGTGCAGCGCACCGGCGTCAAGCTGGAGGTCATTCTTCAAGAACAGGAAATGACGCTTGGTGAAGTAGCAGATTTGGAATTGGGACAGGTCCACGAACTGGGGATTTGTTTGGGGCAGGAAGTCCAGGTGCAGGTGGAGGGTGTGAAGCTGTTCAATGGGCTCCTGAACCAGACAGCGGAACATTATGTCTTGAAGGTCTCTGACTTTCTGCAAGCTGAGGTGGTGAACTGAATTGACCGTACTATACCTTGAAATAATCATCGCGATTACGGCACTTTTGATGGTTTTGTTCGCCATATTCATAGTCTGGTGGTTGTCGAATCTTAGCAAGGCGCACCGCCAGGTCGTCAAACTGGGTCAATCAAACCGTCAAATTCTTGAAGGATTTGACCGTAAACTGGTCGATCTTGCGACCCACTATGATGCTCAACCCAAGGTTTTAAGTGACAGTATCGGGTATCTGCGAAGCGTTGCAGATGACATGCGTTGGCAGATTACCAACAAGGATATCTCGTTGGCAGATCAGCTCGATACCCTGACCCGTCAGTGCCACAACTTATCCAATCAGCAAGTGCAGGTAACCAGGAGCATTACAGACCTCAGCAGCACCATTGCTTCTGGCGATCGCCGCGAACCATTTCTGATGCACCGTGAGCAAGCAAACAGGGCTGCGGGGCATGAATGGGAAGCACCGCCGGCTGGTGGGCAGCATAATCGGGAAATACACCGTCCAGGCCCGCGACCGGCGCCGGTCAAAAGCTTGCAAGCCGTTGGCACATCGCAATCGCGTATGGAACGACATTTTGAACCGCAACCCGGCCGCAAAGTTGTCACGCTTGGTGACCATCTCGCCCGCCAGGCGAATTGATACATGCCGAAAAGACAGAGGTAAATCTGCACATGACCACAGAAACTTCCATTGAAACTGATGCTGAAAATCGACCCGAGGTTGAAACTGCCTTGGCTGGCGAAAGGGCCGATGACGGCACAGGACACTCCAGAATCATGAAAATCCCGGTCAAGGTTCAGGTTGTTCTTGGCAACATGCGAATGTCGGTTGAGGAGTTGATGAAACTGACTCCTGGCAAGCAGGTCGATATGAACGCGCAGCTGGAAGATCTGGTTGAACTGGTCGCGAACGGTCGTGTCATGGCACGCGGCGAGATAGTGGTGATCGACCAGCAAACATCCAGGCTCGGAATGTTGGTCAAAGAACTGACCGACGGCTCAGGCCTGGAAAAAACCTACTAGCTGGATCAATTTCAAGACTGTTCAATTCAATGACCGGGGCGAAGCCAGATTTGGGAGGTGGTGTGAAGGCAGCCTTGATGCTGTTGTGCATCGGCAAGCCCGTTGCTGAGAAATTGATAAGCAGACTCAGCTTCGAGGAGGTGCGGGCGATCGTTGCAAGCGCCAGTTTGCTGAACAACGTGTCCCGCGCTGAAATTGACGCAATGATAGACAGTTTCAGTGAGCTTTATGGCCAGGGAGTCAAGTTCTTGGGTACCGAACAGGAGGTTATGACCTTGCTCACCGAAGTGATACCGGAGGAGATGGCGACCAAGCTGGAGGCCGAAGGAGCGCTGCTTCCAATTGCCGATGACCCGGAGGAGTTGGAAGAATCTGTGTGGGATCGTTTGCAGACTGTAAGTACTTCCCGGATCGCAGATTTGCTGAACAAAGAGCAGGTTCAGACTTCGGCGGCGATCTTGAACGCCATGGATCGTGAACAAGCTTCAAGTGTCATTTCGCTTTTGAACAGGCAGTATCGCAGCGAGATCCTGCGCCGCATGCTTATCTTGCAACCGCTGTCTCCATTGGCAGCGGAACTGCTGGAAGAAATCGCGAGAACCGAGCTGCTGAGTGATGATGGCAGCGCGGGGAAAACGCTGAAGCGGAAAGAAATTGCCGGCATTATCAATGCAATGAGCGGCGATGATGCCAAGACTGTTATTGATGAGTTGAGTTCGTCAGAGCCGGAAGAGGCTGTGGAATTGAGCAAGTACCTGTTTAGTTTCGCCGACATTGAAAAGCTGGACGAGGACAATCGCGCGGTATTGCTCGGCACTGTAGATGCCGAAAAGCTAACCAATGCGCTGCATGGTAGCGCTGCGGAATTCCAGCAATTGCTGTTGTCGTCGTTGTCGGCCCGAAGCCGCCGAATGATCGAGGGCGAGCTTCAGTCGGCGACGCCAAAAGAAGAAGCTGTTGCTGCAGCGCAACGCGAAATAGCAAAAATTGCACTCTCGCTCGCTGCTGACGGGACTATTTCACTTCCGGTTCGGGAGCAGGTGGCCTGATACCCCATCTGAGGCGAAATGTCTGAGAAACCCGATGAAGAAAGCAAAACCGAGGATGCCACCGAAAAGAAGCAGCGAGATGCCATTGAGAAGGGTAACACGCCTCAATCCAGAGAGTTGGCGACCCTTTCGTCGTTGTTGGGTGCAACCTGCATCCTGCTGTTTATGGCGACCCAAAGCACCTTTGGACTCACCAGCAATCTCAAACATGCCTTTGTACACATTGACGTTATTAAACTCACGAATTCTGCCGAAGCAATCAACGTCATGACCCATTTTGTGGGCAAGGCAGGCGAACTCATGCTGCCGCCATTGTTGCTGCTTTCGCTGGCAGGAATTGCGTCCAGTATGGCACAAAATCCGATAGCGCTGATTTTGGAGCGAGTGAGACCTCAGGCCTCACGGATTTCCATCGCACAGGGGTGGAAACGCATATTCGGCAAAGCTGGCCTTGTGGAACTGTTAAAGGCCGTCGGAAAAATCACCATCGTGATCTCTGTTTGCGCCTTTGTACTGAAGGTCGAGACCGGCAGAATCGTAAACAGCATGTTGTTACCGGCCGGGTCCATTCCGGGTTTTGTGCTTGAATTATGCGCCAAGCTGTTTGTCGGAGTCATGTTGGCCTCGCTGGTAATAGTTATGGCGGATTACGCATGGTCGCGTCACAAGTGGCGTTTTGACCTGCGCATGACCAAGCAGGAAGTCAAGGATGAGATCAAGCAGGCCGATGGCGATCCGATTGTCAAAGCCCGGTTGCGCTCCCTGCAACGTGACAGAAAACGACATCGCATGATGGCCGATGTACCGGCCGCCACGTTCATTGTCGCTAACCCTACCCACTACTCGGTGGCCGTGCGATATCAGTCTGGTGTCGACATAGCGCCCGTTGTCGTTGCCAAGGGTAAAGACCTTATCGCATTGAAAATCAGGGAAATTGCCAAGGAAAACGGTGTCCCTGTTGTAGAAAGCAAAAGCCTTGCACGAGCTTTGTACACTGCTGTAGAGGTGTCACAGATGATACCTGCAGAATTCTATCATGCAGTGGCTGAGTTGCTTCATTTTGTTTATGGGCTTGAGAACAGGCCGAACGATGAGTGATCATCACGGTCATGAGATCATGAAAGCAGTAGAACGGCATGACGCTATGAGTGAGTTGCTAGGCATGAGAGAAGCGTTGATATCGGATGCTCTTGGCAATTTCGTTGTCGAACTGGGTTTGGTCGATCCCGCTGATTTGATCGCCTACATCCGGCTGGAGCGGTATGCAAACCTAAACGACATCATCGACTCGTCCTTGGAAATGCATTTTAAACCGGGTTCATTCAAATTTGGTTATGGCGCAGAGTGCTACGTGGACTGGGCCGCTGACATGAAAATTAGTCTCGACATGGAGTTTTGCCATCAAGACGTGAACGCCCAGTTTCGTCTGCTGCTGGATGGCAAGGAAGGCAGTGTTGAGCTTGACCAAATCGTGTTCACTGACCACGCAGATGATGTCCCGACCAATACCAAGGCCTTAAAAAAGGCGTTGAAGGACAGCCGCGTAAGCCAGGCCGCGGTCTGACCGAAATCTCAAACGGCCATGTCGTGGCACCACGCTCCTTCAATCACCAGCTTCAGACAAGTTAGATTCTATAGCCTCTTGAGTAGTGCAATTGAGGCTGTGGATTATGAGCGAAATTTACCTGCTGAGTTTAGCTGCCCAACAGCGTGACTGGTTGTCCACCCGACAGGCGGCCATAGCGATGAACGTGGCGAATGCTGCAACACCAGGCTATCGCAGTGCCGATGTGCCATCGTTTGATGCGGTCATGAAGGAAGCGCCGATCTCCCTGGCTGCCACCAACGTAAATCATATATCCAGCCGAGGTGGGTTCTCGCCAGACAAATCGACTTCAACACAGGCTTCATGGGAGATTTCACATTCCGGAAACTCCGTCTCGCTTGAACAGGAAATGATGAAGGCGGGTCAGGTCAACCGGGCGTTTTCAATGAATGTCAATATGACAAGAGCATTCCACGACATGCTGTTGTCCGGGCTCAGGGGGTAGGTTGATGATTGATCCCCTCGGTGCATCCCTCATTGCGGCGTCGTCAGGGCTGGAAACACAGTCGCAACGAATGCGTATAATTTCGCAGAACCTGGCGAACGCCAATTCCACCGGCAAGACGCCTGGAGCGGATCCCTATGCCCGCAAGACCGTAACATTTGCCGAGGTCGTCGATATCGCGACCGGTGCGCGCCAGGCAAAGGTGTCCCAGTTTGGCGTCGATAAAGCTCCGTTTCGTGTCGAGTTTCGGCCTGATCACCCGGCTGCGGATCAGAACGGTTATGTGAAGTTTTCCAACGTTAACCCGATCGTTGAGGTCGCCGACATGCAGGACACCGTTCGTATTTACGAGGCTGATCTGCAGGTCATCAAGCAGACGAAACAGATGTTCTCAATGCTTGCCGAACTAATCAGGAAATAAGCAAATGATCACACCCATAAACCCACTTCAGTCCTCCGCGGTTTCAGGTCTAACTCAAAATGCGGTGTCGCCAGCGTCTGCGACAGGCAATCCGGAAGTGGATTTCTCAAAACTGATGTCTTCCATGGCAACGTCTACCGTATCCGCACTTCGCGAAAGTGAGGCCGCAGCCATTGGCGCTATGAGCGGACAAACATCAGCTCAGGACGCTGTTACCAAAATCATGGAAGCTGAACGCAAGCTGCAACAGGCAGTGGCTGTTCGCGACAAGGTGATTTCGACTTACACCGAACTCACACGGATGCAGATTTGAGGATATCCCTATGTTGAAAGCTCTCGCTATCGCGGCTACTGGTATGAACGCCCAGCAAACCAATCTGGAAGTCATTTCCAATAACGTCGCGAACATAAACACAACCGGTTTCAAAAGATCCCGCGCCGAATTTACCGATCTGCTCTACCAGAATGAACGTACGGCAGGGATCGCCGGCAGTACCGGGCTTTCCGTGGTGCCTGAAGGTGCTTATGTCGGGCTAGGTGTAAAGACGGCCGCTGTTCGAAACTTGCATCAGCAAGGTGGCCTTGCCAGCACCTCAAACAAGCTTGACCTGGCTATAACCGGTCGTGGATGGTTCCAGATATCTGGGGCAGACGGCGAAACCCTCTACACTCGTGCCGGTGCTTTTAACCGGAATGCGGACGGTCAGTTGGTGACGATTGACGGCTTCGTTCTCCAGCCCGGCTTCACGGTCCCACCTGAAACTCTGGGAGTTCATATCAACAACACAGGTGAAGTGTTCGCGCAAATCTCGGGGCAGGTTGAAATGCAGAGCCTGGGCCAGATTGCGCTTGCCAGCTTTGCCAATGATGCAGGCCTGGAGGCGATCGGAGACAACTTGTTCCGGGCCAATGAGTCCTCCGGCCAGGCTGCTACAGGCGTGCCTGGAAGTTCGGGGCTCGGGACCATTCGGCAGGGCTACCTTGAAAACTCCAATGTTGATGCGGTTAAGGAGATAACCGAGATGATCGCTGCGCAGCGCGCCTATGAGATGAACTCCAAGGTTATCCAGGCAGCCGATGAAATGTCAGCCACAATCACCCAGGGGCTGCGGTAGGTATCTCATGATGCGACGGGGTCTGAATTTCTTTGGCCGATTGGCATTTTTATCAGTCCTTGTGTCGGGACATGGGCTGATAGCCAGAGCCGCTGACGAAATGATTGTTCCTGCGGTAACTCTTTACCCGGGAGACAAGATCAGCAGCGAACAGTTATTGGTGAAGCAGAAGCCTGCCTATCTGCGGCCAGTGCAAAGGCTGGTTCAAAATGTTGACCAGATGGTCGGTAAAACCCCGGTCCGAGTGTTGCCGGCTGGAAAACCTGTGCTGACTTCCTTTCTGGCGTTACCGAAATTGGTCAAACCAGGAACGACGATCAGGACTTATTTTCAATCCGGTGGAATTACCATTTTGGGTGTTGCCCAATCGCTTCAGGCAGGTTCTTACGGAGACCTCGTTCAGGCAAGAAACCTGGGCAGTGGTGTCGTCATAACGGGCTATGTTCAACACGATGGCTCATTGCGGATCATGCCATGAAGTGGCTGTATTTTGTGATTGCCCTGGTTGCAGCGATTTTCAGTCTTGCACCTGCAATGGCCGGAAAAACGCCGCAAACGGGACCGTCGGTGCGCATCAAGGATATCACTACCATAAGCAGCGTGAGGGACCTGCAATTGGTGGGATATGGGCTGGTCATCGGTTTGAACGGAACAGGCGACAGTGCTCGCGGCTCTCCTTTTACCACTCAGTCCATCAAGTCAATGCTGGATCGGCTCGGCGTCAATGTGCCGACCGGCGCCCTGCGGGCAAAGAATGTCGCCGCTGTAGTTGTCACTGCAAATTTGCCATCAAACGCAGCCGTTGGTTCAAGGATAGATGTCAGCACATCGTCTCTGGGCGATGCGACATCGCTTCGGGGCGGTATGTTGGTCATGACGCTTCTGACGGCCAATGACGGCAATGTTTATTCAGTAGCTCAAGGCCCAATTAGTGTTGGTGGTTTCACCGCCGAAGGCGAGAGTGAAACGCTAACCGATGGAGTGCCGACTTCAGGTCGAATTCCCAATGGTGCCCATGTTGAACGTGCGTTGCCGGACCAAATCAACAAAACTGACTTCATTGCTCTTGAATTGAACAATCCGGATTTTTCTCTCGCGGTGCAGATTGCGGACCTCGTCAATGAGTATTCCAAAAAGCGCTTTAACGCTGTTACTGCAAAGGAGAAAGATGCCCGGACGGTTATGCTTAAGAAGCCACCCAACCTATCTGCAGCGAGATTTCTTGCCGAGATTGGAACCCTTTTCGTTGTCCCGGATGAACCCGCTGTCGTGGTCGTGGATGAGCGTACTGGCACAATTGTCATAGGTAAAAGCGTCCGCATTTCCACCGTCGCAGTTACCCACGGTAGTTTGACGGTGCGAGTGACAGAGACGCCGGCAGTGTCGCAGCCGGAGGCATTTTCTGACGGGCGGACGACCGAAACAAGTGAAACTTCGATCTTTGACGAAGAACCCCTGGGGCAATTTGGAATTCTGGGCGGTACCAGTCTTCAAAGCCTGGTTCAGGGATTGAACCAGATGGGTCTGAAGCCCAAGGGCATAATTGCGATCCTCCAGGCCATCAAATCTGCAGGTGCGCTTCATTCCGAATTGATTATCCAATGACGTACATCAAGACCGCGACCTTTGTTTTCATAATGCTGGCTGCGCTTGTGCATTCGCAGGTGCTGCCGGCGCAGGACACCGGCATCGAACAGGAGGCTGACCTGCTGCTGATCACAGGTACTGTATCGACGCCGTCAAGCCTAAAATCCGCAAACGATTATTGCGAGAGCTTTCATGATGTTGCATCTGAGGCCCGGTTTGGCTGGCAAGTATCCGAGCTCAAAAAACTTCAGGATGATGTGAGCAAGGCAACTGACAAGCTGGAGAGCGAGCGTCAGGAGCTTCAGCAGTGGGTGGAACGCAGAGACCGGTTCGTAAATCGTGCCAACGAACGACTGACCGCGATCTTTCAAAAGATGAAACCGGATGTGGCCGCCGGGCACATTAGTGCATTGGATGATGAGACCGCGTCCGCATTGCTTCTCAAGTTGAAACCGCGAGTGATCAGTTTGATCTTTAACGAGATGGCTGCTGCGCGCGCTGCGCGACTTGTTTCTTTGGTCAGTGGAGCTTCAAAGTACGCTCCTGTTAGCAAAAAGAAAACAAAATGAAACCGAAGTTGATGCTGATAGTATTGCTGCTGCTTGCCGGGTGTAGCAGCGCTTTCGAAGACTTAACGCAACCACCGGCCCTGCAACCGGTTGGCGCCGGTTTGGCCGATCCGCCAATGGTGAAAGCTGCGAGTTTTGCTCCGCAAGCTTCGTCAGATCAGGTATTTCCCAAGTGGGGCGGCTCAGCGGCAGATTTGTTCAGGGACCGAAGGGCGAAGAAGGTAGGCGATGTACTAACGGTAGCCATCTCGATTGATGACCGTGCCTCCCTCAATAGCAACATTGATCGATCGCGCGAATCAGACATTGGGATCGGATTTGACGTAATTTATGAATGGATGGGGATGGGAGAATCTGGCTCTGCGAAACTGAACACCGAGTCCGAGTCTACCATAACCGGTGATGGTTCGATTTCCCGCTCTGAGCGCATTAAACTGTCTGTTGCTGCAATTGTGACGGGCGTGCTGCCAAACGGACATATGTTGATCAGCGGGTCACAGGAAATACGTGTCAATTTTGAGATCAGGGAACTAACGGTGGTTGGCGTCGTTGATCCTCTTCACGTGGCCAGCAACAACACCATCGCTTATGACAAAATTGCCGAAGCGAGGATTTCCTACGGCGGACGCGGCCGGGTCACGGACGTTCAAAAACCCGGGTTCGGACAGCAATTTTTCGATCGATACACTCCTTTCTAGTGCGAGGCACTCAAGGTCTGTAAATGGCTGATATTGATACTGACGCTGGTACTGCTGCGGCCAAATCTTCCGGCGGGAGCATGATTTCATTCATTGTGGCGGGTGTTGTTTTGACACTGATTTCCGCTGGCGCCGGGTTCGGGGCTGGTGGTTTTCTGATTGAGACGCCTGCACCACATGCCAACACCGCGAAGTCCAATAAGACCGATAGTGCAAAAACAAGTGGTCACGGGAAATCCGCCGGCAGCGACCAGATGAAACCTGATGATGACGTCGAACCTGAAGCAGCCCAGGCTATCGAGATTATCGATTTGGAGCCGGTTGTCACCAACCTTGCAAATCCGGCTGAGACCTGGGTTCGGATAGAGGCCAGCATCGAGTTGGTCTCGACCTACGACGGCGACAAGAACCTGCTGACGTCGACAATTGCAGAAGACCTTCTGATGTTCACACGCACTTTGTCACTCGCCAGCATATCTGGCAGCAGTGGCATCACCCATTACAAGGAAGACATTTCGGAGCGCGCCAGAATTCGCTCCGGTGGCGCTGTAAATCAGGTCTTGCTGAAAATGCTGGTGATCGAATGATGCGCTTCACCCTGTTCAGCGTTGCGGCGTTGCTATTCCTGATGACTGCTGACGTCCATGCACAAGTGCCGCAATTGGACAACCTGCTCCCCACTGGTGATGCGTCTGCCAGCGGCCGTATCGTTCAGATGTTTGGCCTTGTTACAGTGCTGTCGCTCGCGCCTGGCCTGCTCATTATGGTTACATGCTTCACGCGCTTCATAATTGTTCTGTCATTTCTCAGGTCAGGCCTGGGGCTGCCGTCAACGCCGGCCAACATTATACTCGTCAGCCTGGCATTGTTCATGACCTTTCAGGTAATGGCGCCAACCTTTGACAAGGGGTGGAACGAAGGGGTGATGCCGCTGAACAATGGTGAGATTACTGAGGAGGTTGCATTTCAACGAATATCAGATCCGTTCCGGCAGTTCATGCTGACCCAGGTTCGCCCAAAGGACCTGGAATTGTTTCTTGATTTGGCGAACACCCAAAACGGTACCGACAAAGCAACTCTCGTCGCCGTCGCACCGGAAGAAACAGGTCTGAGGGTGCTGATCCCTGCGTTCATGATCTCTGAGTTGCGGCGGGCGTTCGAAATGGGTTTCCTCGTTATCCTGCCGTTCCTGGTTATCGATCTGGTAGTGGCCACCTTGACCATGTCGATGGGAATGATGATGTTGCCGCCAACCGTAATTTCGTTGCCATTCAAGGTGCTGTTTTTCGTCTTGATAGACGGCTGGAGTTTGCTCGTTGGCGGGTTAATGAGGTCAATCTCATGAAGTAGTCGAAATTAGGTATCAGCCGTTAAGCGAATTAACTCCCACTTTACGTTTTGCAGCTAGAACCAGACAGATCGAAGGCAGGGCAATGAGATAAATAATCTGCATTGTAGGCATGACGCCGAGCCGCCTTACCGGTAAAGACCGGTATGTCCCAATAATAACGTTACATCTGGGGACATAATTTCATGTCGAGTATCATGACTAACACCGCCGCTATGACGGCGCTTCATACGCTTCAGCAAACCAACAAGAACACTGAAATGGTGCAGAACCGGATTTCCACCGGTCTTCGCGTTGCAACCGCCACCGA
>JBPCVV010000266.1:0-2943 GCA_051010195.1 Anderseniella sp. | reverse complement strand
GCATGAACAACCAGAGGATACCCTTCGGTCCATGTTCAAGGCACATATTCCCATGGTCACGGTTTCGGAGTTAGGGGCTTTGCCTGCCCTGGTCCGGGAAGCCTCCGGCGGGCGGGCGTTGCGCCGTCTGCTGGCGAGTTTGGGCATCCCCACTGCGGTTCTTGACACTCCACAGGCCCGCATTCCGATGGAGGCCATGATCCAGCTCTTCGATGCGGCGGCCCGGGAAGTTGGCGATGATGACTTTGGGCTTCGAGTAGGACGTGGGACCGGCCTTGAGGACTTTGGCGACTGGGCGGCCTATGCTGCGGGTGGGCGCGATCTTGGCGCAGGGATCCGCCGGCTTTGCGACACGATCTGGGTGCACGATACCGGAAGCCGCATGTGGCTCGCGCCGAAATCGAGTCACGTTGTCTGGTACCACACGACAGGGCTGGCGGTGGACTGTCAGCTGCGGGCCTATTCAGATCACCTTGTGAAGCCGATGTTGGATTTTGTGCGCGCATTTTTGGGAGATGGTTGGGAGCCGGACTGGCTGGAACTGGACTATCCGAAACCTGCGAACTGTTCAGCCTACGCTGAGCTGATCACCGGGCCGGTGGTCTTTGGACAAGCCTATCTCGGCGTGCCGGTGCGCCGCGCCGACCTTGGGGCGACAAGCCAAGTCGCGGATCTGTTGCCACGCCCCGTCACCTCGGTCGACTTAATGAAATACCGAACACAGCGAAACACGAAGCCGCTGGAGCAGCTGATCGACCTCATCGACCTGGGTTTTCCGGACGGGAGACCGACGCTGGACCGCACGGCCCGTCTGCTTGGCGTCGGGCCGCGTGCTCTTCAGCGCGGCCTGTCTCGAAACGGTACGCAGTTCCGAACCCTTCTGGAGTTGGCCCGCAAACGTCGAGCCGCCGCCCTGCTTCTGGAAACAGAACGCCCCGTAAAAGCGATCGCGGGCGATCTTGGCTACGGTGAGGCCGAGAACTTCACCCACGCTTTCCGGTCCTGGTATGGGACCAGCCCCACGGCTTTTCGCGCCGCAGACCGCGCGCCGGCCGGCACATAAAGCAGTGGCCCGAGGCTGTCGCAAATTAACAGTTCTTCGGTGTTAACGGACTGGCCACTTCTTGATACCCTTCAGACACTGTTGACAATGGATCCGTGGAAAAAATCCGCGAATGACCGGAAATCGAGCCTCCATTTTGCTTCGACCACCCTCGCAATTGCCCCACAATTTGATGAAGGAAGAGTAATCTCATGACTGAGAAAGAACCAACAGACCATGCGCAAGGCGACAAACCCAACATCGTCATGATGTTGGTCGACAACCTGGGTTGGGGTGAGCTTGGTTGTTACGGCGGTGGTGAGTTACGAGGAGCTGCCACACCCCGGCTTGATGAACTGGCAAGCGAAGGTGTTCGGCTGTTGAACTATAACGTCGAAACGCAATGCACACCCAGCCGCTCGGCCTTCATGACCGGCCGCCACCCGATCCGGTCGGGCACGAGCAAAGTCGTTTGGGGAATGCTTTACGGCATGACTCAGTGGGAGCGAACGTTGCCGGAACTTTTGTCGGAACAGGGTTACGCCACCGGGGCATACGGCAAATGGCATCTCGGTAATACACCGGGGCGGTATCCGACCGACCAGGGGTTCGACGAGTGGTATGGCATCGCCAACACTTCGGACGAATCCATGTACACGACTCAATTCCAATACGACCCTGACGTTTCGGAAAAGACGATTATCGAGAAATCCGTGAAGGGAGAGGAGCCCGAACTGGTTAGCGAATATGACATCCCTGCACGTCGAAGAATCGATGCCGAATTGGTCAACCGCTCGGTAGATTTTATGACGCGGAGCGTCAAAGCGAAGAAACCATTCTTTGCGTATATTCCCTTTACACAGCCACATCTTCCGACCTTGCCGCACCCAGATTTCGACGGCAAGACAGGTGAAGGCTTCTACGCCGATGTCATTGCCGAGATTGACCATCGCGTGGGCCAGGTACTTGATGCAATTGACGATCTTGGCATCCGCGACAATACAATCGTGATGTTTACGAGCGACAATGGTCCCGATGGCTATCCCCCCTATCACGGAACAGCAGGCTTTTGGCGCGGAACATTCTTTACTGCGCTGGAGGGCTCACTTCGCGTTCCATTCATTGCCCGGTGGCCAGGCAAGATCGACGCGGGCACAACATCAAACGAAATAGTTCACATGGTCGACCAGTTGCCGACACTGGCACGTGTTGCCGGGGCCAAAGTCCCCGATGATCGGATGATCGATGGAGTTGATCAACTGGACTTCCTGACGGGCAAACAGGAGAAGTCGAACCGTGAAGGCTTTCCCGTTTACAACGGCGACGAGCTGTACGCCTACAAATGGCGCAACTGGAAGATGCACTTCATACAGCTGGATACCATTCGAGGCATTCCAAAGAGGAGCCTCATGCCTCGGGTGCATCACCTGATCAAGGACCCCAAGGAAGAGCACGACATCGCCGTCGAGGAAACCTGGGTGCTGCCTGTAATGACAAAAATGATCGTCGAGTTCCAGGAGACGCTGATAAAGGAACCGCCGATCAAGCTGGGGACACCTGATCCGTATGTGCCGCCCGGGAAGTAACGAGCAGTTGCATTGAGTCAGGATTGATCGCTTATCGTAACCCGAAGCGTACGCGAGGATTGCCGGTTACGGGGCGCCCGGCAGCAGGTGAATTCAGGGGCCCGAAATTGGCGCAAATCGATAAGCCTTCGGTGCAGGCGCCAGACTGCTCCGTGAGCAAGTCTTGGAAACGACATATTGTGATGGAGTCTTCTTGACCGGTACATTGGGAAATCGAACTGCAATCCTGAAACAAGCTGTGGAATCAGTGTCGAAAGTCATTTTTTCGAAGGAACATTTAATGCCAAAACTCCCCACATTCTCTGCCATCCTCCT
>JBPCVV010000265.1:0-9780 GCA_051010195.1 Anderseniella sp. | reverse complement strand
GCATTCACGCCATGCTCGCAGCCGGCCTGCATGTCCGGAAGTTTGCTGTCGGCCATGCCGGCGGCCGACCCGGTCGGCAGATCATAGAACTGGCCCATCTGTGCGCACGCCGACGAGATCAGTGCCTGCTCGCCGGAGCCGCCCGACATAGCACCGGTGCGCAGGTCGGACACGAACGGCCATGGTCCCCACAGCGCATAGGCGCCCGGTTGAACGGCATTGACATAGGCCAGTCCGGCAAGGCATTCCGCCACCGCCTGGACAACAGTGCCGGCCAGCGCCGCCGGCGACGTGGCTCCGGCCTGGGCGGCCGACAGCAGCAGCACCGGCATGCCGCCGCGCACCGCAACCTCCAGGCAGCGGCAGGCATCTTCCGCCCACTTCATCGGCGGCACCACAAAGCAGTTTGACTGGCTGACGAACGGCCTTTCGCGCCACTTTGCTTCACTGCCGGCCACCATATGCAGCATCTCCAGGCATTCGCGCACATGGTCCGGTTCCACCATGGATGTGCCGATGTGCTTGGACGTGCCGGCCAGGCAGGCATAAAGCGTGTTCACATCCAGGTCGCGGGGTTCGACCATGTCGCGCGCGACTACCGGACGCTGGAAGAAATGAATGTGTTCGCAATTGTCGACAATGCGGGCGGCGTCATAAAGGTCGATCAGCACCGAATCCCGGTAGGTCTCCGTCTCCGGATCGACAATGTGAACTGCGGCACCTGCAGTGCCGAAATGGACGTTGGTGCCCCAGGGTTCCAGGTCGTACTTGGGATCACGGGCAAACAGGGGAAAGCGGCGCGCACAAATTGTCAGCGTGTCTTCGATGAGCGCACGCGGAAACCGCAACCGGCCATCATCATCCAGTGTGCAACCCTTCTCCGTCATAAGTTCGATGCAAGACGGGATTGAATTGCCGATGCCCACTGTCTCAAGCAGTGTCAACGCAGCCTGGTGGATTTTCTCAAGTTCGTCCTGGCTCAGCGGTTTGTACTGACCGCCCTGCATGCCGGGGCGAACCGCTGCTTCCTCAACCGGAATGGCGCGTGAGCGCATGGCTTTGCGGGCTTCACGGCCGCCGCGGCGGCGGTTGGTTTCTTCTGCTACGGACATGCCCGGGTTTCCTCGACTGGGATGATGTTCCAATTGACATCAGTGTGCGCGTTTCGGCGAATCTTGCAAAGCGCATAGTTCTCATTGGAAGTTGAAAAATTTTCACCTTAGTGGTGCGATTTCTGGTTGCTGAAAAGGTGTTTCGGGTGAATATTGCCGTCTTTGGGCAGATTTGACGTCAACAGGGTGAATCAACGTGACCAAGCGAAATCTACCGTCCTTGCGCGCGCTGACCGCATTTGAGGCCGCAGCCAGGCTGGGCAGCTTCCGCCGCGCGGCGGACGAGCTTGGTCTCACCAGATCGGCAATCAGCCACCAGATCAAGGCGCTGGAAGAAGGCCTCGGCGTGGATCTGTTTTCCCGTGACGGCAAGCGGGCGGAACTCTCCGGACCGGGGCAGATTTACTTTCCGGCGGTGAGGGAGGCATTTGACCAGATTGAGAGCCAGACCCAGGTCATCAGGCCGCGCGCGTCGGGCAACGAACTGACGGTGCAGGTTTATGTGACCGTGGCGATGAAGTGGCTGCTGCCGCGCCTGCACGACTTCGAGCGGCGCCATCCGAACATGCGGGTTCGGTTGTCTACATCGTATTTCCACTGGGATTTTGATGCCGATAATGCCGATGTCGCCATTGTTCTGGCCCGCAAGCGCAGCGATGACCATCATTACCGCAACCTGTTCCGGTCACACCTGAAGCCGGTGTGCTCGCCGGACTACCTGGCACGCGTCGGCAACATCGCCACGCCCCAGGATCTGCTGCGCCACAAGCTGCTCTATGTCTATTCAGCCGAGGAAGACTGGCGGCTGTGGCTGAAGGCGGCAGGCCTCGGTGAAACCAAGCTGTCCAGCACGCTTGCCTTCGACAGCTACCTGCTGGCCCAGGAAGCGGCGGTGGCGGGGCAGGGCATTGCCATGACCATAGGGCCCTACGCGCGCGACGAGCTTGCCTCGGGCAGGCTGGTGCAGCCGATTGATCTCGAGGTGCCGCACCAGCACTGGTGGACGTTTGCCTGCAGCGCGACCGACCGCCTGCTGCCCAAGGTGAAACTGTTTGAAGATTGGCTGGTTGAACAGGTGTCCGGTGACGACGACATCCCGGTCGCGGCAAGGGAGGCAAGTGACGCATGAGCGACGCGATGGACACAGGCGCCCGCAAGCGGCGCGGACGCGGCGCTGCCCGTCGGGCGGCTGCCGTTGAAGCGGGCCAGGTGGCGCTGGTGCAGCAGGCTTCCGGCCAGGCCAGGCTCAGGATCGAACCGGCGCGAATTGTCTCTGACGACGAGCTGGAAAGCCTGCACCTGGCGTCCCTGGAAGTTCTCGAGACCATCGGCATCGATGTCATGCTGCCCGAGGCGCGCGAGTACTTTGCCCGCGCCGGCGCCGATGTTGACGGTGAACGGGTGCGCATCCCTGCCGATGTGATCATGAACGCGATCGCCACCGTGCCGCCACGGTTCACCTTTCATGCCCGAAACCCGGACAAGACAATTCAGCTCGGCGACGGATGGCTGGCCTTCGGTACCGTCGGCTCTGCGCCAAACTCCTCCGACCTTGAACACTGCCGCCGCCCGGGTAACCTGGAAGACTACCGGCGCTTCCTGAAACTCGCCCAGAGTTTCAACTGCATCGATTTCATATCGGGTTATCCGGTCGAACCGATCGATGTTCACGCCTCGGTCCGCCATCTCGTGGCATTGAAGGACATGGCCTTGATGACCGAGAAACCGTTCCATGCCTACTCGCTGGGCCTGGAACGGATACGCGACGGCATCGAAATCGCCCGTATCGCCCGGGGCATCAGCCATGACCAGCTGGAAACCGAACCATCGCTGTTCACCATCATCAACACCAATTCACCGTTGAAGATGGATGAGCCCATGCTGCTCGGCGTGATCGAGATGGCGCGGCGCAACCAGATTGTCTGCATCACGCCGTTCACCCTGTCAGGTGCCATGGCACCGGTCACCGTGGCAGGCGCCCTGGTTCAGCAGAATGCCGAGGCTCTTGCTGGCATTGCCCTTACCCAGCTCGTGCGCCCGGGCGCACCGGCCATTTATGGCGGCTTCACGTCCAACGTCGACATGAAATCAGGCGCTCCTGCTTTCGGGACACCTGAGTACATGAAGGCAGCCATCATCGGCGGGCAGCTGGCCCGCCGCTATGGCATCCCGTACCGCACCTCGAACACCTGCGCAGCCAATGCCCTGGATGCGCAGGCCGCCTATGAGAGCGTTTTTTCGCTGTGGGGTGTCACCATGGGCGGTGGAAATCTGGTAATGCACGGAGCTGGATGGATGGAAGGCGGCCTGGTCGCGTCCCTGGAAAAATTCGTGCTCGATTGTGACCTGATACAGATGGTGAAGTCATTCCTGCAACCGCTTGACCTGAGCCGCGACGCATTGGGGCTGGAGGCCATGGGTGAGGTTGGTCCCGGCGGGCACTTCTTCGGCTGTGCCCACACGATGGAACGGTATCAGAACGCGTTTTATTCGCCACTGATTTCGGACTGGCGCAATTTCGAGCAATGGCAGTCGGCCGGGTCGCCACATGCCAGCGACAAGGCGCAGGCGATCATGAAGCAGGTACTGGATACCTATCAGAAACCGCAAATCGATCCGGCCGTCGAAGAAGAGCTGGAGGCGTTTGTGGCCCGGCGTACCGAAGAAGGCGGGGCACCGACCGACTTCTGATTGACCCGACAGTTCGCCATCGCGCATTCTGCCTTGCCCCGCAAACCGATTGACCGGACTGCTGCCATGAAATTTGCCTATCTGATCGAACCACTGTTCAACCACAAAGGTGACGACGCAACGGTAACCGGATGTGACGTTGAGCTTGCCAGGTGGGTTTTTGACGACATCGGCGCCGGACCGTTCGAGCCGGTCGAAACCAAGTTCGCCGAACTGCTGGCTTGCGGTGCCCGACTGCAAGGCGGACACCTATGCTAGTGTGGCCCGTGCGCATAGGGGTTTTTCTCGACCAGCATCGTGAGCTGGACATGAAGGAAATCGTGACACCGGCAACCAAAAAACAACCGGCCTTCGGCTCGTTTGCGTTCAGCAGAAACGATGGTGATCTCGCCATCAACTTGCAGTCGGAATAATTGTCTTGGACCTGCTGATACTGTTTGGCTCCGCCTTTCTTGCGGCAACGATTTTTCCAGCCCAGTCGGAAGCCGTGCTGCTGGTCATGCAGGCAAACGGCGTAGCATCTGATCTGGCGCTGCTGACCGTCGCCAGCCTGGGCAACACGCTGGGCGCCTGCGTGAACTGGGGATTGGGCCGGTTTGCAACTCGTCTGCGCGACAAGCCCTGGTTTCCGGCCAGCTCCAGCCAGCTTCAGAGGGCAGAACGCTGGTACGCCCGCTGGGGCGTCTGGTCATTGCTTTTGAGCTGGATGCCGTTCGTGGGTGACCCGCTGACAGTGATCGCCGGCCTGTTGCGTACGCCGTTCATGATTTTCCTGGTCATCGTGGCCATCGCCAAGACCGGGCGCTACGCGGTGTTGTTGTGGGCTGCGGCAGGCATGTAAGAATGACGCGGTGAGGGTTCACCGCGCCTTGTGCCTCATGTTGATGATTGAAGGATGCAGCGGCCCGTGACACCATGCCGGTCCGCACGTCATTCTCCACGCAGGGCATTTTCCGACAATGAAAACCATCGACTACTACTATTCCACCCGCTCAAACTTCACGCTGCTTGGCGCAGGCCGGCTCAATGCTCTGGCAGCCAAATACAAGCGCCGCATCCTGCATCGTCCCATCCTGCTGTCGGAAACAATGAAGCCGCTCAAGTCGACACCGTTTCACAAGCGCCCCGCCATATTGCGCAACTACGCCATGCACGATGCGCTACGCACCGCGACCCATCTCGGTATTCCGCTTCTGCGTGAACCGGTGCATCACATGGGACCGGTTGAACTGCCGTCGGGCATCGTCATTGCCGCGCAGAACGCAGTTTTGCGCGGTGAGGCAGGCGATGTGGACAGGCTGAGTGTTGCCGTGCTGGAGGCACTGTGGCTGCACGATCGCGATATTGCCGATGAGGCTGTCATTGCCGAACTGGTCACGGCTGCCGGTTTCAACAGTGCCGACGCTTTGATCGCCGAGGCCATGTCCGAGCCCACACAAGCCGAACTGATGCGCAACTGCACCGAGGCGATAATTCGCGGCGTAATAGGCGCACCGACATATTTCGTCGACGAAGAGATGTTCTACGGCCAGGACCGGCTGGACTACCTGGAGCGGGCCTTGGCTGACTAGAGCCTCTCTAGCTCTGCGCTTTTTTCGCCGTTTCCAGCAGGTCATCGATCTCGGAAAAGCTGGCCGCATACTGGGCATACTCGAATGTGCCCTTGTCGTGCACCTCGCGCGCGGCCTGCAGGAAGCCGCCGAGGGCGGCCCTGGCGAAGGATGATCCGGTGGAAACCCGGCGCACACCACACTCCAGCAGGTCGGTCATGGTGAAATGCGCCGCTGCGGTGCCGATCACCACGTTGACCGGTTTGGTTACCGCTGCGCACACCCGCTCTATGTCTTCGATGGACGCCAGGCCGGGGGCATAAAGCACGTCCGCGCCGGCTGCCTCAAACGCGATCAGGCGGGAAATCGTGTCGTCGAGGTCGGGCCGGCCATGCAGGAAGTTTTCCGCACGCGCTGTCAGCATGAACGGCCGCTTGAGCGAACGGCGGGCTTCGACAGCAGCGGTAATGCGTTCCACCGCATGGGTGAAATCGAAAATCGGGTCATCCTGCTTGCCGGTGGTGTCTTCTATGGTGCAGCCGGCAAGCCCGGTCGCTGCTGCCTGGCGGATGGTTTCGGCAACCGTATCGGGCCTGGCGCCAAAACCGTTTTCAAGATCTGCCGAGACGGGCAGGGGCGTGGCTTTCACCATCATGGCACAGTGTTCCAGTGCCTCCTTGCGGTTGACCTCACCGGGCCAGTCACGTTTGCCGACGCTGAAAGCGTATCCGGCGCTGGTGGTGGCAATGGCCTCGAACCCCATGGCCTGCAGGATGCGGGCAGACCCCTTGTCCCAGGCATTGGGTAATACCAGGATCTTGTCTTCACGTTGGTGAAGTTGCTCGAAGTGCTCCGCTTTCTGCTTGGTCAGTGGCATGCCGTGACCTCCCGCGTCTTTGGTACTACATAAGCTGTCCCTGTACTGACTCTGACAGGAAATGTGCCGGGCGCAAGAGGGGAAGTGTTAGCAGACTCTGTTTGCCGGAAAACTAGCCGCGGCGTTTCCGCCGCCGTTCACGGCCTTCGCCGCCATCAGCGCCGACCGGTGTGATTTCCTTGATTTGCGGCAGGTTTACAACCGATGCTAGGTAGGGAAACGGCGCCGTCTTGTGCGGCATGGCCATGGCTTCGATAAAGTGTTGCTGGAACATCGGTTCTACCGCTGTTTCGATTTTTTCGATGCGCTTGACCACGTCTTCGATCTCGTCGCGGCCTTCTGTGTTGAGCAGGGCAATGCGCGCGCCGGTGCCCGCTGCATTGCCGGCGGAATGCACATGGGCAAGGTCGCAATCCGGGATCAACCCCAGGATCATCGCGTACTTGACATCAATGTGGCTGCCGAACGCCCCGGCGAGGCGAATCGTGTCGACCTTTTTCAGTTCCAGCTTGTCCATCAGCAACTGGACACCAGCATAAAGCGCCGCCTTGGCAAGCTGGATCGCACGGACATCGTTCTGGGTGATGGAGATCAGCGGTTCACCGTCGCGGATCACATAGGCAAAGGTGCGGCCGGTCTGGATCACGCGCGGTGATTTTGCTGCCATGGCGCCGTCAAACAGCCCGTCCTGGTTGATCACGCCGGACAGGTAAAGTTCCGCCACCGCCTCGATAATGGCCGACCCGCATACCCCGGTAACACCAGTGGAGGCGATTTCATCCTCGAAACCCGCTTCATCCGACCAGAGGTCGCAGCCGATGACCTTGAAGCGTGGTTCCAGGGTTTCCGGATCGATGCGCAGCCGCTCGATAGCGCCGGGAGCAGCGCGCTGTCCGCACGAGATCTGTGCGCCTTCGAAGGCGGGACCGGTCGGTGACGAACACGCCAGCACCCGGTCCTTGTTGCCCAGCACGATCTCCGCATTGGTGCCGACATCGACCACCAGCATCATCTTGTCCGACAGGTGCGGGCTTTCCGACAGCACGACACCGGCCGTGTCCGCGCCCACGTGGCCCGCAATGCAGGGCAGCACGTAGACATACGCGCCGTTGTTGAGTTCAAGATCGAATTCGCGGGCCGGACGGGTGACCGGCAGGCCGGTGGCCAGGGCGAACGGCGCACCGCCCAGTTCGGTGGGGTCAATACCCAGCATCAGGTGATGCATCACCGGATTGCCAACCAGCACGATCTCCAGAACGTCGGCCAGGTCGACACCGGCTTCAGTGGCGACCTGCCGTGCCAGCTCGTTCAGGGCCTCGCGCACGACCGTGGTCATTTCCTTATCGCCGCCGGGGTTCATCATTACGTACGAGACACGGCTCATCAGGTCTTCACCGAAGCGGATCTGCGGGTTCATCAGGCCGGCTGACGACTTGATCTCGCCGGTGGACAGGTCGCACAGATGCGCTGCAATCGTGGTGGAGCCGACATCAACGGCCATGCCGTAGGAGCGGTCATGAAAGCCCGGCCAGATCGCCGTGATCCGGGCAATTCTGCTCGCCATGCGGCTGTGGACGGCGACCGTAATGCGCCATTCGCCTTTGCGAAGTGCCGTTTGCAGTGCCTGCATGATGGCAAGGTCACAAGTGACACGATCAATGCCCCACTGTGCTCTCAGCGCGTTATAAACCCGCTCCAGGTCGGAAGACGGATGGTGCATGTCCGGTTCATCGACGACGATGTAGTACAGCTTGGTAATCGGATCCAGCTTGATGTCGCGCACTTCGGCCCGCTTGCGTACGACCTGCTTGTGCACCTGGCTTTCGGGCGGCACATCCACCACGCAGTCACCCTGCATCAGCGTCTGGCACGACAGCCTGCGGTCGGCCTTCAGGCCGCGCTTTTCGTTGTAGCGGATTTCAACGCTGGTGACCGGGCCAAGGTGCTCCGGTCTTGAGGTAATGCCATGCTTGGCGAAATCACCGATGGACGGGGTAACCTGACAGCGCCCGCAGATGGCGCGGCCGCCGCACACGCTGTCAATGTCGACGCCGAGGGCGCGCGCAGCCTGCAGAACCGGTGTGCCGATCGGAAAGCGCCCGCGCTTGCCTGAAGGCGTGAAAACGATAAGTGCGTCGCTGCGTCCGCCGTCTGCCATACCTCTTCCCGTTCTCGTTCCCGTGTCCAGGGCACAAGCCCCTTTGGTCTACCCTCTGCGCCGGCGGCGTCCTTCACGGTCGCCACGGGCGCCTTGCGGTGCGTTGGCGCTGGCAGGCGGCTTGTTGAGCCTGATCCAGTTGCCGCCGGAAGCATCGTTGTCCATCAGGAAATCGGCAGCCTTGATCGCCTCGATTTCCTTGGACGGTGTTGCCTTGGTGGACCCCAGTCCGATCAGCGGAACCAGCGCGTCGATGTCAATGCCTTCTGGTATCACGATTCCCATGGCGGTCAGTTCGGCAATTCGCTCATCGATTTTCTTCGGTGTCGTGGCCGCCTGTACCGGGTTCATGATGGCAGACGTCATGCCGGCTGCAGCGGCCATTGGAAGGAAGGCATTGTTGATGCCATGCCGGTTGGGCAGTCCGAAAGAAATATTCGATGCACCGCACGTGGTGTTGACGCCGAGTTCTTCACGAAGGCGGCGCACCAGGGCAAACACCTGCAATCCTGCTGTACCCATTGCGCCGACCGGCATGACCAGCGGGTCGACCACGATGTCATGAGCGGGAATACCGAAATCAGCAGCCCGTTCGACAATCTTCTTTGCCACGGCAAAGCGAACATCGGGGTCTTCCGAAATGCCGGTATCGTCGTTGGAAATTGCCACCACCGGCACGTCATACTTTTTCACCAGCGGCAGAATGGCCTCCAGGCGATCTTCTTCGCCGGTCACGGAGTTCAGCAACGGACGGCCCTGGCAGGTTTCAAGGCCCGCGGTCAACGCGGCAGGAACACTGGAATCGATGCACAAGGGGACGGCGACAAGCCCTTGCACGAGCTCAATCATTTTCCGCATCAATGGCGGTTCGGTTTCGTTCGGGTTCGGGTTTGAATTGTAAACCACTCCGGCATTGACATCGAGGACCGTGGCACCGCAGGCGACCTGGGCAATTGCGTCCTTTTCTACGGTCGAGAAATCTTCCGCCTCCAGTTCTGCCGCCAGCTTTTTCCTGCCTGTCGGGTTGATGCGTTCTCCGATCACGCAAAACGGCTGGTCAAAGCCGATGATGACTTCCTTGGTGGCAGAGGCGACGAGTGTGCGGGTCATTTGCGAGGCGTCCTTTTAGAGCACGGAAAACGAGGGGAGCAGAACAGTCATTGGCAGGTCAAGCCTGCGTCAGGCGGTACCACCGGATGCAATAAGCGCCTTGATCCGATCTTGGTCATAGTCGGTTTCAAGTTGCTCGGCGGTTTGGGTGACGGCGGCCATGAGATCGTCGCCGCAGTCAACCGGATCACCGCGGCGCCATTCGTCCAGATAGTCGTCGGAGTCTGCTGCCTTGGAGCGCATGGCGGCCATGTCGATGGCCTCCTGAAACCGGTCTGACAG
>JBPCVV010000264.1:0-2774 GCA_051010195.1 Anderseniella sp. | reverse complement strand
TGGTAATGTCGTCGTCCTTCAATTCCTTTGCCACGACGGTCATCATCTCGTGTTCGCGCTTGCCGCTCCTGAACGCCTTCAACTGGGTTTCCAGGTAAATCTGGCTTTCGCCGGCGAGATGGGGCGCTATCGGGATTTTGGCGATGCCGTCTATGCCGTGACAGACCTGGCATCTCTGCTTTGCTATTTTTTTGCCGGCGGCCGGATCGGCTGCGGCCGGGGTTCCTGCGACCAGAATCATCAATAGCGAAACTGTTAGACTGCGCATCGGTGCTGACTTTCCAAACTGGGACGGGAACACGAACGACACGGGCCGCCGGTCCGGAGATTGCCGGACCGGCGGACTGTTGGTTCACCAGCGTTTATTCACCGTATGAAATGCGATAGATGGCGCCGGCAAGGTCATCGGAGACCAGGATCGATCCGTCGCGCAATTGCGCGACATCAACGGGCCGGCCGAGATACTCACCGTTGCTGTCCAGCCAGCCATCGGCAAACACTTCCGTGGCACCGACACTGCCATCTTCATTGACAGCGGTGAACATGACCCGTGCACCGATCGGCGTGGTCCGGTTCCATGATCCGTGCTGGGCAGAGAAAATGCCGCCCTTGTACTTGGCCGGGAACTGGCTGCCGGTATAGAAGGCCATGCCGAGGTCGGCGGCGTGGGCGTCCATTTCGACGGCCGGGTGCACGATGTCAGCCGGCGGTTCGTCACCCTTGTACTCGTTGGTGCGCACGGTTCCGCCGCCGTACCAGGGGTGGCCAAAGTTCTGACCCATGGCCGTTTGCCGGTTCAGTTCGCCTGGAGGAATATCATCTCCCATGCCGTCCACCTGGTTGTCGGTGAACCACAGCTCACCGTTTGCCGGGTTGAAGTCCATGCCGACGGAATTTCTCACGCCGTGGGTATAGACCTCGCGGTTCTTTCCGTCAGTATCAGACCTGATAATGCCGCCAATACCCTGCTGCTTGTAGAGATCTAGTTTTTCCTTGGGCGCAACATTGAAAGGCTGGCCAAGCGATATGTACAGTTTCTTGTCCGGTCCGATCCGGCAGGTGCGGGCGGTGTGGTTGTAACTCACTTCGCCCTCCGGGATCAGCGTACCGGCCTTGAACACGTTAAACGCGGCCACGTCGGGGCTCTCATAAAAGAATTCGGCCGCCGGGTAGACCAGCACACGGTTCTGTTCGGCGATGTACAGGAACCCGTCCGGCGAGAAGCACGGACCATTTGGAATGGCCATGGACAGCGACGGGGCAAAATCCTTCACCTCGTCTGCAACCCGGTCCTTGTTGCGGTCTGTGACCGACCACACCTTGGTTTTGCGGGTGCCGACAAATGTCACAATACCCTGCGGGCCGACTGCCATGTGGCGGGCGTCCGGAACAATGGCATAAAGCGAAATCTTGAACCCCGAGGGCAGCTTGATTTTTTCCAGGGTCTTGCTGATCGCATCTGCGTTTTTGCCGGTCTGTTCAATGTAGGTGAACTCCGTGACACCGGTTGACTGGAACTTGCTGAGCTTCTCGAGATTGTCTGTTGTCTGGGCCGTTGCCAATGACGTGGTTGCCAGTAAAAGGCATGCAATAAGTGTATTCCGCATTTTGTATTCCTCCCGCTTTTTCAATAAAGCCGACCACTTGCAGCATTCGTCACAAGTGCCTGCTGGCGGTAGTATTTGAATACTACACCAGCTCAATTCCCATCTTGCGGAACGACGGTGTCAGAAAAATAGCGATGTCTTATGCCGACTGAAGGTAACCTCCAGGACCTCATGGTGACAATTTCACAGCAGCATGTTTAGTTTTCAGCGGGGGCGGGTATGATGCTGCCGGGTCAAGGTCATGACAATCGCAGGGAAGAACGGATGGGTATAGTGAGACGCAGCATGGTGACAGGTCTTGTTGGCCAATTCCTACAGCAGCACTGATGCGGCAACATATGGGCCCGCTGAACCTGTGACGGCTGGCGATGGCCGCAGGGCAATTGGCAGTTTTGCTGTCAGCGTGGCTGACCAATGACCAACGGCAAGATTTCGCGGCTGCGGTCCTTGCGGACCAGAGTGCTGGTATTGCTGCTCGGTGCAGCGGTGATCAGCGGCATTTCAGCCGCCTTGCTCACCTATGGTCTGACCAGTTCGCAACGGCTGGTCGATAAGGCACAGGCGGCACAGATCCGTATTGAAACCTATCTCGTGCTGGCCAGCCGCCTGAGCGAGTATCGCGATGCTGCAACGGCCGCCATTGCACCTGGCGCAAATCGCGACCTGGCGCGGCAACAGGTCAACCAGGCCCATGAGCCGGTTCGCCAGACATTCACCCGCCTGTTGTCGCTCAACGTGCTGGAAGTTGACCTTGAAAGCGGCGACGGCAAATCTGCTGCAGCAACAAAAGGCCTGGGCCTGTCGCGCATGAAGGCGCTGTTCGACAATCTGCACAGGTCCATTACCAAGTCGCTTTCAGAAAGTGCCGGTGGCGCAAGCGGGCAGGGTGCATTGAATGCGTTTGGCATTGGCATGTCACCGCTACTGTTTCAGGCCATTGAAAATGATAGACAACTTTCAGCGGCAACTCATCGCCGGATTGCAGTTCTGCGCAAGCGTCTCATTGCCATCGCCATTGCCCTGGTCAGCGCGACGGTGCTGCTGTCGCTGGCAATCTACTTCCGCTTTGGATCGCCGCTGTTGGCGCGCATCGCCGAAACTGTTCACGGTGCCGAAGCAATTGCCGAGGGAGAACTGACCACCCGGCTCAATCCGACCGGGCAGGAT
>JBPCVV010000263.1:0-2957 GCA_051010195.1 Anderseniella sp. | reverse complement strand
ACGACCTCACCAATGTCCATTATCGGCCTCGGCATATTTGCTATTGACCTCAAGTTCACTTGAAGTTGTATCCTTGCCGGATCAAAATTTCAACGACAGCTCAAGGGACAAGAAATCGTGGACGCAGACTACTGGCATCAGAAATGGCAGGCGGATGACCTCGGGTTCCACCAGCCGGAAGGAAATCTGCTGCTGCATACTCATTTCGGAGAACTTGCGCTGCCAACTGACCGCCGGGTGTTTGTTCCCCTGTGCGGAAAAAGCCGGGATATTGCCTGGCTGATGTCGCAGGGCCACCGGGTCGCCGGTATCGAATTGAGTGAACTGGCGGTCCGGCAATTGTTTGAGGATATGGGACTTGATCCGACCGTAACCGTCAAGGACGGCATGACGTGTTACAGCGCAGCGGATGTGGAGATATTTGTCGGGGACATCTTCCAGCTCACCGGCGCCATTCTTGGTCCTGTCGATGCGGTTGTGGACCGTGCCGCCCTGGTGGCGTTGCCCGAAGATACGCGGGTTCGCTATGCCGCCCATGTTGCAGAAGTCACCGCAAGGGCATCCCAGTTGCTGTTGACCTTCGAGTATGACCAGACGCAGATGGCCGGTCCGCCGTTTTCCATCTCCGATGATGAGATAAGTCGCAACTATGACGCGAGTTTCCGGGTGTCACAGTTGGCCAGCGTCGAGGTGGCGGGAAAACTGAAAGGCAAATGCGAAGCGAAGGAAAACGTCTGGCTACTGCAAGCGCAGTCCTAGCGGCTGCCGGCTCAGATCGCCGGTACGGCATTTATACTGTGTTACGTGAACGTCTGCGTGGCAGTTCGCTGTTCGGCTTTTCGTCCGCCAGTCCGGCATCAGCGTCAGTTTCAAACAGCTCGGCGAGCTCCTGGGCGTGACGCTTGGCGCTCTCGGCCATTTTCTGCACGTCTGAATAGTGTTGATAGTCATCGTACAGCCTGGCCCTGTCACCGGCCGCAAAGGCCTTGATGGTGCGTGCTGCTTCCTCGCGGGCCAGGCCGGCCTCGATCAGGACACGGCGTGACATCTCCACAGCGGAGAGGAAAGTTTCACGCATGATGTGCTCAACGCCGTGGTCCATCAATTGGTGGACATGGTTGCGGTCGCGGGCACGCACGTAGATGGGCAGGTCGGGGTATTTCTTGCGTACCAGCCGGACGATTTTCAGCGATGCTTCGGGACTGGAGACACACACGACAATGGCGCGCGCCTTGTTGACCTGGGCTGCGTCCAGAATGTCCTGACGCGAGGCATCGCCGAAATACACCTTGCCGCCGAACTTGCGCACAATTTCAATTTGTGTCGCATCTCCGTCCAGCGCCGTGAACGGTATATTGCGGGCCGCAAGGACACGGGCGATAATCTGGCCAAAACGTCCCAGACCGGCAATCACCACGTGTCCGCCATGGTCCGGCATGTCGTCGTGCTCATCGTCTGTGTCAGCGACAGAAGCCGCCCGGTTTGACAACCTTCCTTCGACCAGCATCAGCAGCGGTGTCGCCACCATGGTCAGCGTGACCACGACGTTGACCTTGGCGGCAAAATCCCGGGTGATAACGAATGCGGCCAGAGCAGTGGTGGTCAGTACGAAAGCGAATTCGCCGCCCTGGGCCAGCGCAACGGAAAACCTGCGGGCGCTTTTCACGTTCAGGCCGAAATTCCAGCCGGTGAAGAACAGTATGATGCCCTTCGTCACCATCAGGATGACGGCGGCCAGGATGATGGTGCCGGGTATCTGGGTGATGAGCCGGAGATCAAGCGACATGCCGACGGCGACAAAGAACATGCCGAGCAGCAAGGACTCAAATGGCTTGATGTCGGCTTCGATCTCGTGGCGATAGGCCGAGTCCGCCAAAAGCGCACCGGCGATGAATGCACCCAGGGCAGGGGACAGGCCAGCGCTTTTCATGATGATCTCGATGACCACGATGGTGAGCAGTGCAAATGCCGTCATGGCTTCCGAAACACCTGTCTTGGCGATCAGGTGAAACACGAAGTCGAGCACATACCGCCCGGCCAGTATCACCACGCAGATGGCGCCCAGCGCCTTGGCCGCGCCATACCAGGTCATGGTGTCCTGCTCGCCGCCGCTGACAGCCAGCAGGCCGACAAAGGCAATCATCGGAATTGCGGCGATGTCCTGGAACAGCAACACGGCGAAGGCGAGCCTGCCGTGGCGATGTTCCAGTTCGCCCTGTTCCTTCAATACCTGCAGGACCATGGCTGTCGATGACAGCGCCAGCGCCAGGCCGGTGAACAGGGCGATGCGCCAGTTGTACTGAGCCGCCAGCATCATGCCAAACAAGACCAGGGCGGACACCAGAACCTGGGTCCCGCCGGCGCCGATCACCGACTTACGCATGGCAAATAGGCGCTGCGGTCGCAATTCCAACCCGATCAGGAACAGCAAAAGCACCACGCCGAACTCGGCGACATGCAGCATGCTTTCTGCATCGGTGAAGATACGCAACACGAACGGCCCAATGACGACACCGGCAAACAGGTAACCCAGTACGGCTCCGATGCGGAAATATTTTGCCAGCGGCGCGATCAGCGCTGCTGACGCCAGCAGAATGGCAATCTGGAACAGACTGATATTGCCCAATGTCACAACCTCCACGTATTGTCCGCCCATGTTGCCGCAAGTGCGGTGTTTCGGCCAGACAGAAATTGGAGACCTCAGCGTAATGAGCAGGTTTGACTGTGATGATCCTGTAGCGGGCGACAAGGGCTCGTGCGACGCCATAGAACACATCATTGTGCCGCGAGCACGTGACATCGGGGATTTCGAAGTGCGCCGCGCCTTGCCGTCCGTTAAAAAGCAGATGATCGGACCGTTCATCTTTTTTGACCAGATGGGGCCGGCGAAACTGGAGGCCGGCAAGGGCATCGATGTGCGGCCGCATCCGCATATCGGCCTGTCCACGGTGACATGG
>JBPCVV010000262.1:0-44708 GCA_051010195.1 Anderseniella sp. | reverse complement strand
CAATTCGCGCAATTTTGGACACTGTTGCTTAAGTTTGCCGGACATGGCGACAGGCCAGGCCGTGGCGGCAGTTGCTTGTCTCTCACCAGGAGATCACGGGAGGTGGATTACGCCGCAAACACCTGCGAAGACATCCGCTTCTTGCGCACCGAGGAACTGCAGTAACGCGCGAGCGGAAAATCCCGAGATTTAACGCGGTGTGCCGTCCGAGTACTTCTGGAGAATACGCTGAGTTCCGTTGACCGGTCTGATTGGCCGGTCGGCGATAATTGGAGCGGGCGATGAGATTCGAACTCACGACCCCAACCTTGGCAAGGTTGTGCTCTACCCCTGAGCTACGCCCGCATCCATGGGGCCTGAGGCGACATAAAAGGTCGGCTCAAGCGCCGCTATATTGCGCAAGCCGGAACTAAATGCAATAGCACAACGCAAGACAAAATAAATTCTCGTTCTCTGCCTGTTACCGGAGCCCTCATGTCCACCACATCCGACCAGCTGCTTCGCCATCTTGAAGGCCTCGGCATCAAGACATCCACAACTCAGCACGAAGCCGTGTTTACCGTTGAGCAGGCCCGCGCCCTGCGCGGCGAAATTCCCGGCGGGCATTGCAAGAACCTGTTCCTGAAAGACAAGAAGGGCGCGCTGTGGCTGGTGGTCTGCCTGGAAGACGCGGAAATCGACCTCAAGGCGTTGCCATCGATGATCGGCGCGGCAAGGATTTCTTTCGGCAAGGCTGAACTGTTGCGCGAAGTGCTGGGTGTCGAACCTGGTTCGGTGACGCCATTTGCGCTGATCAACGACTCAGATCACCGGGTTGATGTCGTGCTTGACCAGAAGATGATGCAGGCCGATGCCGTCAATTACCACCCGCTGGTCAATACCGCCACTGTCACGTTGACACCTGATGACCTTCTGAAGTTCATTTCCTCCTGTGGTCACCAACCGCAGATAACGAAGCTTTATGACTAGGGTCATTAAGGCTGGAGTTATGGTTGATTTGCAAAACGCAGGCCGCAAGACCATGTTAACGGGATCACATTCAGGGCTGCACCCAGGAAGACGAAGATGACAAACCAAACATTCTCGATGGGAACATCATTCAACGCCGGTACCACAGCAGGCGCGCAGGAAGCCAGTGCCCCGGCAGCTCAGCTGATCAAGGAGTCAGATACAGCGAACTTCATGACTGATGTCATCGAGGCCTCGAAGTCTGCCCCCGTTCTGGTGGACTTCTGGGCGCCGTGGTGCGGACCGTGCAAACAGCTCGGACCCCTGCTGGAAAAGATCGTGAGTGAGGCAGGCGGCAAGATACGCCTGGTCAAGGTCGACATCGACAAGAACCAGCAACTGGCGCAGCAGATGCGCATCCAGTCGATCCCGGCGGTATTTGCCTTTGCCGACGGACAGCCCGTCGACGGTTTCATGGGTGCCCTGTCTGAATCCGAGCTCAGGACCTTCATCGACAAGATTGTCTCCAGCCATGGCGGCCAGGCTGAACAGGTCGAACAGTTGCTGGAAGCGGCTGACGCGGCAATGGATGAACAGGCTGTTGAACAGGCCATGGCGATGTTTGCTCAGGTCGCGCAATTGGAGCCTGAGAATGGCCGCGCCATTGCCGGCATGGCCAAGGCACACATAGCGCTGGACGATCTCGACAGTGCCCGCGAGTTGCTGTCGGTGATCCCCCCGGCACTGGTCAATGACGCCCACATTTCAGGTGCGATTGCCGCGCTGACCGTGGCCGAAACACCGGTCGATGACACGGAGATCAGCCGTTTGAGCGAGGCCGTGGCCAGCGATGAGACCGATTACCAGTCACGATTGGACCTGTCGGTTGCCCTGAACGCGGCAGGCCAGGAGGAGGCCGCCCTGGACAATCTGATGTGGCTTATCGAAAAGGACCGCGCGTGGAATGACGATGCTGCACGCAAACAGCTGCTGGTGTTTTTTGAAGCCTGGGGCCCGACCCATGAATTGACACTTTCAGGACGTAGGCGGTTGTCATCGATACTGTTTGCCTGAGCGGGGACTGTTGACGGACCCCGGTCCACTTCAAAAAAGGTGATGGTTTTGAAAGCCAACGACGAGCGCTACCAGTCAGCTGCAGATCTGCCGGATACATTGCCGATGTTCCCGCTGCCGGGCGCCTTGCTGCTGCCCGGCGGTGATCTGCCCCTGAACATATTCGAGCCGAGGTACCTGGAAATGGTGTCCACGGCTCTCGCGGGAAATCGCCTCATCGGTATGATCCAGCCGCGCAATATGGAAACCGAACGTGATCTGGACCCGGCCGGCGCCGTTCCAGAATCAGAATTGTACGAAGTGGGATGCGCCGGCAGGATTACCTCGTTCATGGAAACTGAAAACAATCAGGTGCAAATCATACTGACGGGCATCTGCCGCTTCAAAATTTCCGAGGAAGTGCCATCGCGATCGCCGTTCCGCGTGGTGCGCGCAGATTATGACGAGTTCCTGGTTGACCTGACCGACGAAAATGAAACCATCGGTGAGGATCGCGAACGCCTGCTGGATAGCCTGAGGCGGTTTCTCGATGCGCGCTCCATGCAGGCCGACTGGGAAGAAATCCGCGAAGTCTCCACCTCCACCCTGATCAATACACTGTCCATGATCGGCTCGTTCACCGCCGGTGAAAAACAGGCCCTGCTGGAAGCACCGAACCTGAAACAGCGTACCAGGACGCTAATGGCCCTGGCCGACATGTCGACCGGGCCGGACGACGGGGAGCGTGTCGTACAATGACGGATGGTGCCGATAAAAAAGACCAGGCCGAAGCAGACAACAATCGCCAGACCTACCGGCGCGCCAGCGGGCAGTTGCTTGAAATGCTCGTATGCCCGCTGACCCACACAGCGCTGAATTATGACGTTGAAACCCAGGAGCTGATTTCACAGCGTGCCCGCCTGGCCTATCCGATCCGTGACGGCATTCCGATCATGCTGGCTGAGGAGGCGAGGGTTCTGGATGACTGAAGCCGACAGCAAGAATGCCCAGGTCTGGGTAGAGGAAATTCGCCTGACCAATGCCGGCAGGTCACTGCATGTCACGTTCGACGACGGCCAGAAACACCAGCTGTCCGCGGAGTACCTGCGCGTCGAAAGTCCCAGCGCCGAAGTGCAGGGCCACAGTGCGGACCAGAAGACCTGTGTTGGCGGCAAGAAAACCGTAGCCATCATCAAGATTGATCCGGTTGGAAACTATGCCGTCCGGCTCACCTTCGACGACATGCATTCCACCGGCATATTCAGCTGGAGTTACCTGTTGAAGCTGGCACGGGGTCGCGACGAGATCTGGCCGGCCTACCTGGCGCGGCTGGAGTCTGAAGGCAAGTCGCGCGACTAATCCGGTTCTCCGCGTAACAGCCGCGGCTGCCTGCCGGCCATGCCGGCCGCCTGGTCCATGAAGAACGCTTTCAGCGGCGGCAGCCGGTCAACGAGCTGCAATCCGGCCTGCCGGAGCGTCGCGATCGGTAATGCCGAATTGGAGAACAGCCGGTTCAACCCATCACACGCCGCAGCCACCATGAGTGTGTCTGCACGGCGCCATTGTTCATATGCTTTCAGGCAGCTTTGACCGCCCGGATCCAGGCCAAGCCTGACATGATCGCCAATACAGTCACTCAGAGCGGCAATGTCGCGCAGGCCCAGGTTGAAGCCCAGTCCCGCTATGGGGTGGATGACATGGGCGGCGTCTCCGATCAGGGCCAGCCTGTTGCCAATGAAAGTCTTGGCGATCTGAACCGACAGCGGCCAGGCAGCATACTTCGTGGCCAGCTTCACCTCTCCCAGATGATTGCCAAACCTCTGCTTGAATTCATCCAGGAATTCACGCTCCGGCAACTGCATGAGTTGCTTGGCGTCCCCGGTCTGTTCGGTCCAGACAATGGAAGACCTGTTACCGCTCAGCGGCAGGATCGCGAACGGACCGGCCTCGCGGAAATGCTCTTCGGCGCGGCCGTGATGCGGCAGGTCATGCTCCACCGTCATGGCAATACCGGACTGGCCGTAATCCCACTGTACCGTTTCGATATTGGCAGCCTGCCGGGCTCTGGAGTTTCTGCCATCCGCAGCAACAATGAGCGGCGCGGTGAATGTACGCCCGTCCGTCGTTGTGACCTGCGCGGGAGATGAACCGTATTCAAACGTCTCGACCACAGTATTGCCCATGAAGGTGATGCCCGGCGTGTGCTGAACCTGTTCAATCAGGGCACATAGCAAGGCGGAGTTTTCAACCATCCAGGCCGAAGCCGAGCCTGCCTCGCCTGCCTCAAGAAAACTCAGTAGGGCAGGCCGGGCGCCGGTCGCGTCCCGGCCGTCGGTCACAACTATTTTCTCAAACGCCTGGGCCTGGTCTGATACGGCGTCCCAAATACCAAGGGTCTGCAGCATCGTGCGTGAGCTCCTGGTAATTGCCGAGCCTCGCGCATCAGCAGCCGTTTTCCTGGAGCAGAGGTCGGGGCCGGCATCCACAATCAGTGTTTTCAGAGGTATGGACAAATAATCCCCCGACAGGGCAAGACCACAGGTCAGGCCGGCAAGACCGCCACCGATAATAATGGCGTCATATGGCTGTTGTGAACTCACATGGGTTCCTTTGGCACTAAGGCTCTGCAGAAAGCAGGTTGAATGTCCGAATACGACGAAGTGGTCGCCAGTTTCAATCTTGAACGGCTGGAAGACAACCGGTTCCGTAGCCGCAGCCCGCAGTTCGGGTGGCGGCGTGTTTATGGCGGGCTGTTTTTGTCACACGGCTTGAGAGCCGCACAGATGACCATAGACGATCCGCAGCGAATCCCGCATTCACTGCACGCCTATTTCCTGAGACCAGGTCTGGTGGGCGAACCGCTTGAGTTGCAGGTGGAACGCCTGCTGGACGGCCGCTCCATCGTCAATCGCCGGGTTACTATCGTGCAGGCCGCCAAGCCGGTGTTTTGCCTGCAGGCGTCGTTTCGCAAAGCCGCATCCGGCCTGGCGCATCAGCCAACGATGCCGGACGCTGTGCCGCCGGAGGGACTGCTTGATGAGACCGGGATTGCCGCACTCTACTCATCGGATTTGTCGACCCGAACCCAAACCTATCTGGCCCGCAAAAAGGTGTTTGAGTTGCGCCCGGTCAGCCATCAGCTTTTCATACATCCTAAGCCGGACCACCCCGCATCGAGCCTGACATGGGCAAGGCTCCGAAGTACCCGGAAACCGCCCGCCGAGCTGTCATGGGCACTACTGGCCTACCTGTCCGACATGACGGTGCTCAACGGTTCTCTTCATCCCCATGGCAGGAATTTCTTCGATACTGAGATCACCATGGCAAGCCTTGATCATGGTCTGTGGATTCACAATCCACCCGACTTCTCAGACTGGTTGCTGATGAGCCATGAAGCGATGGGCAATGAGGCCGGCATGGGCCTGGGCAGGCTCAATATTTTCAACCGGACAGGGACCCTGACGGCCAGTGTCGTGCAGCAGGGGTTTATTAAAGCCGATAACGTCTAATTTTTAGGCAATATGTGTTTGATGGCTAATTTTTAGGCTAATTCTACAATTTTTGGTTTCGATAGATTCAGTTTTCTTCATGTAATTCAATGCATTAAGAGAATCGGGCAGTTTGGCATGGCACTTGAAATGCATCTCCGTTGACGCTGCCGGCTTGAGGTCGGTAGCGATGGGTAACATTGGAGATGCAAATGAAATACATCATCTCGATCATCAAACCTCACCGCCTGGAGGAAGTGCGCACGGCACTGTCCGCCATCGGCGTTGAGGGTATGACCGTGAGCGAGGTTAAGGGGCATGGGCGACAGAAAGGTCACACGGAGATCTACCGTGGTGCCGAGTACGAAGTGTCTTACCTGCCCAAAATCAAGATCGAGCTTGCACTGGAAAACAAGATCGCGGCCAAGGCTGTGGAAACCATTACCGAATCCGGCCGTACCGGCCAGATCGGCGATGGCAAGATATTCGTTCTGAACCTGGACAGTGCCGTCCGCATCCGCACCGGCGAGTCCGGCGAAGAAGCACTGTGAGGGCAACAGACATGAAGCTTTATCAAAAATTCGCACTGGCGGCAGCACTGGCAACAGGGGCCGTTGCGGGCAGCGATGCCGTGTTCGCTCAATCCGCTACCGAAGCCACCGAAGATGTGAAATACATCTTTTCAACGCTGCTGTTTCTCATTGGCGGCTTTCTGGTCATGTTCATGGCGGCCGGTTTCGCCATGCTGGAGGCTGGCCTGGTTCGCTCCAAGAACGTATCCATGCAGTGCCTGAAGAACATCGGCCTCTATTCGGTGGCAGGCCTGATGTTCTGGGTCGTGGGATACAACCTGATGTATGACGGGGTTGTTGCCGGCAGCGGTTGGATGGGCACGCCGACACCAAAAGTCATTCCCGCGCCCGACTCAGATCCCGGGAGTTATGCGGCTGGTTCCGACTGGTTTTTCCAGATGGTATTCTGCGCCGCCACCGCGTCCATCGTGTCGGGTACTATTGCGGAGCGTATCAAGTTCTGGCCGTTCATCATTTTCACCGCCATCCTGACCGGCATTATCTATCCGATCCAGGGCAGCTGGGAATGGGGCGCAGGCTGGCTTGACGGCATCGGTTTTTCTGATTTCGCCGGCTCGACACTGGTTCATTCAACCGGCGGCTGGGCAGCGCTCATGGGTGCCATCATTCTCGGTGCCAGGGCCGGCAAGTACGGCGAAAACGGCCGTATTAACCCGATCCCCGGTTCTTCCATTCCGCTGGCAACGCTGGGTACGTTCATCCTGTGGTTCGGTTGGTTCGGCTTCAACGGCGGGTCGCAGCTTGCCATGGGCACGATCTCAGATGTCTCTTCGGTGTCGCGTATTTTCGTGAACACCAACCTGGCAGCAGCAGCCGGTGTCGTGGTGGCCATCATCCTCACCCAGGTCGTGTACAAGAAGATGGATGTCACCATGGCGCTTAACGGTGCACTGGCCGGGCTGGTTTCGATCACCGCCGAACCGCTGACGCCGTCACCGATCATGGCCATCATGATTGGCGGCATTGGCGGCGTCATCGTGGTGTTTGCTGTACCGATGCTCGACAAGCTGAAGATTGACGACGTGGTCGGCGCCATCCCAGTACACCTTCTGGCCGGCATCTGGGGCACCATGGCGGTTCCGTTGACCAATGGTGACGCCACCTTCTACGCCCAGGCCGTTGGTGTCATAGCCGTTGGTATCTTCGTGTCGGTTTCAAGCGCTGCCGTCTGGCTGATCCTCAAGGCCACAATCGGCATCAGGGTCAGTCCTGAAGAGGAGCTTGAAGGTCTCGACAAGGGCGAAATCGGCGTTGAGGCTTACCCCGAGTTTGCCCGCGGCGGGTCTGCAATCTAGACCCTCAACAATAACCCGGGCGCCCTTGCCGGCGTTTCGGAATTCACCCCGGAAGCCGCGCCGCTTCCGGGGTTTTTCATTGTCCGCATCCGGTCAAAACTTAACGACACCTTAACCATGCCCGGCCCACAATCGCCGCCACACACTTTTATTGCGGCTGAAGCGTGCCTTCAGCCTGTTGATCTGCGCATAACCGGAAGTTCCAATATGCCTCGAAGCCGTACTGCAAAGCCTGCCCAGACAACCATTCCACAAGGGCTGAAACTGTTTGTTCGCAGGCGGGTGATGGAGCTGCAGGGCTTCGTGCTGCTGGGTTGTCTGGTTGCACTCACCGTCGCGCTGGCCACCTGGTCATCCAGCGACCCGTCCTGGAGCAATGCAGTTGAAACCCACGTGCGCAATGCACTCGGCTATCCCGGAGCGATCATTTCCGACAAGCTGATCAGCTGGTTTGCATTGTCCAATTCGGTGATCATCGGCATCCCGGCATTCTGGGCCATAACCCTGATATCCCATAACCGGCTCGGCAACTGGCAAACCCGCGCACCATCCTGGCTTGCCGCCATCGTGTCGTCGGCCATGGTGCTGGCATTCTTGCCGATTTCGGAAAACTGGCCGATCGGGCCTGGTTTCGGCGGTGTCGTTGGTGACAGCGGCGCCATGTTGCTGACCTCCCTGCCCCGCGTGCTGGGTTTTGGTTCAATTGCGACTTTCGCCGGTTTCACCCTTGCGCTGACGGTATTCGTATGGACCGCACTGCTGGCACTGGGCAGTTCACCGTCGCAGGCGCTGCGCGCCCTTAAGTCGATCAAGAAGCCAACCGTGATGATCGGTTCGAAGGCACTCAACGCCTCGACACGCCTCGCCCACAGCGTCGGCAGCCTGCGCGACCGTTACCAGGCAGAAGAAGATGACGAGCCGGCAAGGCCGCGGCGCCGGCTGGCCGAAAACCTGCGGCGCGAACCGCAATCGGAGGACGAAACCGGCCTGTTGAGCCGGTTGAAAAACCGCAGGCAGGCAGACCACGACGATGCCACAAGCACCGACCCGGAGGCAAAACCCATTCCGGCGTTTCTGGCCAGAAGCGCGCCTTTGAGCGACAACCGCATTGAACCCCGCCTCAGCCGTACCGACACCGCCGAGCACACCGCCCCCGGCGAACCCACCCTGGATGCCCCTGCCAAGCCATCCGGTATCGCCGCGCCGGGAACAGCCGCCAGCCGCGTTCAACCGGCTGCAAAGCCGGTCAAGAAAGGCTCGCGGATTGCCAAGGACATGCAGCCCGACATGCTGCCGAACAACGGTGAGTTCCAGCTGCCGCCACTCAGCCTGCTGATGGAACCTGATATATCCAGTCAGGCCAACCAATTGTCTGCGGATGCACTGGAGCAGAACGCCCGCATGCTGGAAGGTGTGCTTGAGGATTTCGGCATTCGCGGCGAAATCATCAATGTCCGCCCGGGTCCGGTGGTCACCTTGTATGAACTCGAACCGGCACCTGGCATCAAGTCATCCCGTGTTATCGGGCTGGCAGACGATATTGCCCGGTCCATGTGTGCCATTTCAGTTCGTGTCGCTGTGGTCCCTGGACGCAATGCCATCGGCATTGAAATGCCGAACTCGAACCGCGAAACCGTTTATCTTCGTGAACTGCTGGCGTCGCGGGACTTCGAGAAGACCAAGCAGAAACTGGCCATGGCGCTGGGCAAGGACATTGGTGGCGAACCGAGCTTCGCCGACCTTGCCCGCATGCCGCACCTGCTGATTGCCGGCACAACCGGCTCCGGCAAGTCGGTCGGCATCAACACCATGATACTGTCGCTGCTGTTCCGGCTGCCGCCTGACAAGTGCAAGCTGATCATGATTGATCCGAAAATGCTTGAATTGTCTGTCTATGAAGGCATTCCGCACCTGCTCGCCCCGGTGGTGACGGACCCCCACAAGGCTGTCATATCGCTGAAATGGGCGGTACGCGAAATGGAAGAGCGCTACCGCAAGATGTCCAAGCTGGGTGTGCGCAACATTGACGGCTACAATTCCCGCGCCGAGCAGGCCCAGAAAAAGGGTGAGGTGTTCACCCGCCAGATACAGACAGGGTTTGATCCTGAAAGCGGTGCGCCGATCTATGAAGAAGAGCAGATGGATCTGTCACCGCTGCCTTACATCGTCGTCATCATCGACGAAATGGCAGACCTGATGATGGTCGCAGGCAAGGATATTGAAGGCGCCGTCCAGCGCCTGGCACAAATGGCCCGTGCCGCCGGCATTCATGTCATCATGGCGACCCAGCGGCCGTCGGTGGATGTTATCACCGGCACCATCAAGGCCAACTTCCCGACCCGCATCAGCTTCCAGGTGACATCCAAGATCGACAGCCGCACGATTCTCGGCGAACAGGGGGCCGAACAACTGCTCGGCCAGGGCGACAATCTGTTCATGGCCGGCGGCGGACGCATCTCACGGCTGCATGCACCATTTGTATCCGATGACGAAGTTGAGCAGATCGTCGCCTATCTGAAGACCCAGGCTGCACCGGATTATGTGGACGCCGTGACAGAGGACACCGGCGAGGACAGCGACGGCGGTTTCGACACCGGAGCACCGGGCGGCAATTCCGGCGACGAGCAGTATGACAAGGCAGTTGCCGTTGTGCTGCGCGACAGGAAGGTTTCCACCAGCTACATCCAGCGCAGATTGTCCATCGGGTACAACAAGGCGGCAAGCCTGATTGAACGCATGGAGGACGAAGGTCTGATTTCCGCTGCGAATCATGCCGGCAAGCGTGAAATACTGGTGGGCGAAGACATGGGCTGATCTGGGCCGGCACACATAAATCTTATCTATCCCGCCCCATTGTCGCCGTGTTACACGCAGATGAAGAATTATCTTGTCCGGCAAACTGCTGCCGATTCCACTGGAGGACATCCGTTGACTAAGAAATCCGCGCGCCTTGCCTTTTTCATGGGTCTCTGCCTGCTGGCCCCGGTTGCCACCATGGTGCCCGGCAATCCCGGCGTGGCGCAGGCTGCCGCACAATTGTCTGAAGAACAGAACGAGGCGGTCACCCACCTTAATACCTACCTGAACGAAATTGTGAACATGAAGGGCGAGTTTACCCAGACCAGCCCGCGCGGCCAGATCGCCAATGGCGTGTTCTATATTTCAAAGCCCGGCAAGATGCGGTTTGAATATGCCCCACCAAGCCCCCTGCTGGTTGTCTCGGACGGCCGCTGGGTCACGGTAAAGAACACCAAGCGCCAGAAGGACGACCAGTATCCGCTGTCGGCGACCCCGCTCAAGCTCGTGCTCGCCGGTGAGGTCAACCTGTTTGAGCAGGCCGTCATCCTGAAGGTTGAATCCCAGGACAATCTCGTTGCCGTCACCATGGAAGAAAAAGACCAGCTTGTCGCCGGACAGCTGACAATGGTGTTCGACCGGGAGGCCAATGACCTGGTTCAGTGGATTATTCTTGACGGCAAGGGCCAGCGCACCACGGTTCAGTTGTCCAATGTGGACAAGGAAGTCGAACCGGATCCCAAACTTTTTGTGGTCAAACGCGTCAAGGAGCGCAAGACTGGTTCCGATCGTTAATCCACCGGATCGGATCAAACTTGAGAATTGCAACCTGGAATATCAACTCGGTGCGGTTGCGGGCGGGGCTTGTGAACCGCTTGCTTCAGGAACACCAGCCCGACATTGTCTGCCTGCAGGAGACCAAGTGCCCGCCAGGCCAGTTTCCGGCATCCGAGTTCGCGCCGCTTGGCTATGAACACATTGCCGAGAACGGCCTGTCGGGCCATCACGGCGTCGCCATCATCTCGCGCATTCCGTTCGAGCAGATGGATGTTCATTCGTTCTGCGGACAAAACGACGGCCGCCATATCAGCATCAGGATGACAGACAGCAACCTGACTGTTCACAGCCTCTACATTCCCGCCGGCGGCGATGAACCGAACCCCGAAACCAATCCGAAATTCGGCCATAAGCTGGCGTTTCTCGATGAAATGAAAACCTGGACTTCGACGCATGTGTCCAACGGCAATGGCGAGCATGTGTTCACGGGCGATTTCAACGTCGCCCCGCTTGAAAGCGATGTCTGGTCACACAAGCAGCTATTGAAGATCGTGTCTCACACGCCCCAGGAAACCGACCGGCTGCTCGATATTCAAAGCACCTCCAGGCTGCATGATCCGATCCGGGCGGAGATACCGGAACCGAACAGGATTTATTCCTGGTGGAGTTACAGGTCGCGCGACTGGCAGGCCTCGGACCGCGGCCGGCGGCTTGACCATATATGGGTGTCGGAAGGCCTCGTGGAAAAGTGCAGCAACGCGGCAATTCTAAGGGACGTACGCGGCTGGGAGCGCCCGTCAGATCACGTGCCGGTTCTGGTTGATATAGCCTGACCTTGTCGCACTTATTCTTCTTCCCTTAGCAGATCCTCCAGCGGCGACTGCTCGAACCTCGTTTGCACTTCACTCAGTTCGCTGGTGCATACGTCCAACTGACGGTTGAGCACGTCGAGAACCTGCATGCCGACTTCCGGGAACTCCCCGCACAATCTCAGGAAAACCGATTGTTCAATGACAATGGCCTCGATCTCCGTTTTCGCATTCAGGGTGACCTGGCGCGGGATACTTGCGATTAGCGATTGTTCGCCAAACATGGAGCCGGGTCCTGCCAGTGCCAGCACGCCGCCGGTCTCGGGATCGATGACCACGCCCTCACCCTGCCTGATGATAAGCGCGTTTGTAGACGAATCGCCTGCTTCGAACACCGTGCGTCCGGGCGGGACGATCAGTTCATCCGACGAAAACACCAACGTCTGCAGGTGTGCTTCACCCACACCGGCAAACAACGGCATCTGCTTCAACAGATCAACGGCGGAACGCACGCCCATAAATCAGCCTGTCGGTAATTGGTCCCACTTGAATCAGGCTGCCTTCCGGTTAACACGCCCGCATGGCAAACACCTGATTTTCAAGTGGTATAGCAACTTAATGGCCCAATATGAACCCGTGACACGATCCGTGTACTTAGGGAACCAGTTTGTATCCGCCGGCTTCCGTAACCAGCAATTGTGCATGGGACGGGTCGGCCTCGATCTTCTGGCGCAAACGGTAGATATGGGTTTCCAGCGTGTGGGTTGTCACACCGGCATTGTAGCCCCAGACCTCATGAAGCAGGATGTCACGGCCAATGACCTGGTCTCCGGCCCGGTACAGAAATTTCAGGATAGATGTCTCTTTCTCGGTCAGCCGGATTTTCTTGTTGTCGTCTTGCATCAGAAGCTTCGCGCTGGGCTTGAACGTATAAGGGCCGATCTTGAAGACAGCATCTTCGCTCTGCTCGTGCTGGCGCAGCTGTGAGCGGATACGGGCAAGCAGAACCGCAAACTTGAACGGCTTGATCACATAGTCATTGGCACCGGCATCAAGGCCAAGAATCGTATCGGCATCAGAACTTTCTGCGGTCAGCATGATAACCGGACCGCGATATCCGTTCTTGCGCATGATCTTGCAGGCTTCCCGACCGTCCAGGTCCGGCATGTTCACGTCCAGGATAACCAGGTCAACCAGTTCGGATTTCAGGTGATTGACGGCGGGTAACCCGCCATTTACTGCCGTCACTGAAAAATCATCGTGCAGGGAAAACTGCTCAACAATGGTTTCGCGCAGGGCGTCATCGTCATCAACGACAAGAATCTTCTTTTTAGTACTCATAAGTCATGTGGTCCTGATGGAATTGTCAATTGTAAATGACTTTAGTTTGATGCCGTGTGCTTTGCAAAGGGCAACGGAGATCACGCATGGGAACTTTTGATCAGGATATCGCGATCAGGCACATAGCCGGCAATGGCCATGTCGCCACCCTGTCGATGGGCGCTGTCACCTTTGCCTGCAGTATCGGAAAGGCCGGCATCAGCTACGCCAAATCCGAAGGCGACTGGACAACGCCGGCGGGGCGTTGGCCGCTGCGCTATGTCATGTACAGGCCCGACCGAGTTATCCGCCCACTTACTGCGCTGCCGGTCAAGCCGATCCGTCCTGGGTCGGGCTGGTGCGATGATCCTGCTGCACGCGACTACAACAAACCGGTACGGCTGCCCTGCCCGTTCAGCCATGAAGAACTGTGGCGCCCGGATCATCTTTACGATCTGGTTGTGGTGCTTGGTCACAATGACACGCCGCCGGTAGCCGGCAAGGGCAGCGCTGTATTCATGCATCTTCGCACATCCGACGGAGCCGCAACACAAGGATGTGTTGCGCTTCAACAGCAACACTTGCGTCTGGTGCTGTCTCGTTCCGGACCGGGAACCGTTTTGCACATTAGCTAGAGCCAGCTGAGGTCAGCTATCCCCTGCTGCCGAAAATGGCGCTGCCGACGCGCACATGGGTAGCGCCGCGCTCGATCGCCGTTTCGAAGTCGCCACTCATTCCCATGGACAACTTCGCCAGGCCGTTGCGGGCCGCGATGTCCGCAAGCAGGTTGAAGTGCGGCACCGGATCTTCGTCAAACGGTGGAATGCACATCATGCCGCTGACCGTCAGACCGTGAGTTTCGGCGCACAATTTCAGGAATGCGTCCGCGTCGTCCGGCTGGATTCCCGCCTTTTGCGGTTCGTTGCCAGTATTGACCTGAATAAGCAGATCAGGGCTGTGACCGGCTGCCTGGGTTTCCTTCGCCAGTACGCGCGCCAGTTTTTCCCGGTCCAGCGTTTCAATCATGTCAAACAGGGCGACGGCCTCGCGCGCCTTGTTGGTCTGCAGCGGCCCGATCAGATGCAGCCTGGTATCCGGGTATGCTTGTTTCAGAGCCGGCCATTTCCCCTGGGCTTCCTGTACGCGGTTTTCCCCGAACACGCGATGGCCGAGTTGCAGCACGGGCTCGATATTGTCGGCCGAGAACGTCTTGGACACGGCCACCAGGGTGATATCAGCCGGATCCCTGCCGGATTTGTGGGCCGCAACCTCGATCCGGGCCATCACGTCATTGTAGCGATCTGTTACAGTGTTCATCTTTAATATGGCCGTCTTGCTTGCCCGTCAGGTTGCTTCCTGATACTGCACTTGCGGACACAAATCAGGATCAACCAACAGGCATACCACAAGACATGTCGACTGAGCGATACAATCCCCGCGGTGTAGAGGCCAAGTGGCAGAAAACCTGGACGGAGGCCGGCAGCTTTCTGGCCAGTAACTCATCCGACAAGCCGAAATACTACGTGCTTGAGATGTTTCCCTATCCGTCCGGCCGCATCCACATGGGCCATGTCCGGAATTACACTATGGGCGACGTGATTGCCCGTTTCCGCAAGGCGTGTGGCTACAATGTGCTGCACCCGATGGGCTGGGACGCCTTCGGAATGCCGGCTGAAAATGCCGCCATCGAACGCAAGATCCATCCCAAGTCATGGACGTATGAAAACATCGCCACCATGCGCGGACAGCTCAAGTCCATGGGACTTGCCATTGACTGGACGCGCGAGTTCGCCACCTGCGACCCGGAGTATTACGGCCATGAACAACGCATGTTCATCGAGTTCTACAAGGCCGGACTGGTTGAGCGCAAAGTCTCGATGGTGAACTGGGATCCGGTTGACCAGACCGTGCTGGCCAATGAGCAGGTGATCGACGGACGCGGCTGGCGGTCCGGCGCCGAAGTTGAAAAACGCGAACTCGCACAATGGTTCCTGAAAATCTCCGACATGTCGGAAGAGCTGCTGTCGGCCCTGGACACCCTGGCCGACTGGCCGGAAAAGGTGCGGCTGATGCAGCGCAACTGGATCGGCAAGTCTGAGGGTTTGCGGTTTTCCTTTGTGCTGGAAGACGAGGACGGCAATGAGCTGGACGACACGCTGACCGTCTACACGACCCGTCACGATACGATTTTCGGGGCCAGTTTCTGCGCCATTTCGGCTGACCATGCCCTGACCCAGAAGGCGGCTGCCGGCTCCGATGCCGTCAAGGCATTCCAGAAGGAATGCGCAGCACTCGGGACCAGCGAAGAAGCAATTGAACGCGCCGAGAAAAAGGGCATACCGCTGGCCATCTATGCGCGCCATCCGTTTGATGCAGACAGGCGCCTGCCGGTATATGCGGCCAATTTCGTGCTGATCGGCTATGGCGAGGGCGCCGTATTCGGTTGTCCGGCCCACGACCAGCGCGACCTCGACTTTGCCCGCAAATACGGTCTCGACGTAATCCCTGTGGTTGCGCCGAAAGACAACGATGCGGCATCCCTTGAAATCGGCAGCGAAGCGCTGCTCGAGAAGGACACCTCTGCAGTTCACATGGTCAACTCCGGGTTTCTTGACGGCATGTCGGTTGAGGACGCCAAGGCGGAAGTTGCAAAGCGCATGTCCGATGCCGGCATCGGCGAGCGCAAGACCAACTACCGACTGCGCGACTGGGGTGTATCGCGACAGCGCTACTGGGGTTGCCCCATACCGTTCATTCACTGCGACAGCTGCGGGGTGGTTGACGTGCCACTGGCCGATCTTCCCGTTGTGCTGCCGGAAGACATCAACTTCGAAAAGCCTGGTAATCCGCTTGAGCGTCATGACCAGTGGAAGTCTGTTTCGTGCCCGAAATGTAGTGCGCCGGCCCGCCGTGAAACCGATACGTTCGATACGTTTGTCGATTCATCCTGGTACTTTGCGCGCTTCTGCTCGCCGCATTCCGACCAGCCGGTGGATACCGGTGCGGCCGGCTACTGGATGCCCGTGGACCAGTATATCGGTGGCATCGAACACGCCATTCTGCACTTGCTGTATTCGCGGTTCTTCGTGCGCGCCATGCGGAAAGTCGGCCATCTCGATCTTGACGAGCCGTTCAAGTCCCTGTTCACGCAGGGCATGGTGATCCACGAAACCTACCGCTCAGAATCGGGTGAGTGGATTGTGCCGGCACAGGTTGCAAGGGACGGCGACAAGCTGACCGATTCGGGGACCGGAGAAAGCGTCACCATCGGCCCGGCTGAAAAAATGTCCAAGTCGAAAAGAAATGTCATCGATCCCGACGACATCATCGAGCAATACGGGGCCGATACGGCGCGCTGGTTCATGTTGTCGGACACACCGCCTGAACGCGACATCGAATGGACCGAGGCCGGCGTCGTCGGCGCCTGGCGGTTTGTGCAGCGCATCTGGCGGCTGGTTGGTCAGGTTGCAGATGATAAAATTTCAATTGATCCGGACGTATTGCAAAAGGCGACCGCAGAGAATGTCGGCGAGCTGCGCAGGGCCACACACATGGCCATCGCGGCAGTCGGTGACGACATAACCAACCTGCGCTTCAATCGCGCCATTGCCCGGGTGTACGAACTGGTCAATTCGCTGGCCGCCTCGTTGTCGTCGGATGCTACGTCAGACGAACTCCAGATGGCCCAGCGTGAAACGGCCGTTTCGCTGGTCCAGTTGTTTGCCCCCATGATGCCTCACCTGGCCGAGGAATGCTGGCAGGCGCTGGGATGCGACGGGTTGGCCTGCGATGCGCAATGGCCGAATCACGACGACAGCCTTCTTGTCAGTGACAAGGTCACTTTCGTGGTCCAGATTAATGGCAAGAAGCGAGCTGAACTGCAGTTTGCCAAGGGCGCCGACCGCGAAATGGTAGAAGATACATGTCTTCGCCACGAGAATGTGGTACGAAGTCTGGACGGTTTATCGGTCCGCAAAGTTATAGTTGTGCCGGACAAATTGGTGAATATAGTTGCGGGATGATGATGTTCGCGAAACACGCAATGAGATCTTTTGCTCTGGTTGGCTTACTCGCCCTTTCCGCCTGCGGGTACCAGCCGCTTTATGCGACCAATGACGATGGCTCTTCAGTTTCGCAAAAACTTGCCGAGGTCAACGTTTCCCAGCAGTCCACCCGTGTCGGGCAACTGGTCCGCAATGAAATCGTCCGGTCCACCAGGCCGGTCGGCACCGAAGCGCCGGACCGTTACTATCTCAAGCTCCAGGCCAAGGGTAATGCGGAAACACTGATTAATACGGAAGATACGGTTCGCCGCCGGTTGGCCTATAACCTGACCACAAAATTCCAGCTGGTTGATGCTTCCACGCAGAATGTCATCTTCTCCGGTCGCGCCTTCAGCAGGATTCCTTATGACCGGCTGGATGCATCGTTTGCAAACGTTCAGGCCCGGGTGAATGCCGAGGAACAGGCGGCCAAGCAGGTCGGCCAGGAGGTACGGACCCGTCTGGCGGCATTTCTCGCGACCAATTAGGGTTCAGACCCGTTATGACTGTGATCAAGCCTCAGGGTTTTGAGGCTGCATTTAGCTCCCCGTCCAGCAAGTATAAGGGCGCACTTCTGTGCGGTCCCAACTGGGAATTGTTGAACCGCCTGAAAAACCAGGCAGTGAAAGGTTTCACTGCCAGTCATCCCGATGGCGAAGTCGTGCGGTATTCCGATGCCGACCTGGCATCTGATCCGGGACGCCTGCTGGAGGAATTGCAGTCAATTTCCATGTTCGGCGCCGACAAGCTGGTGCTGGTCGATGCGGCTTCGAGTACAATTCACAAGGCATGCATTGGAGCGGTCAGTATCGGGTGGTCGGACTGCCTGTTGCTTGTCACAGCCGGAGATCTGAAAAAGTCATCACCGTTGCGGAAAGAGTTTGAAGCCTCGCCGGACCTGGCGGTCACAGTCTGTTTCGATCAAAGCGTAGGTGAATTGCTGGAGTTTGCCGCCAGCTTCATATCGGGTCTCAACGTGGCCATTGATCGCGACGTCATAGAGCTTGTGGTCGACGCCGTCGGAGGCAACGCCGCCCTTCTGCAGTCTGAACTGGAAAAGCTCGCCAGCTATGCAGGCGATGGCGGCTCCGTGTCACTTGCCGATGCGGCAAAAGTCATTGCCGGCAATGAAGCTGCCTCCATGGATGGGTTGATCGACGCCGTGTTCTCCGGCAGGCCGGACGCCGCAGTGCATGCCGTGACAACCCTGCAGCAGCAGGGCCAACAACCCGCATCGGTACTGATTGCGTTGACCAATCACTGTACCCTGCTGGTTGAAATGGCGGCCGCGATGGAATCCGGCCGGCGCCCCGATGCCATTGTCAAGGAATGGCGGCCGCCGATCTTCTTCAAGCGCCATACTGCGCTGGCCGGACAACTCAGGACATGCGGCCTGCCACAACTGCTGATGGTTGCCGAACACTTGCGAATTGCCAATTCGGAAGTCCGGAGAAAGCCGCTGGTCAACTGGCCGGTTGCTGAACGGTTTGTTATTTCAGCGGCGAGTTCACTGCGTCGCGCCGGTTGAACTGATCCTCAGGATTTCATGCCAAGCTTGAAACAGACCGTGTCGAGTTGATCTAAGCTATTGTAATGAATAATTAATTTGCCTTTTTCCGCATTCTTGGTTGCGATTGACACTTTCAGTCCCAGGACCTCTGTCAGCAGCTTTTCAACAGCGGTAATATTTGTATCCGTCGCCTTTTCGGCAGGCTTTTTGACCGCCCCGGTGCCGGTATCGCGGGCCAGCGCCTCCGCCTGGCGAACCGACAATCCCAGCGCAATGATTTTCTGGGCCAGCGATTGCGGATCTTCAGTCGCGATCAGCGCACGCGCATGGCCTGCGGTCAGTTTGCCGGTCTGCAAAGCTTCCAGCACCGATGCCGGCAGAGCGGTCAGCCTCAGCGTGTTGGCAATGTGACTGCGGCTCTTGCCAATGGATTCGGCCAGCTGTTGCTGGGTGTAGTCGAATTGGTCGATGAGTTGCTGGTAGCCACGCGCTTCTTCGACCGGATTGAGATCGGCACGCTGAACGTTTTCGATCAGCGCGATTTCCAGCACTTCCTTGTCGGTAAGCTCACGTACCAGCGCCGGAATATGATGCAGGCCCGCCTTTTGCGCTGCCCGCCACCGGCGTTCACCGGCAACGATCTGGTAGCTTTCCCCGTCACCAACGGGTCTGACCACGACAGGTTGCAGGATACCCTTCTCGGCAACCGATCTGACCAGGTCATCCAGGTCTTCCTCGTTGAACACCTTTCGCGGGTTCAGGGTATTGCTTTGAACCAGTTCGATCGGTAGTTCGCGCAAACCGTTAGCACGGCCTGGTACCTGCTCGGCCACTGTCTCTGCAGCAGCGCCTTCGCCAATCAGCGCGGCCAGTCCGCGGCCCAATCTCTTCTTTGGTAGTGCCGTCATGATTTTTTCTCAGACTTCATTGCTATTCTCTAGGCCGCGCGCAATGAACGCTCGCGGCGGATGATCTCCGATGCCAGCCGGATGTAGGCCTGCGATCCGGCGCAGGTATTGTCATACAACAAGACCGGCTTGCCGTAGGACGGGGCTTCCGAAACCCGGACATTGCGCGGTATGACCGTTTCATAGACCTTGGCGCCCAAGACGCCGCGAACATCCTGTGCCACCTGCTCCGACAGCGAATTTCTGCGATCGAACATGGTCAGGACGATGCCCTGGATTTCCAGCGTCGGGTTGAGATTGGCCTTGACCCGTTCAACGGTGTTTAGGAGCTGGCTCAGGCCTTCCAACGCAAAGAATTCGCATTGCAGCGGAACGAGTATGGCGTCTGCCGCCGACAGCGAGTTTATGGTCAACAGGTTCAGGGATGGCGGGCAGTCGACCAGAATGTAGGTATACGGGTTTGCCTCGTTGAACACGATCAGCTTTTCGACGGCATCCTTGAGCCGGTATGTCTTGCGGCTGTATTCGGCCAGTTCCAGTTCAGCACCGAGCAGGTCCATTGAAGATGGCACACAGTCAAGCCCTGGTATTTCCGAACCTTGGATCGCCTGGTGCAGGTCCGCCTCGCCGACCAGCACTTCATAGGTGGACACCTGCTCTGCTGTCCGCTCGATACCAAGACCGGTGCTGGCATTACCCTGCGGGTCCAGGTCGATGACCAGCACCTTCTCGCCAACAGCCGCCAGTGCCGTTCCCAGGTTAATGGCGGTGGTTGTTTTACCGACCCCGCCCTTCTGATTGGCAACAGCCAGGATACGGGGTGTCGGATTAGTCGGATGCTGTAGTATTTTCGCTGACACGTTCGGCCTCATGAATTTCAAGAATGCAGCCATTTTGCTGGGTGCGACTTGAGTGTTTGCAGAACGAAATATTCCAACATTTAGTGGCCTCGGTCAATTCAGCATCAACATCTTGTCCCTTCAGGAACAACATTCGTTGTGGATGAACCGGTAATTGCGCCGTCAGTTCCAGTAATCCGGGCAATGGCGCCAAAGCTCGAGCTACGCACACATCAACAACCTGCTGCAAATCCGATTTGCCGAGCAATTCTACCCGCGCGTTGATGATTCGGGTGTTTAAACTGCACACCCGGCTCACCTCTCGCAGGAACGCCGCCTTCCTGGCATTGCTTTCGATCATCACGACTTCAGCGGCGGTATTCTTCTCCGCAAGCCATATTGCCAGCGGGATGGCGGGTATGCCGGCGCCTGAGCCAATATCGACAATCAGCTTTTCATCTCCGCCGAGATGATCACACAGTTGCAACCCGTCACAAATATGACGATGCCAGACCCGGTCGATTGTCGATGGGGCGATCAGGTTGATCCTGGCCTGCCAATACAGCAGTTCCGCGACATAGGCGCGAAGCTTTTCCAGTGATTCACGTGAAACATTGAACAAGCCAGGCACATCATCAGGCGTCACGCTGTCAGGAATTAACCATGTCTGCGCCATGGGTCCTCAACCCGCCAGCCTGGCGCCTGAGTGTTTGCGCATATGTGCGATAACCAGCACCAGCGCGCCCGGTGTCACGCCATCTATGCGGGCTGCATGACCAATCGTCTCGGGGCGACGCTCGGCAAGCTTCTGGCGGACCTCGTTGGAGAGTCCGGTAATCAGGCCATAATCCAGGTCACCCGGAATGAGTATTCTCGCATCCTGGTTGAACGCGTCTATTTCGGCTTTCTGGCGGTCGACATAGGTCGCGTAGATGGCCTCGGCCTCAATCAGCTCACGCAGGTAGTCACCGGCCTGCTGCAGGTCGGGCCAGACCGCGCACAGCCTTGCGAAATCCACATCCGGATATGAAAGGTACTCGTAGGCGGTCCTGATCCTGCCGTCCTTGTTGGCTGGCAGGCCGGCAGCTTCGGCACCGTGCGGGCTGAGCGAAAGCGCCTGCAGCCGGTCACGCAGGTCATCCAGGCTTGCCATCCTGGCCTCGAACCGCTGCCGCCTGTGGGGTGAACACAGCCCCTTTTCGATTGCCAGTGGTGTCAGGCGCTGGTCGGCATTGTCGGCGCGCAGCAGCAATCGGTACTCTGCACGCGAGGTAAACATCCGGTACGGTTCGCTCACGCCCCGGGTGACCAGGTCATCGATCATCACACCGATATAGCCTTCAGATCGGTCGATGGTCAGCTTGTCAAGTCCGCAAGCCCTGGCAGCGGCGTTGGCACCGGCAATGAGACCCTGAGCGGCAGCTTCCTCATACCCGGTTGTGCCATTGATCTGACCGGCCAGAAACAGGCCCGGAAGTTTTTTCAGTTGCAGCGAGGTATCGAGTTCACGTGGATCGACATAGTCGTATTCGATTGCGTAGCCCGGTTGCAGAATCTTGACCTGTTCCAGACCGGCGATCGAATGCACGTAGGCTTCCTGCACGTCTTCCGGCAGCGATGTCGAAATACCGTTCGGATAAACGGTGATGTCGCCTATTCCTTCCGGCTCCAGGAAGACCTGGTGCGATGAACGTTCGGCGAATTTGACGACCTTGTCTTCAATGGAGGGGCAGTAGCGTGGTCCCGTCCCCTCGATGAAACCGGCATACATCGCTGATCTCTCCAAGTTGTCGGAGATGATCCTGTGTGTGTCAGCGTTGGTGTGGGTGATGTGGCAACTGACCTGGGTCGCGTGGGTTTCGGTGGTCAGGGTCGAAAAGTAAAACGGGCTGAGGTCTGCCGCCTGCTCTTCGAGCCCGGAATAGTCAATCGTGGTTGCGTCGAGCCGTGGCGGCGTTCCGGTTTTCAGCCGACCGATCTTGAGCCCTGTGTCACGCAGAACCCGGGACAGTCCATTGCTCGGCTCCTCACCGACGCGGCCTGCCGGAATTTTCTTCTCGCCGATGTGGATCAGGCCGCCGAGAAACGTGCCCGTGGTGAGCACCACGCTGGCTGCGAAGATCTCGCGGCCGTCCTCGCTGACAATCCCGCAGATCGCGCCGTCGCTCACGGCGAAACTGCCGACCGCCGCTTCGATCACTGAGAGGTTGTCATGGTCTTGAATGGCGGCCTGCATGGCATCGCGATAAAGCTGCCGGTCAATCTGTGCCCGCGGTCCCCTGACCGCCGGTCCTTTCGACCGGTTGAGCAGCCGGTACTGAATGGCCGCCTTGTCACTGGTTACCCCGATCAGGCCGTCAAGCGCATCGACTTCCCGGATCAGGTGGCCCTTCCCCAGTCCGCCCATTGCCGGGTTGCACGACATCTCGCCGATGGTCGCCTGCCTATGCGTGACCAGTGCCGTTCGGGCGCCACGGCGCGCCGCGGCACTGGCCGCTTCGCAGCCGGCATGGCCGCCACCGACGACAACGACGTGAAAGTCTTTTTCCTGGTTCTGGTTCATCGTGCCCGCTGCATACACGAACTGTAGAAAAACATCAAAAAAGACTTCGTTTCACGTGAAACAAATTCCGGTGATTCACGTGAAACTATCCTGTTGCGATGGCTCTCTATTTGCCCACGCAGAATTTCGAAAAGATGCTGTCGAGCAGGTCTTCCGTGCCAACCTCGCCGGTCAGCTTGCCAACATTGCGAGCCGCCCTTCTGAGCTCTTCGGCAACGAGTTCGATCGGCAGGTCCGGCTTCTGTGCATTGTCCAGGTGCCGCAATGCCGACTTTACCGCCTGAACCTGTCGCTCACGCACGAGAAGCGCCGGCTCATCACCACCGGCCAGCTCGGCTGCCATTGCGGACAGTGTGTTCAGCAGATCTTCCATGCCGGCACCCGTCAGCGCCGACACCTGCAGGTCTGATGCTGCCGATTGCTTCGGCTGGCCCATATCGGCCTTGTTCCAGATTCGTAACGTTGGTGAATCGACACCAATATTCTGCCAATCTGCCTCGGGAGAGGCGACACTGATGACGATATCGGCGTGCGACAACCGCTGGTGTGTCCGCTCTATGCCCAATTGTTCCACATGTGAATCAGTTCTGTGGCGAAGGCCAGCCGTGTCACTGACGATCAATGACGTGCCGTCCAGATCCAGCGAAACCTCCACTATGTCCCGCGTTGTGCCGGCCTCGCTGCTGACAATTGCCACATCCCGTGCGGCGATCGCATTCAGTAAGCTCGATTTTCCGACGTTCGGTGACCCGGCCAGCACAACCCGCACCCCTTCCCGGTTCAGGTGTCCGCGTTCGCTGTCCTTCAGGTTTTCCGTCATGGTTTGGATCAGCCCGGCCACACTGTCGCGCACTTTGGGCATGGCTTCTTCCGCCACACCTTCCTCGTCGGTGAAATCAATGCAGGCTTCGGCCAGCGCGCTGGTCTCGATCAGTTGGTTGCGCCATTGACGGAAAATCTCCGACGCCCGGCCATCCACGTGAAACAGCGCCTGGCTTACCTGTGTAGCGGTTTCCGCCGCCAGCATGTCATTCAGTCCTTCGACCGCCACCAGGTCGAGCTTGCCATTTGACAAGGCCCGCCTGGTGAACTCACCGGGTTCCGCCGGTCGGAAACCAGGCATCGAGCCGAGTTCGGACAGAAACATGCGGATGACACCCACACTGCCATGCAGGTGGAACTCCGCAACATCCTCTCCGGTGAAACTGGCAGGTCCGGGAAACCAAAGGGCGATCGCCTCATCCAGTCTGACGCCGCCTTGCGACACACTCACCGTTACCCGACCCGCGACACGTGCCGCCGGCAGTCGCCCGCATGACACCCGCAACGCCGTTGCAGCTCCAGGCCCGGAGACGCGCACAATTGCCACACCTGCCTTGCCCGAACCCGACGACAATGCGTAAATCGTATCAACACTATCCGGCATAAGATTCCGATCCAGCAACAAGGTAGCTTCAACCCATGTCGAACTCGACAGCCAAAAAGAACCGGTTGGCCACAGAAACCAGCCCGTACCTGCTTCAGCACGACACCAATCCTGTTGACTGGTTTGCATGGGGCGATGAAGCATTTAACGAAGCCCGCACTAAAAACAAGCCAATCCTTCTGTCAATCGGATATGCGGCATGCCATTGGTGTCATGTCATGGCCCATGAAAGCTTTGAAGACGATGCTGTTGCAGAGCTGATGAATACGAACTTCATCAACATCAAGGTCGACAGGGAAGAACGTCCGGATATTGATCGCATCTATATGGACGCGCTTCACGTGATGGGAGAGCAGGGCGGCTGGCCGCTGACCATGTTCCTGACGCCGGACCTGAAACCGTTCTGGGGCGGCACTTATTTCCCTCCCGAATCGAAATTCGGCCGGCCGTCGTTTTCACATGTGCTGCGCGAGCTCTCCCGCATATGGCAGACCGAACCGGAAAAGATCGCCAGCAATACCGATGCCTTGCTTGACCGCCTCAGTGCACCGCCGCCGGCCAGCAGCAATCCTGAACCTGATCACGGTCTGCTGGAGCAGATGATCCGCCAGGTCATGAGCGCCGTTGATCCGGCAAATGGCGGCATCGGCCGGGCGCCCAAGTTTCCGCAGGGTCCGTTGTTCCAGTTGCTGTGGTCAGCGCACCTGTCGGATCCGGGCAGGGGATATGATGCGCCTGTCTGGCTGACCATGAACAAGATCAGCCAGGGCGGTATCTATGATCACCTGGCAGGCGGCATTGCCAGGTATGCAGTCGACGAAAAATGGCTGGTCCCGCATTTCGAGAAGATGCTCTACGACAACGCCCAGTATATCACCTTGCTCTGCAAAATGCAGAACGCCCAGCAAACCGAACTGTTCCGCCAGCGAATCGAACAGTCGGTGGACTGGCTGCTGTCCGACATGAAAACGCCTGAGGGCCTGTTCGCCTCCAGTTACGATGCAGATTCCGAAGGGGTTGAAGGCAAGTACTATTGCTGGTCCGAATCGGAAATTAACCAATTGTTAACTGATTCGACTCGACATCTTTTCTGCGAGATCTACGACGTCTCGAAAGCGGGTAATTGGGAACATACCAACATTCTCAATCGCACCGATCATCCCGAACTGTTGTCCGGTAAGGAAGAGGCTCTGCTGGCCGAAGCGCGCGAAACATTGCTGAGCCATCGGCACACTCGCATTGCGCCAGGATGGGATGACAAGGCCTTGACCGACTGGAATGCCCTGACGGTCGTTGCGCTTCTCAACGCCTCGGTCACGCTTGCAGATGAAAGCCTGCGCAAGGTCGCGCTTACAACACTTGAAAATCTGCAAACCCATTTGCGGGTGGACGGTCGGTTGTATCACAGTTTCAGAGACAAACAGGTCAGAAGTCACGCCACTGCGGATGATTATGCCTTGCTGATCTCGGCTCATCTGGCAGCCTATGAAGTGACGCTTGACCACACATGGGTGGACAGGGCGGGCCGCCTGATGGAAGAGGCGACGCGCCATTATCTCGATGAGAAGGACGGCGGGTTTTCCATGGCGCCAACCGATGCGACAGATCTCATTGTTCACGACAAATATGCCAATGATGACGTGACGCCGAACGCCAACGCAACCATGGCAATCAATCTGTGGAAGCTTTCAGCCTACCTGAACAATCAGGATTACCTGAAAAAGGCGGAGGCCGTTTTCGACTGGCTCAAACCGCACATGACCAGAAATCCGTTTGCCTGTCCGACCGCCTGGCTGGCTTTCACGGCGCTGGCTGAACAGACCCAGCTTGTACTTGTGGGCGATCGAGATGATGAGACCTTTGCCGCTCTCCACCGGGCATGTCTGAAGATTTCGTCTCCGAATCGATTGCTCATGCATGTGGGCAGGGACATGGAGTTGCCGGCCGACCACCCGGCATTCGGTAAAACCGGTCTCGATAAACCTGCTGTCTTCGTGTGCCGCAATCAGACCTGCAACCTGCCTGTGACCACACCAGAAGACCTGTTGACGTCAGGCGTTCATTGAATCGAAGAAATCGTCGTTGGACTTTGTCTGGCGCAGTTTGTCCAGCAGGAACTCGACAGCATCGACGGTTCCCATCGGGTTGAGAATCCGGCGCAGCACATAGGTCTTTTTGAGATTGCCCGGATCGACCAGCAGTTCTTCTTTGCGGGTACCCGAGCGCAGGATGTCCATGGCAGGGAAGACACGCTTGTCGGCCACCTTGCGGTCGAGCACGACTTCCGAGTTGCCGGTTCCCTTGAACTCTTCAAAGATGACTTCATCCATCCGGCTGCCGGTATCAATCAGTGCGGTGGCGATGATGGTCAGCGACCCGCCTTCCTCAATGTTCCGCGCCGCACCGAAGAACCGCTTCGGCCGCTGCAGCGCATTGGCATCGACACCGCCGGTCAGGACCTTTCCGGATGACGGCACCACCGTGTTGTATGCGCGTCCAAGCCGGGTAATCGAATCCAGCAGGATCACCACGTCACGGCCATGCTCAACCAGGCGCTTGGCTTTCTCGATCACCATCTCGGCAACCTGGACGTGGCGGCTGGCCGGTTCATCAAAAGTAGAGCTGACCACTTCGCCGCGCACCGACCGGCGCATGTCCGTCACTTCTTCCGGGCGTTCATCGATCAGCAGCACGATCAGGTAACACTCCGGATGATTGGTCGCCACGGACTGCGCAATGTTCTGCAGCAGAACCGTCTTACCTGTCCGCGGCGGCGCCACGATCAGAGCACGCTGGCCTTTGCCCAAGGGCGCAACAAGATCGATCACCCGGCTTGAGTAGTCTTTCTTGGTTGGGTCATTCACTTCCATGAACAGGCGCTCGTCCGGATACAGCGGCGTCAGGTTATCGAAATGAATCTTGTGCCGGACTTTCTCCGGTTCCTGGAAGTTGACCGAGTTGACTTTCAGCAGCGCGAAATACCGCTCGCCATCCTTGGGGCTACGGATATCGCCTTCAACCGTATCGCCGGTCTTGAGCGCGAACTTGCGGATCTGGCTCGGGCTTACATAAATATCATCAGGCCCGGCCAGGTAGTTGGCATCGGGCGACCGCAGGAAACCAAAGCCGTCCGGCATAACCTCGACAACACCTTCCCCGATGATGTTGACATCACGGGCAGCCAGGCTCTTCAGGATCGCGAACATCAGCTCCTGCTTGCGCAGCACGCTGGCGTTTTCGACTTCAAGCTCTTCGGCCGCACTCAGAAGCTCTGCCGGAGATTTCTGCTTAAGATCAAAAAGTTTGATCTGCTCGAGTTCGTCAAGATTGGTCATCAGTTATCGACCCATATGTGTGATCAGGAAAATTGGCGGTCAGCTCGCGTGCAAATATTGAGTGATTACCAAATGGGGGAGGCGCCGGCAGTCTGAAAAGCACTGCCGTACCGCCTAGTCTATACCAGCTTCGCGAGCGTTAGAAAACAGCAAATTATACACAATCGCATCACAGAAACGGTTTCACGACCACCAGGCAGACAATACCGATCATCAACACCGTCGGTACCTCATTGAAAAACCGGAATGCTCGGGCCGACTTGGTATTGTCATCGACCGCAAACAGCTTCACCTGGCCAGCCAGCCAGAAATGCACACCGGACATACCGAGCACCAGCACCAGTTTCAGCAGGAACCAGAACGGAAGTTCACTCCACAATCCCTGTATGGCGCCGAGCCAGATGCCGAAGAGCCAGCTGACAATCATTGCCGGCGTCATGATGGCCTTCAGCAACCGCCGCTCCATCACCTTGAGCGTTTCCGACAACTCACCGCCCGTGTCCGCATCGGCATGATAGACCATCAGCCGCGGCAGGTAGAGCAGACCAGCCATCCATGAAATCACCGCAAGCAAATGTACGACCTTGACCCACTCATAAGTCATCGCTGGCCGGTCCCGTCAAACTCCCGAATGAAGGAGACAAGATCGCTGACATGTTCAGGCGGCGTTTCCTTGCGGATGCCGTGGCCCAGATTGAAGATGTGCCTGTCCATCGGCAGGTCATGCAGGATCTGCCGCGTGGCATTCAGCATGCCATCGCCCCCGCCGATCAGGGAAAGCGGGTCGAGATTGCCCTGCACCACGCAGTGCTTGATCAGGTTGTCCCTGGCCCACCTTGTGTTGACCGGCCATTCGATGCTTACCCCGTCAACCTTGCTGGCCGCAACGAAATCGGTCTGGGAAACCCCTACACCGCGAGCAAAACCAATCACCGGCACATGCGGATAGCGCTTCTTCAGTTCCGACCGGATCGCCGCAATCGGTTCGAAACAATACCGCTGCAACAGTTCGCCACTCAAATCTCCCGACCAGGTATCAAATATCTGCAGCACCTCGGCCCCGGCTTCAACCTGGCAGGACAGATATTCGATGGAAGACACAACCAGCTTGTCGATCAGGTCATTCAGCCATTCTTCGTTGGCGAAGGCAGCCAGCCTGGATGTTGCCCGTTCTGAAGAAGTGCCGCCCTCAATCATGTAAGTTGCCACCGTCCAGGGCGCTCCACAGAAACCAATCAGGGTCTTGTCATCATCGAGACTGGCCTTGATCGTTGCCACGGCTTCGTAGACCGGCGACAGCGTCTTGTTGAGTTCATCGATGCCGCTGTTCAGTTGTGCAACGTCCGAGACCGAGCCGATCTTTCTCAGCACCGGTCCTTCGTTCTCACGAAAATCCAGATCACATCCCATGGCCTGGGGGATCAACAGAATATCGGCAAACAGGATAGCCGCATCCAGATCATAGCGGCGCAACGGCTGCAATGTCACTTCGCAGGCAAGGTCCGGCGTATAGCAGAGATTCAGAAAACCGCCTGCCGTTTGTCTCACCTCACGGTATTCCGGCAGATAGCGTCCTGCCTGCCTCATAAGCCAGACTGGACGGCGTGATGGAGACAAACCTGTGAGAGTATCCAGTAGGGGCTTGCTCAATCTCTTTATCCTTCTCTCAAACAATCTATATCTTTAGGTGTTGATGATGTTGTGCTGTGGATTGCAGAAATGAATTTTCCTCGACATATCTCTTCGAGATGCAGATGTTATTCCCGCAGTTTCTGGATGTTTTTACAAACTTATCAAGATCTTTAACCATATGAATATATTCAGTAAATCTGTGTTGATAGGAATTTCATTCACAATCTATCCGGGCTGAGTGTCAATGCTTAGGTACTATCCCTGCAATTATCAACAGTGGAGAACTGTTTCCACAGCAGGCATCAGCCTGAACAAAACCTACCGCATGTGGATCAAACAAACCGGCCCGGAATTCAGCTTCCCCTTTTCCACAATTCATAAACACGCTATGCCCGGCTTATGAAAACCACCGCCAAACAGTATTTCCACATGCACATGGTTTCTGACGCGACAGGCGAGACCCTGAACACCGTAGCCAGGGCCGCAACCGCGTATTATCCCGGCTATCAACCGATCGAGCACATCTATACCCTGGTCCGTACATCCAAACAGCTCGACAGGATGATTGGCGAAGTGGAAAAGCAGCCGGGGATTGTGCTGTACACGATTGCAGACGATAAGCTGAAAGTAGAAATAGAAGAACGCTGCGAAGCCCTGTCCATCCCGTGCATCTCGATTCTCGATCCGGTCATTGCCAGCCTTGCAACCTATCTGAACGCAAAATCCAAACCGCACATCGGCGGTCAGCATGTTCTCAACGCTGAATACTTCCAGAGAATCGATGCCCTCAACTACACCATGGCCCATGATGACGGTCAGATAACCCAGGATCTGGAATCAGCAGATGTGGTACTGCTGGGGGTTAGCAGGTCATCCAAGACACCAACCAGCATCTACCTGGCCAACCGGGGTATCAAGACCGCCAACATTCCGCTTGTGCCAGGAATCCCGACACCGCCGGGATTGAGCAAGCTGAAGCATCCCATGATTGTCGGGCTCATTGCCAGTGCTGATCGGATTTCCCAGATCCGGCGGCACCGGCTGCTGACGCTGAATGAAGGCCGCGATACATCTTATGTCGATCGCAAGGCGATAACCGAAGAACTGCTGGCCATGCGCAAGCTGTGCAGCGCCAACAACTGGCCCATCATTGATGTCACCCGCCGGTCCATCGAGGAAACGGCCGCGGCCGTCATCAACCTGATGGCAGAGGCCGAAGCAAATTCTGAATGATCCATGACCGGGGCTGAATACCAGTGAAACTGATCCTTGCATCAAACAGTTCTGCGCGTCGACAAATGCTCGGCAATGCCGGCTATTGTTTTGACACAATGGCTGCCAACATAAATGAACGCGCACTGACATCTGAACACCTGTCATCGGGTCTTAGTTCTGACGACTTGGCCCTGGCTCTGGCCAATGCCAAGGCGGCAGCCGTCGGCAACAATTACGCTTGCGATCTGGTGATCGGTTCGGATCAGGTGTTGGTCTGCGATGGTAAGGTATTCAGCAAGGTGGACGATCTGCCGCAAGCCGCTCGGCAACTCACCGAACTCCAGGGCAAGACACATGTTCTGATTTCAGCCGTGGCCTGCTGGCACCAAGAACAACCGGTGTTTCAGGTCTCGGAAACCGCCGACATGAAAATGTATCGACTCACTGCGCGAGACATAGAAGCTTATCTTGACGCCACCGGACCTGACATTCTGAGCTCGGTAGGCTGCTACCAGATTGAGGGAAAGGGCATCCGCCTGTTCGAGGAAATACAGGGGTCACATTTCACCATCATGGGAATGCCGCTCCTCCCGCTCATAAAATTTCTCAAAACCCAGAGCGGCTTGCAATGAACCGGACTAAAGCAAGCAGCGTTTGTATTCTGGGGCACGGCATCACTTATTCCCGCTCGCCTCTAATCCACGGCTACTGGATGAAGAAGTATGGAGTCGATTCCGAGTATGGCATCTGCGACTTGACCGCAGAACAACTGCCGGACTTTCTGAAGTCCATCCGGACCGGCAAATTTGCCGGCTGCAATATCACCACACCGCACAAGCAGGCGGTCATCCCGTATCTCGATGCCCTTGATGATGCAGCATCTGCCATTGGCAGCGTCAACACGATTTACCGGCGTGACGGGTTGTTGAGGGGAACGTCGACTGACGGCGCCGGGTATATCGGTCATCTCAGGACCGCCCATCCGGACTTGCAGTTGAAAAATGCGAAAGTCCTGATCCTGGGCGCTGGCGGTGCTGCCCGCAGCATCGCCGATGCACTGGTACAATGTGGCTGCTCGGAAGTTCATGTCGCCAACCGGACATTGCAGAAGGCGCGGGATATTGCCGGGCTCCGGCCAGGTATCATCAAACCAGTAGCGTGGGACAACGTGCACTCGGTTGCCGGGCATGTGGGCCTCGTCGTCAACACGACGTCACTGGGCATGATCGGCCGGCAACCATTGGTGTTTCCGGTTGCCAGCACCCGGCGGGATTGTGTCATCAGCGATATTGTCTATGCGCCGCTGGAAACCGAATTGCTGGCGCAGGCCCGCGAACTCGGCCGACCGGTTCTTGACGGTCTAGGCATGCTGCTGCATCAGGCAGCGCCCGGGTTTCAGTTGTGGTTTGGTATTGAGCCAGAGGTCACAGACGAATTGCGGACCCTGGTGGAGCAGGACTTGCTGTCCCATGGCTAATGCATCGGTTCTCAGGGCAGCGCTTACCGGGTCTATCGCCATGGGAAAATCAACGGTAGCCGACATGCTGCGCGATGCCGGCATTCCGGTGTTTGACGCCGATGCCGTCGTTCATCGTCTTTATGCCAGGGGCGGTGCGGCAGTCGAACCCGTGGGCCGGCTCTTCCCCTCAGCCGTCAAACAGGGGGCCGTTGATCGTGCGGCGCTTTCGACTCAAGTACTGAACGATTCCGGGGCCATGAAAAAACTGGAAGCGGTTGTGCATCCTCTGGTGCGCCACGAACAGGATGTGTTCATGGAATCTGTAGAGTCAGCTGGAAACAAAATTGCAGTGTTTGACATCCCGCTGCTGTTTGAAACCGGCCGGGCGGACGAGTTCGACGCAGTTCTTGTGGTATCGGCGCCCTATGAGGTCCAGCGCGCCCGGGCATTGTCCAGGCCGGATATGAGCGAGGAAAAATTTGAAGCCATATTGGCGAGGCAGGTTCCCGATGAAAACAAACGCGCCGCGGCTACTCATGTGATTTCCACAGATGTGCCGATGGACGATACACGCGCCCAGGTTCTTGCTATTGTGGAAGAGCTTGAAGGGTCTTGACCCTGGATTGCTGGCTGGAGAGCGACCGCATGCGTGAAATCGTGATGGATACCGAAACCACGGGCCTTGATCCGTTCGCCGAACCTAGCGACCGGATAGTGGAAATTGGCGCCGTCGAACTGATCAATCATATCCCGACCGGCAATGTCTATCATCAGTACATCAACCCTGAGCGGGACATGCCGGAAGAAGCCTTCAATGTCCACGGTCTTTCGGAGGAGTTTCTTGGCTCCAAACCGGTATTTGAAGATATTGCCCAGGATTTTCTTAAATTCATCGATGACGGCATATTGATTATTCACAACGCGCCGTTTGACATGAAATTCCTCAATGCCGAATTTTCGTGGATCAAGACCGAACCGTTGTCCATGGACCGGGTCATTGACACATTGGCGCTTGCCCGCAAACGCTATCCAATGGGCCCGAACAGCCTCGACGCATTGTGTAGGCGCTACGGCATTGACAACTCGCGCCGTGACAAGCATGGCGCGCTGCTGGACTCGGAGTTGCTGGCAGACGTCTACATGGAACTCATCGGCGGGCGCCAGACTGTGCTTGGCCTGAGCAATGACACTCACCAGGTCGAAACCAGAACCGAGGTCGGGCAGACACGGGTAAGCGCCCGGCCTGCACCGCTTGCCGCCCGGATCAGCCAGGCGGAAATCGACGCCCACAACGACATGGTTGCAGGCCTCGGAGAAAACGCCTTATGGAGGGGGTCCATCCCCGCTCAGCGCACGACAAGCTCTGACTGAACTGCCCGCGATCAGGCGTCGGCAGCTTCAGCAGCGACGCGCTGTTGATACATCGCGGCAAAGTCAATGGGATCAAGCATCAGTGGCGGAAAACCGCCATTACGGGTCACATCGGCTACAATCTGCCTGGCGAACGGGAAAATCATGCGCGGGCACTCGACCAATACGATCGGGTGAAGTGCATCCTGCGGAATGTTTTCCAGTCGGAAAATCCCCGCATAAAGCAACTCGGTAGCAAACACCACCTTGTCCTTGCTCATGGCTTTCGCGTCGAGATGCAGTTCAACCTCAAAGTCTGTTTCGGCCAGCGGCTTGGCGTTCACATTCACTGAGATGTTGATTTCCGGCTGGCCTTCCTGGCCGGCCAGCGAGCGTGGTGCATCCGGATTCTCAAACGAAAGATCCTTCACATACTGGCCGAGAATCTTCATCGATGGCGCAGCGCCTTGAGTGGAGCCGTTGCTGCCGGAAGCTTCCGGTGCTGCCGCTTCTGCTGCAGGTGCTTCCTTCTTGCTTGCCTTCTTCGCCGCTTTTGCCATGGTTAATCTGCCCTCTGAGTCATAAAGTCGAATTTGTTACAGACCGCGTGGCTATCACGGCATCTGCATTGACGCAAGTTATCATGCCGCACGGCAAAAACATGAGACCCGATTTGCTGTTCACATCATCGATGACGCGGCGTATTGTCGGGTTTTTTGGCGCCGTTTACAGGGGCCTCTTCGATCTCAACGGCTTCGACGTCGATAACCGCCCCGCCAGGCCGATTCGGGTTGCCGCCGGAACGGGTCGACGACCATTGGGTCGATGTCACCACATTGGGTTCGATGAACGTCCAGATCTTTGCAGAAATCCATTCGCGCACCGGTGGTATCAGCAGGGCAAAGCCGAGGGTATCCGTGGCAAAACCCGGGGTCAGCAACAGCACACCGGCAATCAGCACAAACAGGCCGTGGGCCAGAGCGGACACGGGCATTTCTCCGCGATCTGCGGAATTCTGGACCTTACGGATCACATCGAGGCCCTGGCTGCGTACCAGCATGGTGCCGGCTATGGCGGTGAGTATAATAAGACCCAGCGTCGCGGGCACGCCGATAAACGAGCCAACCTGCAGAAAAAGTGCGATTTCCACAATAGGGACCACAACGAAGGCTAGAAATAGAAAAAATCTCATTGGTTATCACACTCGATCGCTGAAAATCGCAAATTCCGGTGCTTGGTGACCTGTCAGGCATGATCACAATGCCGCAGCATTGCACCTTTGTACAATCAGTACTTATATAACAGTATATAAACCACTTGCAGGCGTCATTGCCGCCGGCACACCAACCAACGACAAGAACTGGCAAACGCTATGAATCAGGTCTTTGACCCTTTCAACATCATTATTCTCGCAGTGGCTGTGATCATCTTCTTCCGCCTGCGCGCCGTGCTGGGCACCCGCACCGGCCACGAAAAGCCATTCGACCCGTTCGCTGGTGAAAACGATGATGCACAATCCTCATCCTCCGACAATGTGGTGCCGCTGCCGGGCCGAAACAAGCCGACGTCCATCAGCCCGCCTGATTCCGCTGCCGACGATGATGAGAGTGAAGATGACCGCAAGCCGATCTGGCAGGGCTATGCCCGGAAAGGCTCCGCTGTTGCCAAAGGCATTGAAGATCTGGCCATGGCCGATAATGACTTCTCGCCGCGCGAGTTCCTGGGCGGTGCGCGCATGGCCTATGAAATGATCGTCAACGCCTTTGCCGAAGGCGACAAGCAGGCCTTGAAGCCGTTGTTGTCACGCGAGGTTTATGATGGTTTTGCAGCCGCGATCGATGAACGCAAGAAACAGGGCCACACGCTGGAATCGAAATTTGTCGGCATCAGTAAGGCCGATATCAGCAAGATCTCTCTCGCCGGCGGCGACGCGCAGGTCAGCATCAAGTTTGTCAGCGACCTGATTACCGCCACGCTGGATGAAGAGGGCAGGGTGATTGACGGTGACCCGTCGGAGATCCAGGAAATCACCGACGTATGGACCTTTGAGCGTCCGGTCAATTCACGTGATCCAAACTGGCGCCTGATCGCCACTGAGGCCGACTGAGAATTTTAGATGCATGCCACAACCCGCTGCAAACAGCTCATCATCGCCCTGCTTGCCGTCATGACATTCATTGCGGCCGTACAACCGGCCTCGGCGCTGCGGCTTGAAGAAACCTCCTTCAATAATCTGCCGGGATGGCAGCAGGACGATCACAATGCTGCGCTTCAGGTGTTTGTCAAAGCGTGTGGTGAACTGTCGACCAGCGGGGTCGGCTTTGCACGCAAGGCCCTGTTGTCCGGCACCCGCCGCGATTGGCGGCCTGTGTGCAGGCAGGCAGGACAGGTAAGCGGCACTCCCGGCGCGGCCCGACGCTTCTTCGAGACCCGGCTGGTCGCCGTGAACATTAGCGGTGTGAAGGGCCAGTTCACCGGTTATTTCGAACCGGAAATTGAAGGCAGCAGGGTCAAAAGCGCAGAGTTCAGCGTTCCGGTTCTCAGCCGGCCGGATGACCTGGTCAGGCTTTCCAAGTCCGCTGCCGCCAGGCTGGGTGTTGCATATGGCCGGTTTGCCAATGGTGTGGCCCAGCCCTATTTCACCCGCGAGCAGATCGAACAGGGTGAACTGTCATCCCGAAATCTCGAACTGCTGTATCTGAGGTCCTGGCCCGACCTGTTCTTCATGCAGATCCAGGGATCCGGCCGGGTGCGCCTGCGTGAAGGCGGCACGGTGCGCCTTGCTTATGCGGCCAAGACCGGTTTGCCTTATACCGCCATCGGCAAGGTTCTCATCGACCGCAATGAATTGACCCGGGAAGAAATGTCCATGCAGGCGCTGCGAACCTGGTTGAAAAAAACCCCCGGTCAGGCGCGCCAGGTCATGTGGGAAAACAAGTCCTATGTGTTCTTCCGGGAATTGCGCGACCACGGCTCCCGCAGCGGTCCGATCGGTGCGCAGAAACTGCCGCTGACACCATTGCGGTCACTGGCGATTGACCGGCGCTTCTGGGCACTGGGTGTGCCGTTGTGGGTATCCACGACCGTTTTTGCCAATGGCCGGGTTGAAGCTTTCGACCGGCTTATGGTTGCCCAGGATACTGGGTCGGCGATCAAGGGTGCCGCGCGCGGTGATGTGTTTATGGGCACCGGGCATCAGGCGGGTCTTGATGCTGGCGTCATGGATCAGGCCGGATCCGTGACGGCGCTTGTGCCCCGCAGCCTGGCAACTCGGCTGCTGCGGAAATACGGCAAATGATGAAACCCGGCAGGACCCCATATGGCCCACGCGCCGGCCAGATGAAGGATGATGATCACGAAGTTTGGGAACAGATTACCCGGACCGTCAAGCCACTCAACCGGCTGCCTTACGTAAGACCTGCAACCGAGGCCAAGCCGGCGCTTCCGGTTTCGCACCCGGAACGCAACGGCAAGGCGATGTCAAAAACGGTCGACCCGGTCCGCAAGGCAGCGCGCTCCATCACCCGGCAGGCAATACATCTGCAACCGCACAACAACCTGGACCGGCGCCACAAGCAGAAACTGTCGCGCGGCAATGTGGACATCGAGGCTCGGCTGGATCTGCACGGACAATCGGTGGAGCGGGCCCGCATGTCCCTGCTCGGGTTTGTACAGTGGTCGCGGGAACGCGGCTACCGCAACGTGCTGATCATCACCGGCAAGGGCGCCTCCGCGTTCACCCGGCACACCCTGCATTCAACGGATGTGTTTCAGGCGCCAGAACGTCTCGGGCGGCTGCGGGCCGAGTTTCCGCGCTGGATGGCGCAGCGGGAATTTTCATCGCATATCGTCGGCTATCAGCCGGCCCACCCGCGCCATGGCGGCGGCGGAGCCTTTTATGTCCGGCTGAAGCGAAAGGCTGGCCGGCCATGACACCGTTCGGAGAAAAAATCCGCGCCCTGCGAAAGGCCCGCGGCGTAACCATGAAACAGATGGCTCAGGCCATCGGTGTCAGCGCTCCCTATCTGTCGGCGCTTGAAAACGGCAAGCGCGGGCTGCCGAGCTGGTACCTGGTTCAGCGAATCATTGCCTATTTCAATATCATCTGGGACGAGGCAGAAGATATTGCCGAGCTGGCGCGCCTGTCGCACCCACGCGCCGTCATTGATACATCCGGCCTGTCGCCGCGGGCGACGGAACTCGCCAACCGCCTGGCCGACAGCATATCCCGATTGAGCGAGGCGGATCTGCAGAAGCATCTGGAGTTGCTTGACCAGGCTGACCCTGCAGACACCAGACCTAGAGAATAAACTTCGACAGATCCGTATCGCGGGCCAGGTCGCCGATGTTCTTTTCGACAAACGCACGGTCGAGAACCACGGTTTCACCACTGCGGTCCGTGGCCGTGTAGCTGATGTCTTCCAGCACTCGTTCCATAATGGTCTGCAGGCGCCGCGCGCCGATGTTCTCCACCGAGGAGTTCACCTCTGCTGCAATGTCCGCAAGCGCCTCAACACCATCATTTGGAACTTCCAGGGTCAGGCCTTCGGTGGCCATCAGGGCAATGTACTGCTTGACCAGGCTGGCTTCGGGTTCCACCAGAATGCGCACAAAGTCATCCCGGTTCAGCGCTTTCAGTTCCACCCGGATTGGCAACCGGCCCTGGAGTTCCGGCAATAGGTCGGAGGGCTTGGCGACATGAAATGCGCCGGAGGCAATGAACAGGATGTGGTCGGTTTTGACCGGTCCGTGCTTGGTGCTGACCGTGGTGCCTTCTATCAGGGGCAACAGGTCGCGCTGGACGCCCTCGCGGCTGACATCCGCGCCCTGCCGGTCGGCCCTGGCGGTCACCTTGTCGATCTCGTCGAGAAATACGATGCCGTTGTTTTCGACCGCGTCGATGGCCTCGGTGACAATCTGTTCCTGATCAATCAGCTTGTCGGATTCCTCAGGCATCAGGATATCATGGCTTTCACCCACGGTTGTGCGCCGGGTCTTGGTGCGTCCGCCCAGCGCTTTCCCCAGCATGTCGGACAGGTTGACCATGCCAACCGATGAACCGGGCATGCCGGGAATGTCCATTGTCGGCATGCCGGAACTGTTGTCGACGACCTCTATCTCGATTTCCTTGTCGTCCAGTTCACCGGCCCGCAGTTTGGTCCGGAAACTGTCGCGTGTGCCCTTGGAGGCATTCGGTCCCACAAGCGCATCCAGCACCCGGTTCTCCGCATTGGCCTGGGCATTTGCCTCTACGTCCTTGCGCCGCGTTTCGCGCGCAAGGCCGATGCCGACCTCGACGAGATCACGCACAATCTGTTCAACGTCACGCCCGACATAACCCACCTCGGTAAACTTGGTGGCTTCCACCTTGATGAACGGCGCATTGGCCAGTCTCGCCAGGCGTCTGGCAATCTCGGTCTTGCCGACGCCGGTGGGTCCGATCATCAGGATGTTCTTCGGCATCACTTCGTCGCGCAGGTCTGCATCCAGTTGCTTGCGGCGCCAGCGATTGCGCAAGGCGATGGCAACCATGCGCTTTGCGTCCTTTTGCCCGACTATATGTCGGTCAAGCTCCGATACGATCTCGCGTGGAGAGAAGTCAGTCATGGTGGTGAAGTGTCCTAGCGTGAAGTTAAGCGTCAGTTTTGTCGAGTTTTTCGACGGTCACGTTTTCATTGGTGAAAACACAGATTTCGGCAGCGATTGTCATGGCACGCCTGGCGATCTGTTCGGCGTCCATATCCCCGTCTGCCAGGGCGCGTGCGGCGGCCAGCGCATAATTGCCACCGGAGCCGATGGCGATGATGCCGTTTTCTGGTTCAAGCACGTCGCCAGTGCCGGTCAGCACCAGGCTGGTCTCCCGGTCCGCCACAATCATCATCGCTTCCAGCCGGCGCAGGTACCTGTCGGTGCGCCAGTCCTTGGCCAGTTCAACACACGCTCTGGTCAACTGATTGGGGTACTGTTCGAGTTTGGCCTCCAGGCGTTCGAACAAGGTCATGGCGTCGGCGGTGGCGCCGGCAAACCCGGCAATGACATCGCCCTTGCCCAACGGCCTCACCTTGCGCGCGTTCGATTTTATCACCGTGTTGGACAGGCTGACCTGGCCGTCGCCTGCAACCACCACGGAATTGCCCTTTCGGACCGTAACAATTGTCGTTCCGTGCCAGAGGCTGGCATCTGTGTTGTGTGTCATTAATCAACTTTCAGTTGCATGTGATGGTTATACCGAAGGAAGTGATTATTGATTCATTTGATGGAGTCAAATACATCCACTCTGGCAGGCGCGGTGCGCAGCGCGACGCCGGTGCATCGGGCAAGCGCCGCAACGCACCAGATGGACGGATCTGGCCCACCGAAGGCCGGTTTTTCGCGTCCGCCGGGCGTCGTTATGCTCCACTTATGGTCAACTAGACCACCGCGTGAAGCATGCCTAGCAGGCAAACGCGAAAAATCGGTCAAATGGGTCAATAATCATTTCCTTTGGTATAATTTGGGAACTGCCCATGGCCAATAAAAGACCCTGCCCGGTTAATCAACCCATGGCTGGGGCCTTGCGTCACGGTCGCAGCCTGCTAAAAGTCAGCGCAAACAGGCGCACCACGATGGAAGTTAACCATGCGAACGGCCAGTATAACACGCAAGACCAACGAGACCGATGTCAGCGTTGAGGTTAACCTTGACGGATCCGGTAAACGCTCGATTGCAACCGGCATCGGGTTTCTGGATCACATGCTCGACCAGCTGTCGCGCCATTCGCTGATCGACATGACCATCAAGACCGACGGTGACCTGCACATCGATATGCACCACACCACCGAAGACACCGGTATTGCGCTTGGCCAGGCCATATCCGATGCGCTCGGTGACCGCCGTGGCATCCGCCGGTATGGCCACGCCTACCTGGCTATGGACGAGGCCCTGTCGCGTGCCAGCATCGACGTCTCCGGCCGACCGTTTCTGGTATGGCGTACCGAGTTCAGTGCCGACAAGATCGGTGACATGGATACCGAACTGTTCCGCGAATTCTTCCAGGCGTTTTCCCACAATGCCGGTATGACCGTGCATATCGAAACCCTGTATGGCGTCAACAATCACCATATCGCGGAAAGCTGCTTCAAGGCGGTAGCGCGTGCCCTGCGCGACTGCCTCGAAATTGACCCGCGCATGCCGGATGCTGTGCCGTCGACCAAGGGAACGCTGGGCGGAAAAGGGTAATGTCATGCTGACCTATACGGCTCACAGCAAACAGGATCCGCAGGCCCAACCTGAAGACGGCAAGGGCGTCGTGTTCGTCAAGGACGGCTTTTCCTGGCCGGCATTCCTGATCCCGTTTTTCTGGATGCTGTGGCACCGGCTATGGCTGCCGCTTGCCGGGTACGTCAGCATTGTGGCTCTCATCGCCCTGGCTGGTTACGGGTTCTCCTGGCCGGAAAACCTGACCGGCGGCATCGGCCTTCTGGCCAACCTGTATTTCGGCTTTGAAGGCAATAATTTCCAGCGCCGGGCGCTGGCCAAACGTGGCTATGACGAGGTCGCCGACATTGTCGCAGACGATGGCGAGGAGGCCTCCTACCGGTTTTTCGCCGCCCGGCTTTCTGATCAGAACGGATAGATGAGGCATGCGGGTTGCTATCATTGACTACGGCTCAGGTAATCTGCGCTCGGCTCAGAAGTCGTTCGAACGTGCCGCGTCCGCTCTGGACACTGGCGCCAGTATTGAGCTTGTCGACACGCCGGAGCAAGTCGCCGGCGCTGACCGGGTAGTGCTGCCGGGTGTCGGCGCCTATCGCGACTGTTACGATGGTATTCATGCCATTGCCGGCATGTGGCAGGCTATCGAGGAACACTGCACTACCAGGGCGCGACCGTTCCTGGGTATTTGCGTCGGCATGCAGCTGATGGCCACACGCGGTCTTGAACATATGGTAACACCGGGTTTCGGGTGGATAAAAGGCGAGGTCGACAAGATCAACGTCGGTAGTGCCGATCTCAAGATACCGCATATGGGTTGGAACACCCTGGATGTGTTGCAGTCGCATGCATTGCTGGACGGCATCGAAACAGGCCCTGACGGTCAACACGCGTACTTTGTACATTCCTATCACCTGCGCGCCGACGACAACGCGGATGTTGTCGCGACTGCCGGCTATGGCAACCCGATCACCGCCATGGTGGCCAATGGCAATATCGCGGGCACGCAGTTTCATCCCGAGAAAAGCCAGACGCTCGGACTGGCGTTCATCTCGAATTTCCTGACCTGGTCACCTTAGAGGAACATCTTATCGATGATTTTATTTCCCGCCATTGACCTCAAGGATAGCCAGTGTGTCCGTCTGAAATTGGGCGACATGGACCAGGCAACAGTGTTTGCCGATGATCCGGCCGTACAGGCGCGGACGTTCCAGCAGCAGGGCTTCGAATACCTACACCTGGTGGACCTGAACGGCGCATTTGCGGGGAAATCTGTCAATGGTGACGCCGTCGAGGCGATATTGCAGGCGGTATCGATTCCGGTTCAGCTTGGCGGCGGCATTCGCGATCTGGATGCCATTGCCGGTTGGCTGGACAGGGGAATTGCCCGTGTCATTCTCGGCACGCTCGCGGTCCGCGATCCGGACCTGGTGCGAACAGCCTGCAGGGAGTTTCCCGGACAGGTTGCGGTTGGCATTGATGCCAAGAACGGCCATGTGGCGGTTGAAGGCTGGGCGGAAAGTTCCACCCTGAGCGTGCTGGAGTTGGCGGCCAAGTTTGAAGACGCCGGTGTTGCAGCAATCATCTACACCGATATTGACCGCGACGGTATCCTGGCCGGCCTGAACATAAAATCCACGCTGCAACTGGCGCGCACTACCCAGATCCCGGTCATCGCCAGCGGCGGCCTGGCATCCATGGACGATATCAACCGCTTGACGCAGGAAGACTGTGCAGTGCTGGAAGGCGCCATCAGCGGGCGGGCGCTGTATGACGGGCGCATTGATCCGGCGCTGGCGCTCAAAACCCTGAGAGAGGCTACTCATGCTTAAGGCGCGCGTTATTCCCTGCCTGGATGTAAAGGATGGCCGGGTCGTTAAGGGGGTCAACTTTGTCGACCTGCGCGACGCCGGTGATCCGGTGCAGATCGCCAGGGCCTACGACGCGGCCGGCGCGGACGAGCTGTGTTTTCTCGACATCACAGCAACCCATGAAAACCGGGGCATAATCTTTGACGTCGTGCGCCAGACGGCCGAACAGTGTTTCATGCCGCTCACCGTCGGCGGGGGCGTCCGCACGACCGACGACATCCGTAAATTGTTGCTGGCCGGCGCCGACAAGGTATCGGTCAATACCGCAGCGGTGAAGAACCCGGATTTCGTGGCTGAAGCCGCTCGCAAGTTCGGCTCGCAATGTATTGTGGTCGCCGTAGATGCCAAGCGGGTCAGCGGTGACGGTGAACCGCTGCGCTGGGAGATTTTCACCCATGGAGGGCGCGAACCAACCGGCATCGATGCCGTCGAGTTTTCCCGCAAAGTGGTCGCATTGGGCGCTGGTGAGATCCTTCTGACTTCGATGGACAGGGATGGCACCGGCGATGGATTTGACATTGATCTGACCCGGGCGGTATCGCGGGCTGTTGAGGTGCCGGTTATCGCATCCGGCGGTGTGGGATCCCTGCAGCATCTGGTGGATGGTATCAAGCAGGCCGAAGCAAGTGCCGTGCTGGCCGCCTCGATTTTTCATTTTGGAACCCATACGATTTCCGAAGCCAAGCAATTCATGTCACAACAAGGCGTGCCTGTGCGGCTGGTATGATCAGCCACACGAGAATTGGAGATGACAATGCAGACGCTGGACAAATTGCAGACACTGGCCCGCCTGGAGGAAATCATTGCGTCGCGGGCTGCTGCAGCCGACGGGGAAACCTCCTATACTGCCGGCCTGCTGGCTGCCGGCGCGGAAAAGTGCGCGCGCAAGTTCGGCGAAGAGGCCATTGAACTGATACTTGCATCGCAGGGCAGGGATGCAAATCACATAACGGCGGAAGCAGCAGATGTGGTATATCATCTGCTAGTGCTCTTGAAGGCGACGGACGTTTCGCTGGACCGGGTCATGGACGAGCTGCACAACCGGTTCTCGCAAAGCGGTCTGGAAGAAAAGGCATCCCGCAGTCCGGGTTGATATGGCTCCCATGGATCAGAACACATCACAGCTGTCTCCGTATCGCATCTTCACGCGAACCGAATGGGCCAAACTTCGCGCCGATACGCCACTGACCCTGACCGCGGAAGAAGTCGAGGAGCTGCGCGGTGTCAACGACCGGGTCAACCTGGACGAAGTGGTCGCCATCTACCTGCCATTGTCACGATTGCTGAACCTGTATGTGGCGGCCAGCCAGGACCTGTTTTCGGTCACCCAGAACTTTCTCGGCGGCAATAACCACAAGGTGCCCTACATCATCGGCATTGCCGGCAGCGTGGCAGGCGGCAAGAGCACCACCGCCAGGATCCTGCGCGGGCTGCTGGCGCGCTGGCCCAACCATCCGAAGGTTGCATTGCTGCCGACGGATGGATTTCTGCTGCCCAATGCGGTGCTTGAACGTGAAGGACTGATGAACCGGAAAGGCTTTCCGGAAAGTTATGACCTGCCGGTTCTTCTGAAATTCCTGGCCGACATCAAGGCCGGCAACCACAACGTCCAGGCGCCGGTCTACTCTCACATCAGCTACGATATTGAACCTGGCAAGCACATCACTATCGACCAGCCGGACATACTGATCGTCGAGGGCCTCAACGTCCTGCAGACCGGCAGGCCGCCGCGTGATGGCAAGGCCATACCCTACGTGTCGGATTATTTTGATTTCTCCATCTTCATCGATGCGGACGAAAACGATTTGCGCACCTGGTATGTCAATCGGTTCTTCTCGTTCCGCGAAACCGCATTTGCCGATCCCAGGTCATACTTCCACCGGTATTCGAGACTGTCGGACGTGGAGGCCCAGGAAACCGCAACACGGATCTGGGAAACGGTCAATCTGGCAAATTTGCGTGAGAACGTTCTGCCGACACGGCAGCGCGCGGACCTGATACTGCGCAAGGGCCCGGATCACCTGATCAATTCGGTGTTTTTGCGGAAACTCTAGGGTCAGGACCCTAGGGTCAGGACTCATTAATCCTATGCAATTCTGTTTGAAGGAAAACATTCGAATGACGATGAAAAAGCGCAAGGCAAGGCTTTGTGCCTTGTCGAGCATTTTTCGCCTTCAGGCGGGTGTTTTCCTTCAAACCCGAAGGGCGGGGTCTATTTTGCCCCTGCCATCGTTGAAAGGACTTGAAAACCGGACGGTTTCCTGCGCCCTTTCGCCTTGTCAGA
>JBPCVV010000261.1:0-3600 GCA_051010195.1 Anderseniella sp. | reverse complement strand
AACATGCGGCCTTCGAACAAGGTCCTGATATAATCGATGGACGGCGTGTATCCCCAGTACTTGGCGTTGGACGGATTCAGCCAGACGCAATGTGAATAGATGTCGGTAATACGCTTGAGCCACAGGGCTCCGGCCTCGTCATTGAAATGCTCAACCGAGCCGCCTGGATGGGTGAGTTCAAACGGGCTCATGGAAGCATCGCCGACGAAAATCACCTTGTAGTCGGACCCGTATGTGTGCAGCACGTCCCAGGTGTTTTCCACCGCGGTATGCCGGCGGCGATTTTCCTTCCAGAGTTTCTCATAGACGCAATTGTGGAAGTAAAAATACTCCATGTGCTTGAACTCGGCGCGTGCCGCGGAGAACAGCTCCTCACAGGTGCGGATATAGGGGTCCATGGAACCTCCGACATCGAAGAAGATCAGCACCTTAACCGTATTGCGCTTTTCGGCCACCAGTTTCAGGTCGAGATAGCCCTTGTTGGCGGTGGAGCGGATGGTGTCGTCGAGGTCAAGTTCCTCAGGTGCACCTTCGCGCGCGAACTTGCGCAGGCGTCTCAGCGCAACCTTGATGTTGCGGGTGCCCAGTTCCACGGAGTCGTCCAGGTCCCGGAATTCCCGTTTGTCCCACACTTTGATGGCGCGGTTATTGCGATTTTTGTCCTGGCCGATACGGATGCCGGCGGGGTTGTAGCCATAGGCCCCGAACGGCGACGTGCCGCCGGTACCGATCCACTTGCTGCCGCCCTGATGGCGGCCCTTCTGCTCCTCCAGCCGCTTCTTCAGTTCCTCCATGATCTTGTCCCAGCCGCCAAGAGCCTCGATCTGGGCTTTTTCTTCCTCGGTGAGGAATTTCTCGTTGACCTTGCGCAGCCATTCCTCGGGAATGTTGGCGAGCAGTTCTTCCGGTGACAGGCCCTCCAGGCCCTTGAAGACGTGACCGAAGACGGTGTCGAACTTGTCCAGGTTGCGCTCGTCCTTGACCAGAGTGGCGCGCGACAGGTAGTAGAAATCCTCCACCTGGAAGCCGGCGATATTGGCCTCAAGCGCCTCCATCAGGGTGAGGTATTCCTTCAGCGTGGCGGGCACGCCGGCGGCTTTCAGTTCGTGGAAAAAAGTCGTGAACATGATGTCCTGTCTAGCGGATTTTGTTTAGCGCGTCACCCATCGGTCTGGGATGCCTGGCGATCGAGCCGTGCTTTGAGCCAGCGGGCATAGGCGCCGCGCCAGCCGGGTTGGGGCTGGTTCAGAAACCATGTTCTGCGCAAGTCCCAAAGCCGGGTCATGTGCGGGAATTCTTTCTGTATGGCCCGGCCAAACCGGCCGGCCCTATTGTAGAAGGTGAACTCGGAAAAATACAGATCTCCGTCGATCTCGTACAGGTCCACCCTTACATGGTCGCGTCCGGCAGCAAGCCGGGAAGCTGTTTCGATTACCCGGGGCAGGGAGGAGGGGGCCACTTCGATTGCGACTGGGTAGTCCAGATACTGGTCAAAGTCATAAGCATTGCCGCTGTCGTCGTACAGGCTTTGGCGGGCCTGATCGGTCAGACGGTCATGAAAGTAGAATGCGCATAGTGCCGTTTCACCAAAAACATAAACTTTTGCTTCCTGGCTGGCCGGTCGGCCGTCGCTGTGTTTGAGGAGCTCTTCGACGAACAACCTGCGGTCAATGCCATAGTAATTCCACTCGCCAAAATAGCGGCTGTAGTCCGTGCGCATCCATTTGCGCGTCCTGGCAATCATCTCCTCTCGGTCATAGTGTCCGTTCCGAATGATGTGAAAAAAGCCAGAGCCGTGAGTGCTTTTCACCACTGTATCGCCGGCGAGCAATTGTGGCGGAATGTCTTCAAATCGCTCACCCACCCATAAGGTCCTGGGCGCCTTGATGTCCGGACACAGGTCAACCGCGATCTGCTTGGCCGCGATCTTGTTGCTCATGGCGACGGAAGACGGGTCGCGGTCGAAAACCTTGCGCCACAAGAACTTGTCAATGACATGATGGGGGCAGGCCGGATTGGGCAGGCCTGGGCGTTCGCGCGTGGCGAACAGGGTTAGAAGCGGGTGCCGCAGATAGACGTATGCGTTCACGAACGCCAGCCACAGGATGTCCTGGAGCATATTTGTAGAATTTAGCCGATTGGCGCCAGCTGACATGGTGGCAAACTAGCAGGTGCGGTGCTAACCGGCAGCACTATTCTTCAGGTTCCGCCACGAAGTTGAGCCGTGCTTTGAGCCAGCGGGCATAGGCGCCGCGCCAGCCGGGTTGGGGTTGTGTGAGAAACCACGTCCGGCGCAAATCCCAGATGCTGCTGATTTGCGGAAATTCCCGCTGCACGGCGGAGCCAAGCTTGCCGCCGATGGTGTGAAACGTGAACTCGGAAAAATAGATGTCTCCATCGATCTCATACAGGTCCACCCTGACATGGTCCCTTCCGGCGGCGAGCCGCTCGGCAATCTCAAGCATTCGGGAATGCGATGCCGGGGCCGGGTCGAATGATACCGGGTAGTGCAGGTATTGCGTGTACGGGTAAACGTTGCCGTGTGCATCATAGAAGCTCTGGCGCGCCTGATCCGTCAGCCGGTCGTGGAAGCAAAAAGAGTAAAGCGCGGTGTCCCCGAACACATACACCTTGGCTTCAAGACTGACCGGCCGGCCGTCGGCATGTTTGAGAAATTCCTCCACGAACAGCTTGCGCTCGACGCCAAGGTAATTCCACTCGCCACAATAACGGCTGTAGTCGGTGCGCAGCCATTTCCGGGTTCTGGCAATCATTTCCTGCCGGTCGTACTTGCCGCCCCGAATGATATGAAAAAAGCCGGATCCGTGGGTGCTTTTCACAACTGCATCACCGGCCAGCAGTTCCGGCGGGATGTCTTCGAACCGTTGGCCGGTCCACAGGGTTTCGGGGACCTTGATATCCGGACACAGCTCGATTGCGATCTGCTTGGCCCGAAGCTTGTCGCTCAGGGCAACCGAAGACGGATCACGATCGAATATCTTGCGCCAGAAAAACTTGTCTACTGGATGGTCCGGATCTGCGGGTGTCGGCAATTTCTTTCCCAACATCCAGGTGAAACAGGTCAGATAGGGGTGGCGGACATAGCAGTAGGCCGTGACGAAAGACAGCCAGAAGACGTCCCTGCAAACATCTGAAAATGTTCGTTTTTTCTCGTCTGATGACATTCGGTGCAACTGCCGGATAAGAGTATTGGGTATGACCCTAGTTGGCCGTTGCTTCCGTCACCGGCACAATCATTACAGTTATCAGGTATCTGAACATCACAAAATTTCCCAGTCAGCAGATCGTGGCATGCATTACCCGCGACCAATGCGCCGCGGAAAACCTGTTTGCAATAGCAGAAATAATTTCGCCGGTACCATTGGGCGGGAGGAGGACCCTCTGGTACCGGCTTTAATGGGCAAAAGCCCAGTTGTTTTCGTGGGGTGATGTTGTTTTTTTGTTGTTTTGGCGGTGCCCGGTTTGCAGGGAGTGGGGAAGCCGCTTTGTTTTTATTCATCACCTTGTTGTTGGAAATGAACCTAGGCGAAATGCCAGTGGGCGGATGTGCAGTTGATCACATCGCGAAATTTCCTGAGT
>JBPCVV010000260.1:0-10427 GCA_051010195.1 Anderseniella sp. | reverse complement strand
GGTGCCCGGTTTGCAGGGAGTGGGGAAGCCGCTTTGTTTTTATTCATCACCTTGTTGTTGGAAATGAACCTAGGCGAAATGCCAGTGGGCGGATGTGCAGTTGATCACATCGCGAAATTTCCTGAGTTATGTTGAAAGGCTTGCCTGCCACTGCCTGATCCACTCCAGCGGGTATAGCAGCATGATGACGTTGAGCAGCAGACCGTCACGGATGTTCAGACCGACAATCAGTTCTGCTGCTATGAAAATCCCTACTGACACCCATACCGGGGCGCGTGATGCGATGAAGAAACCCACGACCATCATGGCCATGTCGGACATCGAATTCAGAACACTGTCGCCATAATAGTCCAGTGCGATCGTGTCTTCGCGATACTTGTCGATGATCCAGCTTGTATTCTCGACGACCTCCCACGAGGCCTCCACGACGACGGCCACGATCAGCCGCCAGGCGACGCTCATGCGGGGCAGGAGGAAATGCAGCACCATGTAGAAAACCAGTCCGTGCAGCACGTGAGACGGTGAATACCAGTCGAGGATGTGTTGCGAGTTTTCCGACGACATCACCTCGCCGTGCCACAGTTTCACATAGCCGCATTGGCAGATGAGATTGCGGCCCAGGCCGATCAGGCCTGCCGCCATCAGCGCGCCAACAACGGCAAGCGCGGCCCAGTGCTGGCGGCGCAACGTCAAGCCTCGGTTCCGGCTGCCAGGGCAGACTTGCTGGCTATGGCGTCGGTGAAGCGGGACAGGGTCTGGGACAGGGCGTCACGCGGCAGCATGATCTCGATCAGCTGGAAGCAGCTCTCGTCGCCATGGGCCTGTTCAAGGGCCGCTGTCAGTTGTGCCGGCGTCGATACCCGCACTCCCTTGCCGCCCATGGTTCCGGCGTGTTTGGCAAAGTGCCAGTCATCCAGGTCGTTGTATCCGGTGTCTTTCTGGAACGCCTTCAACATTCCCCAGGCAGTGTTGTTGAACAGCAATACGATCGGGTTCAACCCGAGGCGCTTGCAGTTTCCCAGTTCCCAGCCGGTCATCTGGAACGCGCCGTCGCCGACCAGCACCAGCGGGCGCTTGCCGCTGGCGGCCTGCAGGCCAAGGCCGAACGGAATGCCGGTGCCCATGGTTGCATAGTAGCCGGGCGCCAGCAGGGCGGTGTGCTCGATGTCCATGGCGGTGAACAGGCAGTCGCCCATGTCGGACGCGATGGGCATGACGCCATGGGCTGCAAAGAAATCATTGACCGCGGTTGCAACATCCAGCGGCTTGAGCTTGCGCTTGGAAGATTTGAGACCGGTTGGATAGGAGGCTGTGGCCGATTTCGCGCTGCCGAGTTTTTTCGCCGCTGCCATCAGGGCATCGACAAAGGCTTCAAGGACTACGCCCGAATAGGAATGGTGTCCAAAATGAACCGCACCGTCAAAAGCGTGAACGCTGTTGCGCATGTCGATCTGGCGTTTGGAAACGCCGAAATTGGTGTCGCACAGAATGACGCCGAGCATGAGAAGACCATCGGCGCGCTCGACAAGGCGGCGGGTGGCAACATCGCCGGCAAGGCCCAGATAGGTGCCTGCAGTCTGAGCCCCAACCTCAGCCAGGATGCCGCGTCCCATGAAGGTGGTCAGGACCGGAATGCCAAGTGTCTTGGCCAGCTTGGCGACCTTCCTTTCCAGGCCGTAGCGGCGGATCTCGACCCCCAGCAGCATGGCCGGGTGCTTATTTGCTTCCAGCATGTTCAGCGCCTGGCGCGCAGCTTCCCTTGCCGCCTCGCGGTTCTGGACAGGCGGTTTGTAAGGCGGCACTTCGGATACGTCTGCTTCAACCATGTCACGGGGAAACTCGATGTAGACCGGCCTTGACTGGTGCCGTGCCGCAGTCAGTACCCGTGCAATCTCGGCGGGCGCGGTTGCGGGGTCGTCCAGTACGCACTGGGCGCAGGTTACCTCGCGCATGATCAGCATCTGGCTGTCGAAATGCTTGACCTGGTGATGCAGGCCGAGACCCATGGTGCGTTCTGCTGCGCCCGGTGCCCCGGATATCACAACCAGCGGGGATTTCTCGGCATAGGCCGTGGCCACGGGATTGATCATGTTCAGCGCACCGGCGCCATAGGTCACGCAGGCCACGCCGATTGTGCCGCGATAGCGGCCTGCCGCGTCGGCTGCAAAGCCCACCGCCGGTTCGTGGCTGAGAGTAAAAAGCGGAAGCGTGTCGAGGCGTTCGATCTGGCGAAAAAGTGGCAGTGCGAAGTCTCCGGGAATACCGAAAATTTCACCGGCACCGTAGTCTTTCAACGCCTGCAGCAGTGCGTGTGCGAGTATCATTTTTGGATGTCTCCGGGTTAGTGGCGAATACGCCTTTAGGAGGGAGACATGACTATGCGGGCATGTCGGCGTCCGGGCAACAATAATTCATGGCTGCCGACGCGCTGAGCTCAATACCACACTCCCATGCGGCCCAGATTGATGCGGGGCCGGCGAACCGGGGGAACGATGGACCGGGCAGGGCGCATCGGCCGGTCCGGCCTGGCAATGATCGGCGGTGTGGTGGTGCGCAGGGACAACAGCCGTTCGACACGGTCCGATGTCTTGGGATGGCTGCGCAGCAGCGACGGTTCCGGTGACCTGGAGCCGGGCAGGACGAGTTTTTCCCACATGCTGCCCTGTTTCTGTTCCAGCGTCTGCAAGGCAGACGCAAGTCCTTCCGGGTCTCCGGTCAGGCCTGCCGCGTCGAGGTCGGCATCGTATTCGCGGGCGCGCGACAGCGCCAGTTGCAGCAGCCCGCCGATCGTCGGGGCCGCGACAAGGGCCGCGATGGTTACCCAGGAAAACACTCCGCCACCGGTGAGCAGCGCGGCCGGAATGCCGATCAGCAATCCAATCGTGGACAAGGTGCCTGTCAGCCGGGACAGAACATCGCCCAGCGCCATCACGGTCAGGTCTTCATTGCGGATATGGCTGACCTCGTGGGCCAGCACGCCGACCAGTTGCCTGAGTGTCAGATTGCGGATCAGCCCGTCGGTCACCGCAACGGCGGAATCATTTATTTTGCCGACAGCAAATGCATTCATCATCTGCGACGGTACATAATACAGTTGTGGCACTGCAGGCAGGTCAGCCCGCCTGGTCAGTTCGCGCATCAACTGGTGCAGTTGTGGCACTTCCTCGCTGGTCAGGGCCCGCGCCTTGTACAGTCTCAACACCATTTTGGGCGACACGCGCCCCGCCTGCCACAAGCCAAAGGCGGTCAAAACCACAGCCCACACAATGCCGGATGTACCGAACACACTGTAGGCAATCAGGGCCATGAGCAGGGCGGACCCGGACACCATCAGCCAGGTGTGCAGCCGGTTGCGCCAGCGGTGGGCCTGCTGGGCTTCAGCGTTCAGCGGTTGTAGAGATGCGTTCATACGATGAATTTAGGCAATCACCCGCTGGTTTACCAGCCACCACCACCACCGCCGCCACCGCCGCCGCCGGAAAATCCGCCACCACCGGAAAAACCGGACGACGATGATTTGGGCGCCGGCATCGCATTGGTCATTGATTTGCCGATGGAAGCCGGCAGGCCGGACATGGTCTTGCCGATGCTGCCGGACGAAAAATTGCCGCCGTGATACCAGGTTGGTGAATAGCTGGCCGCGGCAGCAGCTCCCGCAGCAGAGGCAAGCCAGGCCTGAAAGGCGTTCGACCAGGGTTTTTCAAGTCCCAGGGCAACGGCATAAGGCAGCATGGTCTCGAAATGCTGGGGCGACATTGCCGGTGCACCGGCCAGGTTCATGCGGTCTTTTTCGGCCAGGTTGATGTAGGTTTTCAAACCTTCAATGCCATCCATCAGGTGCCGCCCAAGCGGCGTCGGGGCGCCAAGCAGGAAGAAAAACAGGATGTTGATCATGAACACGCCGGCGATGATGGCAAGGACCACCGGCTTGACGGTCATGTCCACGGCAAGCGAGCCGAGCAGCGGCAACAGGTTCATGGCAAAAAAGCCGAGCACAAACCACCGCATGACGGAGCCGATCTTGCCGACCAGTCCGCCTGAGCGGGAGACTTTCAGAGCGACGCTGAAGGTGATGACGGTAATGAATGTTGCCACGGCGACCAGAATGACCAGCGGGATGATGAAATTCGCGCCAGCGCCTGAAGAGACGATTGTGACGAGCAGGGTCAGCAGTGAAATTCCGATGCCGGCGAATACATAGCCCAGGTTCTGGTCAAAGAACTTGTTGCGGTGTTCGGTGTTGAGTGCCGAGCGGAACTTTTTGGTCAGCGACTTGACCGCGGCGGTGTTTGATTTGGCGATGCGGAATTCCTGCCCGGCAGTTCCGAGTTTTTCCAGGATCGCTGCTTCACCGACCGGCAGCGATTGCCGCAGTGTTGCGCCCGTCGGCTTTATGGTGACGTCGCCGTCGAGATCTTCCAGTTCAACCAGGCCCCTTACGGCAAGGTTGAGCAAGGCAGAAGAAAACGCGTCGTGGCCGGACAGGCCCCGGTTTTCGATGTAGTGCACCTGGGCCGGCGATATGCCGTCAGGTGCATCCCAGCGCGGTACCATGATACCAGCAGGCGGGTCGCGGCCGACCCGCTGCCAGGCCCAGAAATAGTAATACCCGATCACCAGGAAGCCGAAAAAGCCCATGATGAAGGCTGCATTGTCGCGCCAGAACCAGCCCATTTCCTGGCGCTGGCTCGGGCGCGCGATGCTGCCCTTCGGCATCTTGACCGCAACAGTCAGTCCTTCACGGGCCCCGAGCGGGGCGGTTGTCTGAAACACCACTATATTGCCGTCATCGGCCATGTACGAGCGCGCATCCGCGCCGGTTGCGCCATATCGACCGGTGAAATACGCCGTGTCGGTCGCGGAGACACCTTGCGGCAAGACGATGTCGGCGCGCGCCTGGCGGATGGGAAAATCCCAGAAATTGCCGGTCACGTTCCAGTACAGTTCGTCATGACCGGAAAAGAACCTGATCTGGCGGTCGGTCTCGTAGGTGATCTTGTAGGTAAACTCGCCAGCGCCGATGAATACATCCTTGCTGCCGACATAGACCCGGGCAGAGCGGCTTGCCTTGTCAATGCGGAAATTATCGGGTTTGCCATCACGGGTGACGGAGATGATCTTGAAACCTACCTCGCCCTCGCGTCCGTCCGCGTCCTCAACCATCAGGGGGAAGTCACGATAGATGCCGCGCTTGATCCGAGAGTTCTCGCCGCGCACCCGAATGGTTTCCACCACCCGCAGTTTGCCGCTCTGGAACACTTCGACCTTTGAGCTGAAATTGAGGATTTCTTCAGCCGAATGGGCGTGGCCGGCCATGCACAGCAGAGCGAACACGACACACAAGGTGTGAACCAGACTCTGCCTCATGCCGGTAATTCCTCGCAACGCGGCCGACACGGTCAGAATTTCACTTCCGGCACATCGCGGTCGCCGGCGTCCTCGATTTCGAAGAATTCCACGGTCTGGAACTTGAAGTAGTTGGCGACAAAATTGGACGGGAAGCTTTCGACCTTCACGTTCAGGTCGCGGGCTGCACCGTTGTAGTAACGCCGTGACATCTGCACCTCACCCTCGATCTTGTCGAGGGTCTGCTGCAACTGCAGGAAATTCTCGTTGGCTTTGAGGTCCGGATAGGCTTCGGCCACGGCCATCAGTTTGCCAAGCGCCTGGCTCAGCAGGCCCTCAGCGACAGCCCGGCCGGCCACGTCACCTTCCGGCACAGCCTGAACGCGGGTGCGCATTTCGGTGACTTCGCGCAGCGTGTCCTTCTCGTGGCCGGCATAGCCCTTGATGCTCTCAACGATATTGGGGATCAGGTCACTGCGGCGCTTGAGCTGCACATCAATGCCGCTCCAGGCTTCCTTGACCATCTGCGTTGCCTTGACCAGCGCGTTGTAGATGCTGATGCCATAGAAGATGATGGCACCCAGGATGCCGAGAATAACAAGTGTGGTCATGGACTGGTCTCCCTCTGCCTGACGGTGAGCTTAATCCGGCTTGTCCGATTTGTCTCGGTTTCCTTGTTCGCCATCCCCGCCGACATTGACCACCTCGCGCATGAAGTCGGCAAGGCCGGGCTTGGCCTGGGTCAGGAATGGCAATGGCCGGCACAGTTCCATCGCAGCAAGTCCAATCCGGGCAGTGAGAATGCCGTTTACCGCGCCTTCGCCGAAACGCGCTGACAACCGCCCGATCAGTCCTTTGCCGATGACGGCGCTGATAACACCGTCCGACAGGGCGAGGCCGCCGGTGACAGCCAGGTGGCCGGCGACCATTTTTGCCAGGCGTATGGTGCCCAGTGTTCCGGGTCTGCCGCCATAAAGGGTTGCCAGTTCGCGCATCATGCGCAGGTTCTGTGCGCCGACCAGCGCGATATCGAGCGCAGCAGGCGCGATGGCCGTCACCACGCTGACACGGCGCGCGGCACGGGCAATGATGCGGCTTGCCTCCTCGTCCAGCGGTTTCATCAGGTCGCGTTCGGCCAGCTTGATACGGTCAGCAGGGTCCATGATCGCTTCAGAATGTTCCTTGAGCTGGGCAAGCCCCCAGCGCATGTCGGGCCTGGCATCATAGATGGCGTGCAGGTCGACAAGCGTGGCTTGTGCGGCCTTGGCATCATCTGCGGATATGGCGCGCGTTGCATCGGCCTGGGTTGTGCCCAGCCGCTTCAGCCGCCACAGGCCGAACAGTTCTCGCAACATGATGGCAAGGGCGGCGACCAGCACCAGCGCCAGCAACCCCGAGCCGATCCAGCCGAGGGTGGGCGAGCGGGCAAACAGGTCCTCGATCAGCTGGGTTGCGGCCAGTCCCGCCCACAGGCCGGCCAGCCCGAGCGCCCCGGACAAAAGGATGCCGCCCCAGCGGAACCGCTTCGCGATTGTGTGGTCGCGGGCGATGGCTGGCAGCAGCGCGTCATCGGAGGGTTCCTCGAAGTGGATTTCCGGGGCAGCCAGCGCCCGCGGCCGCCTGCCTTTCGGTTTTGTCTTTGCCGCCCGGGGTTTCCTGGCGCTGGCCTTTGGCGCATCTTCCTTGGCCGCTGCGCCAGAGGGTTTTTCCGGGCTCGACGGATCAGGCTGCAGGCGGAACGCCTTCGGTTTGCGCGGGTCGTCGGTCATATCAGGCGGTCTCCCACGAGAAACTCCAGGGTCCGGTCCAGCCGGATATGCGGAAAGGTGGCCACGGCGCCGGCCTCGCCGGACGTGTCCATCGCCGGTGGACGGAAGCGCACAAACTTCAGTTCACCTTCCAGCGACCCGTCCAGTGCGGCGGCGGGATCGTCCGGCAGGTCGCCTGGAAATATGGCTGCCTCGGTGGTGCCGTCAAATTCTTCCCCGGCCACTTCCTCACCGGCGATCGGTGTGCCGGCAATACAGTCCAGGGTTTCACCGTCCTGCTTCACACTGGCTTCTCGAGTGGCGCGGATGGCGGCAATTGCGGCGACATCGATCTGGGCGCCGGCAAACTCCGCCCGCTTGGCCGCATCGGCAACGATCAGGCCGAGCACGTTTTCCAGCTTGTCATGGCTGGAATGGTGCAGCAGGTCGGATTTGGTTGCGGCAAACAGGATGCGGTCGGCACGCCGGCCAAACACGGCGGATGCCCAGGAGTTGGCGCCCTGCCGGAAGCAGGACAGCACATCCGTCAGCGCGGTCTTGAGATCGTTGACGGATGCGGCTCCGGCATTCAGCGCACTCAACGTGTCGACCAGAACGATCTGGCGGTCGAGGCGGGCGAAGTGATTGTAGAAGAACGGCTCCACAATGCGGCTGACATAGGCATTGTAGCGGCGCTCCATCAACGCGTGCATGGAGCCGTCCTCGGCCGTGGTTTCAGGGTCAAGCGGCAACGGCGCAAAGGTGAGCAGGGGAGATCCCTCCAGGTCGCCCGGCATCAGGAAACGCCCCGGCGGCAGGGTGGACAGGGACACTTCATCGGCCCGGCACGAGGCCAGGTAGGCGGTAAACAGCTTGGCCGCGTTTTGCGCCGCTGTTTCATCGGCGGGCGCCGTCGCATCCAGGGTTTTCAGGTGAGCCAGCCATTTCCTGGCCAGCGACCGGCGCGGTTCGCGCCGGCTGGCCTCCAGGGTTGCCGCCGACCACTGCGCAAACGACTGGGTCATCAGCGGCAGATCAAGCAGCCATTCGCCGGGATAGTCGATGATGTCGATATGCAGCCTTGAACTTTGCAGGTTGCGGGCGATGAGACCGGACGCCTCATATTCGATGGTGAGCCGCAGTTGTGACAGCCTGTTGGTGCTGCGCGGCCAGTGCCGGTCAGTGCCGGTCAGGGCCTCGACATGATCTTCATAGGCAAATCTCGGCACATCATCGTCGGGCTGAGGCTCCAGGTACACCCGGTTGATACGACCCTGGGTGAGGCTGGCAAACAGCGGCAGGCGGCCGCCGTGCAACAGGGCGTGGACGAGGGCAGTGATAAACACGGTCTTTCCGGACCGCGACAGGCCGGTCACGCCAATGCGCAGGTTGGGCGAAACCATCCCGGTGGCGAAGTCCTTGACGCCGCCCGCGGCATTGCGGGCCTCATTCATGATGCCTGTCAGAAAAGAACTCAGTGGTCTGTTCCCCGGAAAAACTTGTCCTTCCGGCATATGGTGTGTTCAGGGTGTGCAGTCAAACTCAACCGGATCTACCAACAAATTTCTCTCAAGTTTTTCGTATAATATTCTGATTTTAATATATTTATCCGGATGGACATGAGGGGTTTTCAGGTGACGTCCCGTGGCTTCCAGAAGGCCTTTATACTGCCTTTGGTGCGCGGCAGGGCTGACCAGTTGGCCATGTCGAACTCCATACGGGTGATCGCCGCGGTCGGGTACTTGGCGGAAAGATCAGCCCTGGCATCGGCGTCGCCGTCCTTGTCGCTGCCATGCAGGGCGAATGCCTGGACGCACGGGTTGTGTCCAACCACCAGCAGGCAGGAGTGGTTGCCGCCGTGCATGGCAATGGCGCGCTCAATGGCTTCGCCATCGCCGAAATCATACAATGTCGGTACTTCGATGATGGTGAAATCCCGGCCCATGGCCGCTGCCGCCAGCCATGCGGTGTGGCGGGCGCGGACGGCGGTCGAGGTCAGGCAGGCGTTTGGAATCAGCTTTGAGTCACGCAGGAACTTGCCCATCAGGGGAGCATTGCGCAGCCCGCGCCTGTTCAGGGGCCGGTCGTGATCGTCCAGGTCAGGATGATCCCAGTCCGACTTGGCATGGCGCATCAGCAACAGGGTTTTCATGACAGCAAGTTGAGCACGGGGCAAGGGTCGCGGCAAGGGGGTTTCGCCATCCGACCGTGCTTGTTGCAGGGGCTCTGTTTTTACATGTTCCCAAGCTGCGGGATGAACTCGACTTTCGATTGCCGAACTTTCCTACGCGGCCACTTCTGGCCATGGACAATTGCCAGCAGATCCTGCAGGTGGAGGGGCTTTTGCAGGCTGCCGATAGACGTCAGGCCGCTTGCCTGGGCGAGGGTGTTGGACATCCTGACAACGTCCTTGGGCAAGCCTGAAAGCAGAAGAAGCCGCGCCTTCACGTTTTGACTCTCAAGGTAGGAAATAAACTTGATACCGTCATATTCTGGCATCACCAGATCGAGCACGATCAGGTCGAACGGGTCGGTCGAATTTTCCAGGATCGATTCGGCGTCGAGACCGTCGGCCCCGGTTTCAACGACTGCCGAGCCATGCGTCGAGAAAATCTGCTCCAGGACGGCGCGCTGCAGAGGATCGTCATCGACGATCAGAACACGTAGCGGAAAATCCATTCTTGCGTCGCCCCTGCAATTGATTTCGGCCGCTGTGCCTCGTCAGCAGCCAGTAAAAAAGATTCCCAAGTATAACCCATCACAAGCAATCCAACCTGTGAGATTCAACATAAGGTAAAGCGTTGTTTAATTCACAGCGGCACTGCAGAAAGCCGGAACAATTCGAGCCCTTTCCGGCGTGACTGAATTCGACAGTTTGACAAATGTTGGGGAGAAGACTGCTTCAAATTTACCTAAAATTTTCGGCAATTTATGGACGAAATTTCAATATCGGACAATTAAACATACGTGCGGTGGCATAACCAAGTCGTGAAGCAACGGCGCATTGTGCAAGGACGGCCATAAGAGTTTTTCTGTTGATTGCATATCTTTGCAAGACAGTTTTTCCGATTCGCATGGTCGTCGTGAGGCGAGACCGAACATGAGACTGCTGAATAAACTGATATCCGACGAACGCGCGGGCCTGGCCATGCCCCTGGCCATTGGTGCAACCGTCTTGATGATGGTTGCCGGCGGCACGATAGATGTCGGCCTGATGGTCAGGAAGCAGTCGACGCTTCAGGGCCTGGCGGACAGTGCGGCGCTTGCTTCAGCAAAGCAGTTGGCGATTTCAAATGTGACCCAGTCTCAAGTGGTGTCTGTCGCCAAGGCATT
>JBPCVV010000259.1:0-3531 GCA_051010195.1 Anderseniella sp. | reverse complement strand
CTCCACTTACGTTGTTGCAAACTTTTCTTCCCGCTTTGAAGGATAATTGAGCCACTGCCTGGATTTTCGTCATCCCGATGGCCACCCGGATCGGGATCGACGCGAAAGACGACGATGATCTCATCTTTGCGAATTTCGATGCGTTTGACCAAGGCACGAATGATCTCGCGTTTGGTCGTGAAATCGATCGTGCTCAATCGGTCATTGACAGCTGCTGCAAATTCTTCGAGGCGATTGATGATCAAAAACAATTCGAACTGACCGGCCTGATACCGCTTGGTTTCTTCAATTTGATGCGCGATCTGCTGCAGCTTGATCTTAACGTGTTGGATCTTAGGATCGAAATCGCCTTTATCGATAACCCCTTCGGCATAGCTGTCGATGAGCCTTGATTTGCTTTGTTCCAGGTGGCGTTTTTGTTTCTCCAGGGCGGCTGTATCGATGTTCTTCCGTTCATTCTGTTCGAGCAGATCCAACCGGCGCTCGTATTCGTTCTTCAGTCGGCCAGGCTCCGACAGGAGCTCGACAACTTGCTGCCATACGAGTTCATCAAGTCGTTCTGTTCTCACCTGTTTGTTGTTACAAACCCGCTCGCCGCCGAAGCGATAAGCATCCGTGCCGATACAGCGATAATAGGCATATTGCCGTCCCCCCTTGGCAGCCGACTTGCTGACCTTTTTGCCGTAATAGGCGTAGCGGCAGTGACCGCAGACGGTCAGCCCTTGAAGGAGGAAGGCCGCACCGCGGCGGCGCTGACGGGCTTGTTTGCGGTTCTCATCCAGTTGCTCTCGAACGGCAAGAAAGAGATCCTCACTGACGATAGCGGGGACCGGGATCTCGATCCATTCACTCCGTTTGGTGCGTACCGCAGAATACCCTCTCTTACGTGTTTCGGCGCTATGGCGGGATGCGCGAACACGTGGCAGGAGGCCCTGGGACTTGGTCTTACCGAAAGCAGCACGGCCCATATAAGCAGGGTTCTGCAGCATCCCCCAGACAACACTGCGATCCCAATGCGCCTTGCCCGTGTACGTTTCGATGCCTGCCTCATCAAGCCGACGCACCGCTTCGCCAATACTCAGACGGTCGACGCCGATCCAGTGGAAGATTTGACGCACCACGCCCGCTTGCTGCAAGTCGATGAGATACTGAGCCGGCGTTGCATCATGCTTGCGACTATAGCGGTAGCCATAGGGCGCTGTTGAGAGAACATTGACGCTGCCACGTCTGGCGCCATGGAGTTTACCGCGACGATTGCGCTCCATGATCTTGGCTCGCTCATACTCTGAGATCATGCCTTGCATCTGTAGCAACATTTCCTCTTCCGGAGATGTGCCGACGGCATGATTGAGGAACACCACGTCAACACCGCAGGTCGCCAATTCCTCCATCAACAGGACCTGATGCGCATATTTGCGTGACAGGCGGTCTGGCGACAAGACATAGAGGCGGTCCATCAGGCCGAACGCTGCGTGATCCCTGAGCCGCTCCAATTGCGGTCGAACCAAGGTGGCGCCACTGACACCGGCATCGATGAACAACATCTCTTCGGCGATCTGTTCACCATCGCCCGCAATACGCTCTCTCAAAAAAGCGATCTGGCTCTCAATGGCGCCACTCTTGGCCTGCTGCTCGGAGGAGACGCGGGCATAACCCGCTACCATGCGCGTATCGCTCATTGCTTACCCTCCTCGGCCTTGGCGGCAGAGCACTTGCTCCTGTCTGGATTGGATGAGGACGACGCAGCAGTTGTGCGCGACAAAAGAGGCTTGAGTACTTCATAAACCTTGATCAATTGCTCGGTGGCGAACCGGTTCGGCTCGAACGTAAGGCGGAGTCGTATGCGAAGGCGGTCTTTCATGGCTGGGGCTTTCCATCAATGGACGTGGCAATATCGATGACGAGCGTGATCTCGACATCTCGCCACTCCGTAAGCCCAGCAGCCACACAGCTCCGAGGGATACGGAGACCCCATTTTATCCGAAAGTTTGCTCCATTGTTGTTGGCGCTATAACCGAACCCTGCGGGGTTCCCTTGTCCCGAGGTTCCAAGGTCCCATCTTCATGCTGAACCGGAGCCTTAAGCCACCTCTCGATGTACAACCTCGTCCATTTGCAATCGCTGTGTTTGCACACAGCACGCATCAGCAGAGTGTGTCCGACGCTGTCGAAAAATGCCCGAACATCAAGATCGACAACCCAGTCATTTCGCCAGCAACGCTGTCGGGCGACGCCCACAGCCTCGACGGCTGATTTTCCAGGTCGATAACCATAAGAGTCCGGGTGAAAGTGGGGTTCCACTTTCGGCTCCAGCGCCATCTTCACAACCATCTGAGCAATCCGATCGGTGACCGTCGGTATGCCAAGAGGTCGCTTGCCACCATCTGCCTTGGGAATTTCCACCCGCCGTACCGGTGGCGGAAAGTAACTCCCCGACGCCAGCCGGTTCCAGAGCTTATAAAGGTTGTTCTTCCGATCAACCTCGAAGTCCTGGATCGACTGATCATCTACGCCCGCGGCCCCCTGGTTCGCCTTGACCCGAAGGTAGGCATCCCAGACGGCTCGTTTGGAAATATCGAACGACTTCGCTTTCTCCAAAAGAATCCTCCCATCGCTGGTTGTTCTTCCGTCCAAAGCAGGACAATGTCGCCCCTTCGCTCCAGCGCCATTACAGCCCCTTCATCACTACTACGAGCAACTCCGTCCCTGTGCCCGGCATCGGTACGCTGGCTCTCGTGGGGCTTCCACTTGAGCGTCTCCCTTCGCATCCGGGCGACAGGTTCCCACGTTCCGCACAAGAGCCTGGATCAAGGTCACGCCATCTCTATGCCGGCCGCCGCCCGAGCAGTAGACAGGTTGCCCTCGGACTTGTCCCGGATTTCCACTAGCGTCCGGTTTTGACGACATCTGATCTCTTTCGACACCTCAGCGATGGTTCACGAGTGCTCGTCTCCTTGATCCGTACCTGACACGGTCGTGCCGTGCCTTTTCCCTGACGCTCACCACAAGGGCTCTTGACCCATGCAGCTCAGGGTGGTTTGGGGCCTGCGCCTGCACGCCGATCCCGAGGGGCCTCCCCTCATCTCTCATGCAGCATGGCTGCATCAATGTGTCTAAATCATCGGCACATCTCCTCGCCTTCGTGGCACACTAATGGATTGAGACTATCGGCGGGCGGGATTGAGATCATCGGCATTTCTGGCTCAGATTATTTGAGATTATAATTTGGCTTCGGCTCACAATAGATGAGATTGAGATCGGATTACTTGCGACGGGCTCAAATTGCTGAGACTGAAATCAGAGGGCTGAGATCGTCGTTTCAGCTGACCATCAGAAGCTGCCACAAAGCCAATTCCCGCTTCGTGCCATCAAGAGCGGTTATCTACCTCACCCTTGCAAGTGGCCTTCAGTCGCCTTTTTTCCTCGCTCCTTCAGCAAGCCGACTGTTCGGCGGCGCTTAATCCGCGGCCGACACAAAATTTTCCTGATACATACGCGGCGTCATGGCGGTTGCGACTTTGAACTGCCGCGT
>JBPCVV010000258.1:0-5816 GCA_051010195.1 Anderseniella sp. | reverse complement strand
ATCACCGATACGGGCCGTGGCATGAGCCAGGAAGAACTGCAGATGGCTACGCAGCCATTCGGCCAGGTGCGTAACGGCCACAGTAGCAGCAATGAGGGAACCGGTCTGGGCTTGCCGATATCTGCAGCACTTATCAAGTCCCACGGCGGCAAATTTACCCTGGAGAGCCAGCAGAACACCGGGACGTGCGCTCGTTTTACCATTCCGATAGGCGCAGCTCACGCAACTCACATCGAGGCCGAAACGGCGTCCGACCAACAGAACACAGCGCAGGCTGAAACAGATATGCCGGCACCACCGGCTCATTAGAAGGCACACCAAATGACCACGCAACCCATTGCTGCTACATCTTCGCGCGGACCCATGAACATGGCCAGTGAGCGCATTGGCCGTATTGTGGCGGTGACAGGTGCGCACGCGATCATCCTGCTGGATGCCGATGATGCGTTTTCCCCCGGCAATGATGGCTCACCGGAAATCGGCACGCTGTTGAAAGTGGACACCGAGGCAACTGTCACGCTTGCGCTGGTGTCAGCACTGAGTTCTCCCACTCCGTCGCTGGAAAACCCGGAGCAGGAAATGCGCATCGTGGAGGTGGAATTCATCGGTGAACTGCCGAAGGATGACAGCGGCAACCCCAAGAGCTTCCGGCGTGGCGTGTCGTCCTATCCCGGCCTCGGCGACATTGTTTCGCGCGCGTCCCAGACCGAACTGTCGATGGCCTATGCCAGCGATGAAGATACCTCGATCCGGATTGGCCACATCCAGCAGGACATAACCATTCCTGCCATGGTCAAAATCGATGAACTGCTCGGCAAGCACTTCGCCGTACTGGGCACGACGGGTACCGGCAAGTCATGTTCGGTTGCACTGATCCTGCGCCGCATCCTGGAAAAAAATCCCAAGGCGCATATTCTGCTGCTGGATGTTCACCGCGAATACGCATCTTCTTTCAAAGAATACGCTGAAGTCATCCAGCCGGCGAACATGTCGCTGCCATTCTGGTTGCTCAATTTCGAGGAAGTCGTTGAAATCCTGATCGGCAACCAGCCAAACCGAGAGCAGGACGTCGAAATCCTGCGTGAACTGATCCCGCTGGCGAAAACCCGCTACGCCGCCAGCACCCGCCGCGACAAGACGACGGCGCCGAGCCTGCGCTCGAAAGACCCTGCAGACACCATGAACCTGGGTGTCGACACACCGGTGCCATACAGGTCGTCAGACCTGATGAGCCTGATTGAGGAACATCTCGGCAAGCTCGACCTGAAAGGCGAACTTGCCCCGTTCAAGCGGCTCAAGGCGCGCCTGGACACCATGACGCGTGACCCGCGCTATGCATTCATGTTCGGCCACATGACCATTTCTGACAATATGGCTGAAGTGGTCGGGCGTATCTTCCGTATCCCGGTCGACAACAAGCCAATCACGGTGCTTGAGCTCGGCGGCCTGCCTTCTGAAGTGATCAATGTCTGCGTATCCGTGCTTGCGCGTATGGCATTTGACTTTGGTCTGTGGAGCCAGGGCCGCGTACCGATTACCTTCGTGTGCGAAGAAGCCCACAGGTACGTGCCGTCTGACAAGACCAGCGGATTTGAGCCGACAAAACGAGCCATCTCGCGTATCGCCAAGGAAGGCCGCAAATATGGAGTGTCGCTGGCCATTATCACGCAGCGTCCTTCAGAGCTGGATCCAACCATCCTGTCACAGTGCAACACGGTGTTTTCCATGCGCCTGACCAACGAGCGCGACCAGGAAATTCTGAAAGCCGGTATTTCCGATGCTGCCGCCTCGTTGATGGAATTCATGCCGACAATGGGCACCGGCGAGGCTGTCACCTTCGGTGAAGGCGTATCGCTGCCGACCCGGATAAAATTCGATCTGCTACCGCGCCATGCGTTGCCGAAGAGTTCCACCGCCTCGTTCACCCGCAACTGGAGCATCGATGTGCCGGATGAAGGCTTCCTGGAAGCCATCGTCGCGCGCTGGCGCATGCAGTCCTATGATGTCGGTTATGAGGATACAGCGCCGGAAGCTGCAGATTTCAATCCTGAGACCGGTCAATTTGGCGAAGCGGATGGTGAGAATGCACCTGCTGCTGCACCCGCACCGGTTGCAGCGCCACAACCTGCTGTTGCGCCACAACCTGCTCCACAGGCAGCGCCGGCACCTGCTCCAGCACCAGCTCCGGCGGCAGCCGCGGCACCCGCGCAGGAAGCGGCCGTGGCCGGCGCAGGCTCGTCACTGCTGAAAAAACCGCTCGATGTGTCTGGCATGTCAATCGGACAGCCGGCAGCTGCTCAACCCGATGCAAGCGCAGCGCAGCCGCAGCCTGCAGCCGAAGCACCCGCCCCGGAGCCAGCAACAGCTGCTGCATCGCTGCGAAAAGACACCGGCCTCGGCTCACTGTTGCAGAAACTGCGCACCTAGTGCGCGGTTTCGGACACGCCGCGAACCGCCGGGCTTGACACCGGCAAGCTGAATTGGCTAAGCCACCAGTAACGTTGCCGAACCAGCGTGAGCATTGGGGAATAGGTTAACGGAAGATAAGCAAACTACATCACCCGAACCCCCGTAAAGTGTATATAAATCAATATCCTACGCGGAACATCTAAGTTTTACAATTTGACTGGAAATCCGGTCATTTCGGCCCATATAGGCCCATATTATACAACGATTGTAAAACTATTCGGGCCGCATATAACGTTCTAAAACCGCCTCTGCGGTCTCTCTGGCAAGTAGTCGGTCTGCTTCTGTGAACGGCAATTCGCTCCATGTGGCTGCTGTTGGTTGGGGTGGCAATTGCTCTCTTAGAACACGCGCGCTCTGGCGTAGCGTAACATTATGCCTCGGGTAGTCACGGCAGGTTTGTTCAAGCAAATCACTGGCTTCCTGAAACGATTCCCGACCGCCAATAAGCTTGAGGATGCCCCCGGTCTCGGAGTGCCATAGATCGACGCGATTATTCATTCCATCCAGCTTGCTCACGCAACACTATTGGCATGAGAATATATAAAGAACAACTATCTCTCGACATTGATGATCGAGATTGCCTTATCACATGACGACCGGTCTAGTTTCAGAACGGGATTTCTATTCAAAAAACTCTCTGCGAGCCTTTGCGTACGCCTCCCGAACTGCTTTTTCAAATTTTGGCGCTCGCTTTGCAATTGCCATTAGGTCTGGTGCTGTATGTGACGTACCCCCATCTTTTCCCGGCCTAACAAAGCCTCGATACTCAATATAACGCTCAAGCAGTTCTGGATCAGCGTAATGCCCCCATTCACCGAATATCTTGTCCCCCATCAGTGCCTATGGAACAGCTTAGTGTAATTGCATAAGGGAGTGTTTTTGGCTCATCGTCACCTATTGGGAGTGAACGATGAGACAGAAGAAAGATCGGCATCAAAAAGATGCTGAACGCGCCATCAAGGATATTCGGCGTCAGACGAGAAGACGTTATTCGGCAGAAGAAAAGATCAGGATTGTGTTAGCTGGACTTCGCGGTGAGGACAGCATTGCCGAACTGTGCCGCCAGGAACGCATTGCCCAAAGCCAGTATTACAGCTGGTCGAAGGAGTTTCTTGAAGCGGGTAAGAAGCGACTGGCCGGCGATACTGCCCGTGAAGCCAATACTAGCGAGGTGAAGGACCTGCGCCGTGAGGCCCACGACCAGTAGATCCATTTTCGGCGTTGACAGAGATCAATGCAATACCATAAGGTATTAATACCATACGGTATGGTATGCAAATTCAGCATCATTAGGCATCAGAGCGAAAACTGTATGTCGTGGTGCATGGGAGGTTTCTGTTGTGAAAAGGAAATTAGCGTCGTTCGTTTGCGTCTCGCTTGCGAGAGGAGTTTACGCCCTTGGGTGGATGCTGGGATCGACCGACCGGTCGCCAAGTGCCGTTTCTGAAGCCAGCCCAGCTGACGGCGTGGTGTCCTGAAAGACTCAAGGTAGGTCTGGAGCTCGGGAGTCAGTCTCCATTCGACCTCTGAGATAAGATCACCAGCGACATCGACCATCTTAAGGTCAACTGGCGTTAGGAAAGACGGAAGCTTGCGATGCCATCGCCAAACAAAACGAACAAATCAAAATAGATGTTGCTTAAATACTTTAGAAGCAGCATGTCGTCCACGAAGTCTAAGGAGCAGTAAATCTATGAAATCCACTAAGCTAATATCACTCTTGGTATGTTTCTTTGTAGCGTCGGCAGCTGCTAACGCCCAGAAAAAGTCTGAAGGCCGAGAACTCGCTGAACTGGGGTTTGCTGCTGTGGACGCCCAGAGCAAAGGCTTTGCGCATATCGGTGACCTCGAAGCCTATCGCAAACTCGTTTTTGTCTCCATGGATGCAAACGACGACAAGAAGGTAGATTTAAATGAGTTTTTGGGTTGGGACTACGGTTTCCACCTCATAGCTGAAGAACAAGGAAAAAAGAACGCCTACCTAACAAGTAAAAAGGTTATCTTCCACTTCTGGGACCGAAACGGCGATGGCTTCTTGGCTCCGGCGGAACATCGCAAGGCCATCATCGCAGACTTTCAGCGTGCTGACCTCAATAATGATGCCATACTCTCCAAAGAAGAATTTATTCGAAATTTCTCGATTATGGCTGCGATGCGCGCCGCATTAAAAGACTAAACCCAATGAATACTTCACCTCTTCCAAATAACGTTTTGGAACCAGGATTTGTAGTAGGAGCATGCGCATCACGAAGGCCGAAATGCGTATAGATGTTAGGCCGCCAGCAAAGGAGTTGAGTTATGAGAACCATGATCAAGTCGAGTTTGACAGTCGCCGCGTGTCTTACGCTGCTGAGCTTCTACACTTCGTTATCCACCGCGCAGGCGCAGAATCCTGCTCCGACTGAACCCAGTCTTACAATGCCCCTCAGTGAATCGCCACCCGAACCTGGTGATGCCGCCCGTGCGTACCGGGCTATGGTTCCCAGGTCAGACCTACGATACAAGAAAAAAACAATGCAGGTGCTTGGCACCAAAATCGCGTATGTGGATGAGGGCAAGGGCGACGCAATCGTATTCATACACGGTGCACCGGAGTCTATTTATGTTTGGCGCAATATCATGCCTTATGTGGAACCCTACGGACGCATTGTAGCCTTCGACCTGCCTGGGCACGGCGATTCTGGAAAGCCCGACATCAAATATACTTTTTCTGACTACCGCAAATACGTGGAAGCCATCATGGCGCAGCTTGATCTGGGCGACAATATCGTTCTGGTAATCCATGATTGGGGTACGGTCTTGGGCCTGGATTGGGCCCGCAAAAACGAGAAGCGCATGAAGGGCGTTGCCATGATGGAGGCGCTGATCGCCCCCTTCTATCCAATCGGCAATGTCGCTGAGGCGTCAAAGAGACGAGGCAAAGCCGGTGCTATTGAGCACTACAAACTCTATCAGCAGGAAATAGACAAAGCGCGTGCTCTGGCAATTGATCAGAATCTGTTCATCGAACAAACCATGCAAATCCATACCTATCGGGAACTGAGCCAGCGCGAGATGGCCGCTTATCGCAACCCGTTTCGACGCCTGAAAGATCGAGAACCTCTAGTGATGTGGGCTCGAGAAGTCGGTCTGGATGGCAACAGGCCCATCACTGACAAAGCGATGAAGGACTACAACGCATGGATGCTTCAAACAGACGTAAGGTTCCTTGACATTTATGGTTTCCCCGGTGAGGTCAGCGAAGAATATGACGTTCGCTGGCGGGTCGAGCGAATGAAGAATATCGAAACGGCCTTTGTTGGCATCGTTCTCCATTTCGTCCAGGAAGATCAACCTGTAGCAACGGG
>JBPCVV010000257.1:0-7066 GCA_051010195.1 Anderseniella sp. | reverse complement strand
ACCAGCATTGTTGATATTTTTCAGTTTTCGGATCAATTATGGTTGCCCCTGCCACTTTACTGCCAGGATCCGGTACCGGCGAGTTCGGGTAACTGTTCGATCAGCGTACCGGCAATCGGCAGGACCGGGTGAGCAGATACAAGCTCATCCACCTCGTCGAGCATGGCGTCTTCATCATCGCGCGGCTGATGCAATTTCGCCTGCCAGTCATCATCAACATATAGGTGGCAGGTGGCGCATGCACATGCACCGCCGCAGAGGCCTTCCATCGGCAGCCCGTGCTCGCGGATAATCCCCATCACGCGCCAGCCTTCGACAACCTCCAGTTCATGCGCCCTGCCCTCGTGGTCGACCACGTTGACTAAGCCCATTGTCGTCAAACTCCGTTTTGCTAATGACGTCGAAATCGTCCGTCGGCGCCGAGGTGAATGCCGCATTCGGTCTTGCTCTGTCCTGTCCAGCGGCCGGCCCTGGGATTGTCTGCCGATCCGCCCCGCTGCGTGCAGTCCGCACAGCCGATTGAAAAGTACCCCTGCTCCACCAGGGGGTGCGCCGGCAGGTCATGGTCCTTCATGTAAGCGGCGACGGCCTGCGCATCATATTCTGCCAGCGGCTCACCCTTCACGCGGCCATCACCATCAACGCTAACGGCGGCAAGACCTTCGCGGGCATCGCCATGATAGCGCTTGCGCCCTGACAACACCGCATCGAAGCCTGCAAGCGCACGCTCGAGCGGCCGGACTTTGCGGACATCGCAGCAGGCATCAGAGTCGCGCGCGGACAAACTGCCCATCGGGTCATGCAGTTCCAGATCTGCAGCGCGCGGCTTGATGATGCGGACATCCTTCAGGCCCAACAGGTCAACGATTTTGGAGCGGTAGTATGCGGTCTGCCAGAAGTGCTTGCCGGTATCGAGAAAGATCACCGGCATTGCCTGATCGACACAGGCCGCCATGTGCAGCAGCACAACGGACTCCGCGCCGAACGAAGACACCAGCGCCAGCCGGTCGCCGAACCCGTGGTGCAGAGATTGGACGAGAGCTTCGCCTTCCAACCCGTGATGACGGGCAAGATCATGGTCATTGGTCATGGCTCTGAAACCGTTTTTGACGGCTATCCGTAGTGAGGTTGTTCCTGCCTGCGGCCCGCATCAGTGAAAGGGCGCGTAGCCAAGCCTCCGCTCACATAGTCCTGCTGGTAGGTCGCCGGCACCGCATCGGCATGACGAACCCACTCTTCCAGCGGAAACCGGTCCGACACTTCGAAACTGTCGACACCCGACTGCAGCAGGAAGCCATACTGATCGGGCAGGAAGCTGCCGCGGGCTCGAATGATGCCGGCGAAATGCTCGGTATGGCGAATGCTGCGGGCCTGCGAAAACGCCCTGCCGTCTGCGAATCCCGGAAAATTCAGCGTGACAATTTCAAGGCGCGGCAGATGCGGCCTGAGCTGGTCCAAATCGACGTCATTGGGCACATCGACCCCGAGGCCGCGATGGTCGGCCGGCCAGTCTGCCAGAGCCTCTTCCAGGCGCGCCAGCGGCACGATGATCATGCTGCGGTCGTTAGCGCTGTCACCGTCTTCGAGATGGATCCAGACGTCATCGACGAAAGCGTTGTCTTCAATTACCGGCATAAAGAGCCTCCTTGAAAGGGGCCGCGCCCAGGCGGCGGTAGGTTTGCAGGAACTCTTCGCCCTGCTCGCGCACGTTCAGATAGGTATCGACGACGGTCTCAACCGCGCCGGCGATCTCGTCAGCCCCGAAACCGGGTCCGAGGATCTTGCCGATCGAGGCATTCTCGGCAGACGAGCCGCCGAGCGTGATCTGGTAGAATTCCTTGCCCTTCTTGTCCACGCCAAGAATACCGATATGGCCGACATGGTGATGTCCGCAGGCATTGATGCAGCCTGAAATGTTGAGCTTCAACGGCCCGACATCGTGCTGTTTCTTGATGTCGGCAAAGCGGGTCGAAATCTCCTGGGCCACCGGAATGGAGCGGGCTGTGGCCAGTGCGCAGTAATCCAGGCCGGGACAGGAGATGATGTCACCTATAAGGCCGATATTGGCTTGTGCCAGGTCCTGTTCTTTCAGCTTTTCCCAGACCGCGATCAGATCTTTGGTGGGCACATGCGGCAGGGTCAGGTTCTGCGCGTGGGTGACGCGGACTTCGCCGAAGGAGTATTCATCGGCAAGCGCTGCGACAGCACGCATCTGCTCTGACGTAGCATCGCCGGGAATGCCGCCGGTCGACTTGAACGAGGCATTGACGATGGTGTAGCCGGGCACCTTGTGGGCTGCCGTGTTGGCGGAAAGCCACTGCCGGAAACCGCGGTCGGCCAGCTTCTTCTCTTCGACTTCAGGTACGAAGGCCGGCAGAGCTTCCCAGGCGGGCGGCGCGAAATAGGATGAGATACGCGCCAGCTCGCGCGCGTCGACTTCGATGGTTTCTTTCGACGCCACGGCAAATTCCTTTTCCACGGCGGCGGCAAACGCCTCCGCACCCATCTCATGGATCAGGATCTTTATGCGGGCTTTGTACTTGTTGTCCCGCCGGCCAACCAGGTTGTAGACACGCATGACGGCGTTCAGGTACGGCAGCAGATCGGCTTCCGGTAACCAGTCACGCACGGTCACGGCAACCATGGGCGTGCGCCCCTGCCCGCCTCCGACCAGCACTTCCCAACCACGCTCGCCTTTGTCGTTCAGATGCATGCGCAGGCCGATATCGTGCACCCTGACGGCCGCTCGGTCATTGGGCGAACCGGTGACGGCGATCTTGAACTTGCGCGGCAGATAGCTGAATTCGGGATGCAGGCTCGACCACTGCCGGATCAGTTCGCACACCGGGCGCGGATCGGCCAACTCATCGGCCGCGGCGCCGGCATAAGCATCGGTTGTGGTATTGCGGATGCAGTTGCCGGAGGTTTGGATGGCGTGCATCTCGACGTCGGCCAGCCTGTCCAGGATGTCAGCCGTTTCTTCCAGCTTGATCCAGTTGAACTGGATGTTCTGGCGCGTGGTCCAGTGACCATAACCGCGGTCATACCTGTCGGCAATGTCGGCCAGCACATTGAGCTGGCGCGCTGACATGGTGCCGTACGGCACCGCCACGCGCAGCATATAGGCATGAAGCTGGTGATACAGGCCGTTCATCAGCCGCATGGGCTTGAACTCGTCTTCGGTGATGGTGCCGTCAATACGGCGCGCCACCTGATCGCGGAACTGGGCGACACGGGCATCGACGAAAGTGCGGTCGAATTCGTCATAACGATACATGTTGGGTTCAGGCGTCACGTGCACGTTCATTGGTCCACTACCTCGCTTGTCGAAAATCCTTGCGCCACCTGGGCGAGATCAGCGCGCACCGTCGGGCCCAGCGCCCGGATGCGTTCGCGGATATGAACCGGGCGGATGGCACCGCTTTCGCGCGATACTTCAACCAGGTAGGTGCCCATGACGATGTTGGCGCGTTCGTCCTTCTGGGCCTCGCCAAGTGCCACGAAACCTGAGTCTTCGCATTTCAGCACGGCCGCCTCGTCGATGCCGCGTACCCAGGTCTCATCGGCCCTGCGGAACACCGTGTCGCCAGACAACACCTCGTTTGCGGTCACCACGTATTCACTGCAGTCTTCGGTTACATCGTTCATGACGCGATCCTTTCTTGTGCTGCGGCCAAGGCTTGGGACTGCGCCGCCAGAATGTCGGAGCGCGCCGGATCGAGACCGACATAGATGATGGCCGGCCCCTTGATGGCGCCCAGCGCAAGCGTTCTGGTCAAGGTGGCAATGGTACCCACCGCTGTCTTCTGGTCGGCGCGGGTGCCGTTTTCGACAACCACTACCGGCGTGTCTTCGGTTATTCCGGCCTTGAGCAGCTCACGCTGGATATGACCAGCTTGGCGCACGCCCATATAGACGGAAAAGGCGGTGCCGGGTTTTGCCAGGGCGCTCCAGTCATGATCGGCGGCACCGTCTCCGGCCGTGCCGGTCAGTACCGTGAAGCTGCGGTTTTCACCGCGCCAGGTCAGCGGCAGGCGGATTGCGGACGCGCACGCCACAGCTGCCGTTATGCCCGGCACCACATCGACCGGAATACCTGCCGCCACAACGGCTGCCTGTTCTTCACCGCCGCGACCGAACACATAAGGGTCGCCGCCTTTCAGGCGCACCACGCGTTTGCCGGCTGTGGCATGTTCAATCAGGATGTCATTGATGCGAGCCTGGCTGACCGACGGCCTGCCCGGCTCCTTGCCCACATCGATGCGTTCGGCATCACGGCGGGCATATTCCAGAATGCCGGGTCCGACGAGCCGGTCATAGACAATCACATCTGCGTCCTGCAAGCGGCGCTGGGCCTTCAGGGTCAACAGTTCGGCATCTCCGGGACCGGCACCAACAAGAGAGACGGAGCCGGCGGTCCCGTGCTGATTAGCGGACAGCGCGTCATCGACAGAGTTCTCGAAACTCGCTTCGGGGTCCCGGTCGTATGCAGTGCGGATATCGCCGAAGAAGAACGAGCGCCAGAAATTCCGGCGCGGGCTGCCCTTGTCCAGTGAGCGGGCCACGCGCGGTCGAAGAGCAGCCGCCTTGTCCACCAGCACGCCGACGGACGGCGGCAGCATCGCTTCCAGATGTGCCTTGATACCCTGCCCCAGAACCGGGGCCGCCCCTTCGGTGCCGATGGCGATGGTCAGCGCGCCGCGGTCCACGATGGACGGCGTCAGGAACGAGCACTTGTCCTGCCTGTCGACTACGTTGACCGGAATGTTGCGCTCTGTCGCTGCGGCATGCACCGTTGCCTCGTCGGCCTCGTCCAGGCCACAGGCAAAAACCAGCACGGCACCGTACAAGTCGTCAGCGTCGAACTCGCGAGAGATCAGACAGGCACCGGCTGTATCGATCTCAGTTGACAACTCACGCTCCGCAAACGGCGTGACAACCACAATCCGCGCCGGCGTTTTGGCCATCAAACGCAGCTTCTGCGCAGCTTCGGCCCCGCCACCGACAATGACGACAGTCTTTGCTTCAAGGTCCAGAAACACAGGATAGTAGCGCATTGCAGGTCACTCCAGTTCGTTCGTTAAAACGATCAACTGGAATGACATATAGAACTGTTCGTTAAAAAGAACAAGTCGTTCTTTTGTGGCAATGAGGTGGCGTCACGCAGATGTGAGGGCAAGCCGGCGGACCGCCTGGGGTGAATTGCTCAAACTTTATCGTCTTTGTTCAGAACAATTTACGCAATTGGTGAACAGACTGGCAATCTGCAGATTGAAGCACCGGTACAGGGAGATTGATACGCTGGGTGTTCCTCTGAATAACCTGAACCCGTTCAAAGGCGGCAATAACCGTCCCGGCACCGCATTCTGGCTGGTGCTGATCATCATCGGCGGTGTGACCGTGTGGCAGAAAGTCAACGGGTTTGCCGAACCTGCAACGGGAATGAGCATCGGCAACTATATCCAGTTGCCGGACGAACTATTGGAACTTGCCTGAACCGATCATTGATCCGTGAGCGATGGCACGGCTTTTCTGTCAAGCCATATGATGGAATGGTGCTTTCGCAGGATCGGCCAAATGGCTAAACCAGCTCTAGCTCGCCACCCTCTACACGAAAGCTTTCCCATTATGTCGTCTGTCATCCCCGATCCAATCCGCACCACCCTGCCGATTTCCGGCACCGCCGACACATTCCCGGTGCGCCGGGTTTATTGTGTCGGGCGCAACTACGCCGCGCATGCCATCGAGATGGGGCATGACCCGGACCGGGAAGACCCGTTCTTCTTTCTCAAGTGCCCGGAAAACATCGTCACAACAGATGACGGCAACGAGATTGTCTTCCCCTACCCACCGGCCTCGAACGATGTACACCACGAGATTGAAATGGTGGTGGCGCTGAAGTCCGGCGGCAGGGATATTGCGCAGGATGATGCACTCGGCCATGTCTACGGCTATGGCGCCGGTCTCGACATGACGCGCCGTGATCTGCAGGGCGAAATGAAGAAAGCCGGACGGCCGTGGGAAATCGGCAAATCGTTTGATCATTCCGCCCCGATGACCGGGCTTGTACCTGCATCAGACATAGGACATCCGGATGCAGGGGACATCTGGCTCAAGGTCAATGGCGAAATTCGCCAGCAGGGAGACCTGAACCAGATGATCTGGAAGATACCGGAAATGATATCCTATCTCTCCGGCCTGTTTGAACTGGCCGGCGGCGACCTGATTATGTCAGGAACCCCGTCAGGGGTGGGCCCAGTGGTGCGCGGCGATCATATGGAAGGCTTTGTGGAAGGTATCGGCGGGTTTCAGTGCAAGGTGGTCTGAATGGCATTGGCCAGGTTTGCCCCCCAGCCGAGCGGGTTGATAAACCCCATTGCCCAGGCCGCGTTAATCATCACGCCGGCGGACAAATCCGCAACAATCACCCATTTTCCGACCTTGAACATCTTATAGAGCATGCCGAACCTGTGCCTTTTTGATACACCGTCGCTACGTCCTGTTAAGAACTGAGCAAAGCGCAGGCCAGATGAGGGAATTCTAATTCGCTCACGCAAGCAGCCTTCGGCTGCGCGTTTTTTCTGGTCGAACAGCTTTCTTCGCTTCGCTCAGGCCGTTCTCCGACCCGGAATGGCTGCTGAACCTCCCCTCACATCAACATTGTCACCCTCGGGCTTGTCCCGAGGATGACAGCAGAGAGCAGGTTTCAATACATGCCTGCTCCATCGTCATCCCCGTGAAAACGGGGATCCAATGACGGCAAGTGCAGTGTATGCAGCCAGGTGTGGATTCCCGCTTTCGCGGGAATGACGGGAGGACGGTTCGCTGCGTTGGCAGGTTCGCCGGCTCATGCTCTCGACATGTCACCCGGTCTCAAGATTGTCGCCCTCGGGCTTGTCCGGGGATGACAGTATGGACCCTCCTCAACACTCCGGCAGGTTGACCGCCAGGCCGCCGAGGCTGGTTTCCTTGTACTTTTCCGACATGTCCTGGCCGGTTTGGCGCATGGCTTCGATGCAGTTGTCCAGCGGCATGAAATGCTGGCCATCGCCATGCAGCGCCAGGG
>JBPCVV010000256.1:0-8429 GCA_051010195.1 Anderseniella sp. | reverse complement strand
GGTTACACCACCTTGTCGCAGATCGCTGCGCTGACGCCTGAGCAGGCTGCAGAGATTGACGAGAAGCTCAATTTCAAGGGCCGTATCGATCGTGAAGACTGGATCGGCCAAGCCAAGAAACTGCTTGCCGAGTGAGTGCGCATTTTAGGCGGCCGCATCTTGTGATGTGGTCGTCACAATCGCTTTTTTGGCTTCCTGTGAAGCCGTAACGGATAATTGAAAGGTATTGTCATGGCACAGATTACTGCCGCGATGGTAAAAGAACTGCGCGAAGCTACCGGCGCAGGCATGATGGATTGCAAGAATGCGCTGACCGAATCTGACGGCGACATGGAAGCAGCCATCGACTGGCTGCGGGCCAAGGGGTTGTCCAAGGCTGCCAAGAAGGCGTCGAGGGTTGCCGCCGAAGGTCTTGTTGGTGTCAGCGTTGACGGTACTGTCGGCGCGGCTGTTGAGGTCAATTCCGAAACAGATTTTGTCGCCCGTAACCCGGAATTCCAAAGCCTGGTGACAACCGTTTCGTCGCTGGCTCCGGCCGCAGGTGGAGACGCCGACAAGCTAAACAGAGCTGATTTTCCCGGCGCCGGCAAGACCGTTGCCGACAAGATCACCGAACTGGTCGGCACGATCGGCGAAAACATGTCGCTGCGCCGCACAGCATCCGTGAGCGTCGACAACGGCGTTGTCGCCTCTTACGTCCACAACCAGGTCGCTCCAGGTGTCGGCAAGATCGGCGTACTGGTGGCCGTTGAAACGACCGCAGACAAGGCCGCTGCGGAAGCGTTTGGCAAGCAGGTTGCCATGCATGTGGCGGCTGCGGCGCCGCTTGCGCTGACGCCTGAGGAAATCAATGCAGACATTGTCGAGCGTGAGCGCGCGGTGTTCACCGAGCAGGCCCGCGAAAGCGGCAAGCCGGACAATATCATCGAGAAAATGGTCGAAGGTAGAATCCGCAAGTTCTACGAAGAGTCAGTGCTGTTGAGTCAGGCTTTCGTGATCAATCCCGACCTGTCTGTCGCCAAGGCGGCTGAAGAAGCCGGCAAGGAGGCAGGTTCCGACATGAAAATTGCAGGATTTGTGCGCCTGCAGCTTGGTGAAGGCATTGAAAAAGAAGCCGACGATTTTGCTGCGGAAGTTGCCAAGGCCGCAGGTGGTGCTTGATGGATGAACAGATCGTGCTATGGCGCGAATCGGCAATTTGAATGAAAACAGACGGGGTCTGCGCATGCAGGCTCCGTTTTTTTGAGGAAGCTGCTTAATGGCAACCAGACCTGCTTTATCGAGAGTTCTGCTCAAGGTGTCGGGAGAGGCGCTGATGGGCGACAAGGAGTTCGGTATTGACCTCGACATGGCAGGCCGCGTCGCGGACGAAGTGGTTCAGGCGGTCAGGAACGGGGTTCAGGTTGCGCTGGTTATCGGCGGTGGCAACATTTTCCGGGGCATGGCCGGCGCGGCGTCGGGCATGGATCGCGCCAACGCGGATCAGATGGGCATGCTGGCAACGGTCATGAATGCCCTGGCAATGCAGGACGTGCTGATTTCCAAAGGTGTCGATGCACGTGCCATGTCGGCTATCCACATGCCGACAGTATGTGAATCCTTTACCAGGGCCCGGGCGCTGTCGCACCTTGAAAAGGGCAAGGTGGTGCTGTGCGCGGCCGGGACCGGCAATCCGTTTTTTACCACGGATACCGCCGCGGCCTTGCGCGCAGCTGAACTGAAATGCGATGCCTTTTTCAAGGGGACAAGCGTCGATGGCATCTATTCGGCTGATCCAAAAACCGACAAGAATGCCGAGCGATTTGAAACTTTGAGCTATGACGAGATGCTTGCCCGCAATCTGCGCGTCATGGACGGCGCTGCCATAGCCCTTGCGCGCGACAACGCAATTCCGGTATTCGTGTTCTCCATTCGCCAGAGTGGAGAGTTCAACAAGGTGTTGAATGGTGACGGCACTTACACTGAGGTGACAGTTTGAACCGGGTGCTTGCGTAAGCGAAGCACCAGGGTATGCCAATTCGATTGCAAAGAGATTGAACAATGAGCGCTACAATTGACATGAAAGACCTGCGCCGCCGCATGGATGGCGCTGTTGATGCCATGAAAAACGAATTTTCCGGTTTGCGCACCGGCAGGGCGTCAGCGGCGTTGCTGGAACCTGTGATGGTCGATGCATATGGCTCGGTCATGCCGTTGAACCAGGTTGGTACGGTGTCCGTGCCGGAACCGCGCATGTTGTCGATCCAGGTATGGGACGAAACTCTTGCGCCCGCGGTGGACAAGGCAATCCGCAATTCCGGTCTGGGACTCAACCCAATGGCAGAAGGCGCGGTTATTCGCATCCCGGTTCCGGAACTTACCGAGGACCGCCGCCGCGAACTGACCAAGGTTGCCCATTCCTATGCGGAAAAAGCCCGTGTGGCGGTGCGCAATGTGCGCCGCGACGGCATGGATACACTGAAACAAATGGAGAAAGACGGCGACATTTCGGAAGACGAACACCGACAGCAGTCCGACCAGGTGCAGTCCCTGACGGATGAAATCATCAAGACAGTTGATGATTTGCTGAATCACAAAGACGGCGAGATCATGCAGGTCTAAGGTGTCAGAAAGCGGATGCTTCGCTGGCTCACGGGCCGGTATGGTGGGAAAGTTTAGGGTAGCACGGCTTCATTTATCCGATGAAGTTGGTCTAACACTTCAGAAGCGATCAGATTGTTGGAGTTTTGTTGATCTGAACAGAAGCCATCCTGATCCAGGGGCAGATTGAGTGAAGACTTTGATGCAGGAAAAAGCTGTGCTGGACCATGTCGTTACGCCTCGCCCTGCCAGTCAGGATCCTACTCCGGGGGCCGATCCGCGTCATGTAGCGATTATCATGGATGGAAACGGGCGCTGGGCCACACAGCGCTCATTGCCGCGTACCGAAGGCCACCGCCACGGCGTCGATGCGGTTCGGCGACTGGTGCGCGCAGCGATCGAACAGGGCACCGAATATCTCACTGTGTTTTCTTTTTCGTCCGAAAACTGGCGCCGCCCGAAAGCCGAGATCACCTACCTGTTTTCCTTGCTTCGGCGGTTTATCCGTCAGGATGTTGCAGAGCTGCATTCAGCCGGTGTGCGCATTCGTGTAATTGGCGAACGCAATGGGCTCGATGACGACATAGTCGGCATGATCGACGAGTGTGAAAAACTCACAGCGTTGAACAACAGGCTCAATCTGGTGGTGGCTTTCAATTATGGCGGGCGCACGGAAATCGCACGCACCGCGCGCGCAATGGCTGAGAAGGTGGCGCGTGGGGAAATGTCGCCTGAAGAGATCGATGAAGCCAGTTTCGCAGCCCACATGTATGTGCCCGATGTGCCTGAGCCAGACATGTTGATCCGCACCAGCGGTGAGAAGCGAATTTCAAATTACCTTTTGTGGCAAATGGCTTACACCGAACTGGTGTTTGTTGACGAGCACTGGCCCGATTTTGACGCTGAAACCTACCAGCGCGCCCTTGCCGAGTTCTCCGGCCGTCAACGCCGCTATGGCGGATGTGTCAATGCTGCCGCGTTGGCTTGATACTCTTTGGGTTCGCCTCCGTGGTACAGCCCTTTCAGGCACAGGCGGCGGGTAACTGCAAAGATGACCCCTTCGGCCAACAAACCCACTGGACGATTTGTGACACATGAACTGGGTGTGCGCGTTGCAGCAGCGCTGGTGCTGATACCGGTCGCATTGCTTGGTGTGTGGGCGGGAAGTGTCTGGTTCGAACTTGGTATCGCGATGATTGCCGTGGTCATGGCGGCCGAATGGTGCCGCATGGTGCATCGCGGATCACAGTTTCAGTTTGCCCTGCATGCGCTTGCGGCCATCGGGGCTGTCCTGGTTGTGTCGCGTGCCGGCACCGCCACCGCGCTTCAGGTCATAGCCGCGTGCTGGGCCATTAGCCTGGTTGCGGAAATGTTTCGCACCAAGTCCGGCTCCCGCTGGGCCTGGTTGGGGATTCCCTATATCGCGTTGCCAGGGCTGGCTCTGATTTTGATCCGGCAATCGCCGGAATACGGCTTGTTCGCGGTTTTGTGGCTGTTTGCGGTGGTCTGGAGTGCCGACACGCTGGCCTATGTATTCGGCAGGCTGATTGGCGGGCCAAAACTGGCGCCGACGATTTCACCAAACAAGACCTGGGCGGGACTGATTGGCGCGGTTACTGGCGGTATCATCGCCAGTGCCGTGATGGGATGGTATGCTGAGTTGCCCACGGTGTGGCCGCTACTGGTTGCTGGCGGAATACTCGCCGTCCTGGAACAGCTTGGGGACCTTTTTGAGTCTGCGGTCAAACGGCGTTTCGGGGTCAAGGATTCCGGCCGGATCATTCCGGGCCACGGTGGTGTACTGGACAGGGTTGACGGGTTGATATTCGCGAGTGTCGCGGCGGCCGCATTTGGATATCTTCGCGGCGGGCAGGAAGCCGTGGCCAGCGGGCTCGTGGTCTGGTAAGCAGACATCAAATCAAGCAGCTTTGCCACAACGAACCGGGATTAGAGTTTCAACGCATGGGTAATTCATCCGCCAGCAAGACCTTGAGTATTCTGGGATCTTCCGGATCGATTGGACAGTCAACCGTCGATATCATCCGCCACCACCGGGACCGGTTTGACATTGATGTGCTGGTGTCCAATCGCAATGTCGCACAATTGGCGGCGGATGCCCGGGAACTGAATGTAAAACTGGCGGTGACGGCGGATGAAACACTGCTTGGTGATTTGCGTGAGGCGCTGGCAGGGTCTGAAATCGAGGTGGCGGCGGGAGAAACAGCCGTAATCGAGGCTGCGGCACGTCCGGTTGACATGGTCATGGGGGCGATTGTCGGGGCAAGCGGTCTGAAACCCACCTTGTCTGCCGTGGAGCAGGGGACCACGATCGCACTCGCCAACAAGGAGTGCCTGGTTTCAGGCGCCGAAGTGTTTACAAAGGCTGCGACAGCGCACAATGCAACGATTATTCCGGTGGACAGCGAGCACTCGGCCCTGTTTCAGTGTTTCGAAGACCACAATACGGATAGCGTCGACCTGCTGACCCTGACCGCGTCAGGCGGCCCGTTCCGCACGTGGACAATGGAGCAGCTGGAAACAGCCACGTTACAATCGGCGTTGAAGCATCCAAACTGGTCAATGGGTCAGAAAGTGACGATCGACAGCTCAACCTTGATGAACAAAGGTCTTGAATTCATTGAAGCATTTCATCTTTTTCCCGTGGCCCTTGAAAAAATCGACGTGGTCGTGCATCCGCAGTCAATCATCCATTCCTATGTTTCCTATGTGGATGGGTCGGTTATCGCGCAACTGGGTATGCCGGACATGCGCACACCCATTGCCTATGCGATGTCCTATCCGGAGCGTATTTCGGCGCCGGTGGCCCGGCTCGATCTGGCACAGATCGGCAGCCTGACCTTCGAGCCGGTGGGCAATGACCGGTTTCCTGCGATTGACCTGGCGCGCTCGGCGCTGGCCAGAGGCGGCAATGCAACAACCATACTGAATGCTGCCAACGAAATCGCGGTTGCGGCGTTTTTGCAGGAAAAGCTGCGTTTTCTTGATATAACCCGGCTGGTAGCTGATACAATCGACCAGGCCGAGCGTGAAAACATGATTGTTTCGATGTCTTCACTTGACGATGTGTGGCAAGCGGATTCATATGCGCGCAACAAGGCTGGCGAATTGGCAAGCCAATTGCACAGTTAAACAGCGTGAGCATGGTTGGTGAGAGTGTGAACGGGTTTGCAAACCTGGACCTGCAGACAATAGCGTGTGGTGTCCGGGTTCGAAATAGCCGGAACCTTATATTGCTGCTGACTATGGCCATAGCAACGGGACGTGCGCGAACGCGCCGCATTAACGGAGATTGATTGATGGATTTCGGTGCGTTTTTGACCGGTTCTGTATTTGAAGTCGGCCTGGCTATTGTCGCCTTCATCGGGGTGCTTTCGGTTATCGTGTTTGTGCATGAATACGGACACTTCAAAACCGCGCGACTGTGTGGCGTGCGGGTCGAGACATTCTCCATCGGGTTTGGCCGGTCAATCGGCGGTTTTGTGGACCGGTACGGCACCTACTGGAAAATCGGCTGGCTGCCGCTGGGCGGGTACGTCAAATTCGCCGGTGATGCCAATGCAGCCTCGATGCCTTCGGAACAGGCGCTGGCTGAAGCCAAGCCGGGAGATTTTCATACCGCTTCCCTGTGGCGCAGGGCACTGATTGTGGTGGCCGGCCCGATGGCGAACTTTGTGCTTGCCATTGTAGTTTTCGCCCTGATGTTCATGCTTGCCGGCATTCCCATCACCCAGCCAAAAGTGGCTTCGGTGGTGGAGAACTCGGCGGCATCGGAGGCCGGTTTCCTGCCCGGCGATTTGATTACGGAAATCGACGGCCGCAAAATCGAATCGTTTACCGACGTCCAACGCATCGTTTCTGTTTCGGCAGGGACGGTCATGGTGTTCAAGGTCGATCGTGAAGGCCGATCGATAGAACTGACCGCCACACCGGAATCAAAGGAAATTGTCGATCCGTCCGGCAACAAGATTCGCATCGGCCTGCTGGGCGTGTCGCGGGGGTCGGACCAGGTGGTGCGAGTTGAAAGGCTTGGCCTTGTGGCGTCGGTGAGCCGGGCTGTGGATGAAACATGGTTCATCATTACGCGATCCTTAAGTTATCTGAAGGGTGTGGTGATCGGTAATGAGGCGCCCGATCAGCTGTCCGGACCCATAAAAATCGCCCAAATAGCGGGCGAAGCGGCCTCAATCAGCGCGTTTGCACTGATTCAGCTGGTGGCGTTGCTGTCGGTGTCTATAGGTTTGATTAACCTTTTCCCCATTCCGATGCTGGATGGCGGGCATCTTATGTACTATTTTTTCGAAGCGGTAAGGGGCAAGCCGCTGGGCCCGCAAGCTCAGGAATTCGGATATAAGGTGGGATTCGCGCTGGTTATTGCGCTAATGGTCTTCGCGACGTGGAATGACTTGACCTGATTGTGAAGTTGGTGGTCGGAAAAATATCCGAATTTCGCCGTAAAGCCATGAAAAAAAACAGGCACTCAGGCTTCTAAAACGTTGCAAATCAGCGTAGATTATCGGTAAGCTTCTGGCAGCGAGTGGGTAGTTGGGTCAGACGCACTTTTTGGGGTGAGATAGCTCGTTCATGGGCAATTCGTTTGTAAAAACAGCCAAGCTGATACTGGCAATGGGGGTTGTGTTGCCGGCTGCCTTGCAGCTGGTGGCGCCGCAGTCAGCTTTTGCGCAGGCCATCACCGGCATCATTGTTGAAGGCAATGCACGCGTCGAACCGGACACGATTCGTGCCTACATGCAGTTCAATGCCGGCGAACAGGTAACCGACGCCCAGATTGACGCGTCCGTGAAAGCGTTGTTCCAGACAGGATTTTTCTCCGATGTGCGGATGTTCCGCCGTGGCTCGGCTGTTGTTGTTCAGGTCGAAGAGAACCCGCTCGTGAATGATGTCAAAATTCAGGGCAACAGTGAGCTGGACGACAAAAAGCTGAAAGCTGAAATCAAGCTCAAGGACCGCACGATCTATACACGCGCGCGCGCGCAGCAGGATGTTCAGCGCCTGCAGACACTGTATCGTCGTTCCGGTTATTTCAACGCGGTTGTCACTCCGCGCCTTGAGCCGCTCGGCCAGAACCGCGTCAACCTTGTTTATGTCGTGAACGAAGGCTCCGAGACGGGTATCGAGAGTATCCAGTTCCAGGGCAACGATGCGTTTTCCGACAGTCAGCTTGCGTCGGTGATCACAACGTCCGAATCGGTATGGTGGAAGTTTTTCTCGACCACGGACAATTACGATCCAGACCGGTTGAACTTCGACAAGGAACTGTTGCGCCGGCATTATCTGAAGAATGGTTTTGCCGATGTGGAGATCGTGTCGGCGGACGCGCAACTGCTGCCGGATGGTAGCAGCTTCGCCGTCTCGTTCCTGATCAATGAAGGTCCCCAGTACACAATCAGCAATGTCTCTGTGAATACCGGCAACACATCGATTGATCCGCAGGCCCTGCAGGACGCGGTGGTGGAAACCACCGGCGATGTCTACGATGCCAGCAAGACCGACAAGACGGTCGAGCGAATGACGCTGGAAGCCGGCAAGTCGGGCTTTGCGTTTGCCCGGGCTCGGCCCAAGATCGACCGGGATCCCGCCAGCCGTCAGCTCAGCATTACCTACAATCTGGAAGAAGGTCCGCGGGTCTATGTCGAGCGGATCGATATTGTGGGCAATGTGCGTACGCTGGACGAAGTGATCCGCCGGGAGCTCAACATTGTCGAAGGCGATGCGTACAACCGTATCCTGATTGACCGCGCACGCCGCCGACTGACCGGACTGGATTTCTTTGAGAAAATCGATATCCGTCAGGAAGAAGGCAGTGCGCC
>JBPCVV010000255.1:0-6847 GCA_051010195.1 Anderseniella sp. | reverse complement strand
CCGCCACGCTACTCTATCAGTCACATGTTAGTCGAGACCGTCGTGCGACGGGCTGTGTTGCTGAAACGGCATATCAGGTTTCCGCATCGTGAAGGATGTTGCCGGTCAGAAACGATTGCCAGCGCTTTGCGGTCTGACTAGGGTCAGGACCCATTAATGTTATCCATTCTGCGGGAGGATACTTTGCCTCTGACAAGGCGAAAGGGCGCAGGAAACCGTCCGGTTTTCAAGTCCTTTCAACGTGGTCAGGGGCAAAACAAACCCCGCCCTTCGGGTTTGAAGGAAAACACCCGCCTGACGGCGAAAAATGCTCGACAAGGCACAAAGCCTTGCCTTGCGCTTTTTCACCGTCATTCGAATGATTTCTTTCAAACAGAATTGTATAAGATTAATGGGGCCTGACCCTAGGGTCCGGACCCTAGAGCGGGTTGTGGTCAGATCGTCAGGTCTGGCTGAGTGCTTCAGGTTTACTGCCGGGAACACTTCTCTGCAGCGATGTTGCCGGCCAGTTCGTTCAGCGCCTGTTTGCAACTGGTGAAGCGCTCTTCGGCTGCGCGGAGTTCTGCTCCAAGAGATTCGAGGCGGGTACTCAATGTTTTCAGAAGAAGATCGTTAAAATCAATGTCATGTCTTCCGTCTGAAGCGGTCTGGATAAGGCCTGCGATGTCCTTGACCTCCATTCCCAGTGACCGCAACTGCTTTGACAACCGCAAAGAGCAAATGTCCTTGTAGCTGAACAGCCGGAACCGGCCGCTTCTGTGCGGCGTAATGATGCCTGATTGCTCATAGAACCGAATGGTTCGAGGTGTCATGTCCAGATTCTTTGACACCTCACCGATTGTCATCAAAGATTTGCTGTTGCTGGTGTTGACCTGTGATAGTTCGGTCAGCAGGTTTGCAATCCTGGTTGTAGCTATTGGAACAGTCATCGCCTATACCCCCATGTGCCGGCCATGGCAGAGCTCAAAGTCGGCAACATGCCAACCTCCGGAGCCATTGAGCCGGTCAGTTTCACCCATTTTTTGCGTCCAAATCTTCGCACATCTCCATCCACTGTGTGGTCTGGTTGAAAGTCCACGGATTGCCTTGTGCCACGGGCTCTCCAATGTCAGATTGCAGCCAGTCAACCAGTTCCAGGGCATCGGTCTGCTTCGCGTCGACGTACCTGGCCTTGGCGATCTTGATCAGCCGCTCGATGCGGTTTGCATTCATGATCTGCAGGTTTGAAAACACCGAGCGCAGACTGAGTTCGGCGTAAAACATCCTGTCGGCAACGGCTTTGGCGTTCTTCCACTCTGTCGTGGTAATCAGGTTTTCCCTTAACATTGCATTCAGCGTGGCAATCACATTTACGCGCGGTTCAGACAATGCCAGATAGTTGAGCTCGGCCGGGCCGTGGACCAGTGCTACATCGGAATCATCGAACAACTCGCCCGAGATGTACGCATTGGCAATGGTGCCAATCGCGATCATGCCGAACGGCGCGCACTCTGCGGCGCGCAATGCGCCGAGGCTCGACGCACCGGCAACCTCTACGCCGCTGGAAAGAGCGAAAATGATCTCCTTGTGCCAAACAGATCTGGTTTGTTCGAAGTATCCGTCGACAATACCGATCCTGGTTGCGCCGTCGCGAACTGCCTGTGCCACATCTCCCCAGGCGGCCGGGCCACGGACGTCAATTGCCGGGCAGCGCTCCTTGATATCGGGAAGCTGACTGGCAAGGGTAGGGCCCGTGAACAGGATCTTCATGCCGCCGCTGCCTTCAGGTTCCGCAACCCGCGTGGAGTGACCTGGACACGTTCGCCCTGCAGAGGCACCTGCAGCTCGGTGGCGATAACACGTACGGCGCTTATGCCGAACTTCTCAGCGGGTAGCTCGACAACAAAAAGCTGATCTATACCAACCCGCGCCAGCTTTCGTGTGACATCCGCCACGCTTGCGTCGATGTCGTGCTTGCCACTGCCGGACTGACTGGAAACCGGGCGGGAAACCTTTTTGAGAGATGATTGTTTGACGGTGCCGCTAGCCGGAAATCTTATCGCATCGGCCGGTTCATAATGCTTTGCGCAGAAATCGTCGCGTGCGCCGGCCACCAGCGCAAGCCTGGCCTGGGCAGCTTCGGTTATGGCTTTTACCAATGCATGCCCGTATGACGGATGACACCCGCAGCCGCCACAGGTGGCGGATGAAGCTGCTGTGCTTTGCCGGTGGGTCGCGCCGAGCATGGCCATGACGCAGGGTACGCCGGTGTCAGTACGCATTTCGTAGACCTGCAAGGATGTGTTTGATGCAGCGATGGCTTCCAGAATCACCGGCAGACGCGGGTCCTCGTCTCCCGCAACAGTCAACCTGGACCGCCTGATTTCCTCGTCCCCGGCAAACTGCCAGGATGCCAGGGCATCACGTTCAATGAGTTCGCAGATGCCGTGAAATATGGCCTCGCCACGACTGTTGCCGGACGCAAGACCGTCCGACGTGACGTAGAAGGCATTGTTGAAATTTGGTGGATTGACCCTGTGATCAAGGCCGACCAGGCTCCACGGGATCAAAAACCGGCTCCCTGATACCAGATTCACCGCTTCAATCCAGGACATCTGGTCTTCCTCATTCAGGCGATGAGGATGGCAGCGGGCAATGCGGTGGATGTCTACGACCTTGTATCCCCTGTCGCGTGCCTCGGAAACAGACAGGTTGACCAGTCCTTTCGGTGGCACTTCGGCAATTGCCGTTTCTGCGGCCTCCATCGCAGCAGATACCAGCGCGGAGTCGATATCGGGGCCCTTGCCCAGGCTCACTGACAAACTGAGGGAATTTGGACGGGTTGCAAATGCGATCGGCAATCCCAGGTTGTCCAATCCGGTCAACTTGCCGAGCCTGGTGATGCCCAATGCAGAAAAGTGAGGGCGAATTCTGGATAGCGTACGGCGGGTACCGCAAATGCGGTCGTTCGCCGGATATGATGATCGAACCTGTGAATTCGGAACCGTCATCGGCCTGCTCCGGCGCGATATGGACAGATCGTCGTTACCACTGTCGATAGTTTGATCAATCTTTAAATCCCACTGAAAAGATCAGGATGATTTTTGATTGCAACAACAGAAAATCATCAACTGATCGTTGTCAAAATGTCAGAGCAGTCGTGCGGGTTCTGCTGAACCCGCATTACTCTGCTGACGTCAGCAAGACACCCGGCCAGGCTCTGAACGCATGGTAAAGACGATTGTCGACATAACGCCGTTGTCGGTTACTTCCGCGTCGGTGGCCGCGTTTGCACGTACCGAGATCGGAAACAACTGGCCATCGGCAGCGCGAACAGTGTTGGGGCAGGATGTGTCCGTTGAGTAAGATGCGTTCATTTGAATCTCCGCCTTTTGATGAGTTTGACTAACAAACGAATCGTAGGTGGGCATGTGTGATTCAAGTGTGATTTCAGGTTATGGCCGGGCAAGCAATTGTTCGCTACGACAATCCGGCCATACGTAATCCCTCGACCAAATGCTTGGTATCGTTGGCATTTTTGTCCGGAACCAACTCGCTCACCCGATTGAGCTCAAAGCTGGGATAGTTCTCTCGAACGGTTGTGCCATATTGTTTGGCAGTGCTTAGATCTCCTGACATGGCATAAGATGCAGCAAGCAGACGGGCTATTCCGGGATTGCTCTTGTGTGGCTGCAGTATCGAAATTGCTGCCTTGTAGGCGGTAAGCTGATAGAGGATGCTGGCATGTATCCAGTCGTAATAGGCTGGTGGATCCGGGTTTGACGCCTTGGCTTGCAGACAGATTGCAAGTGCTTCAACTCCCTGTCCTGCATGAGAAAGCGCGTCTGCATAGTCGGCCAGCATATCCGCATCGTTGGGTGTCAGGTCGGCTGCGGCGGCAAAGTTCTCCAGGCTTTCGTCGTGGCGGCGCAAATAAAGATTGGTAAAGCCGAGTTCGCGCAACCCGCGCCCGTCCATTGGATCAATCCTGATTGACTTGTCAGCGAGTTCCCGTGCTTCGATGAGCAGATCAGTTGAGGTCATGCCGCGCACCAGCCTTTCCATGCTCAAGGTTCGTGACAGCCCGGAATAGGCCGGTGCGAAATTGTCCGCTTCCTTTATCGACTGGCGGAAACTCGCGCGCGCCTTTCTGATTTCAGGCAGATCAGAGTGCCACAGCAAGCGGCGGCCATTGAGGAAGTGCTGGTATGCATTGCTGTTGTCGGTTGTCGTGGGAAAAGCAACTTCGTGGCGCTCGATTGTCGATACGAGTTGGCGGACGATCTCGAAACTCAGTTGTGAAAACAGTCCGGGCAGATCATCTTCACGCAATTGCTTGTCCATCGCCATGAGGCTCTCGGATGTGCGCGCATCAAGCAGAAGAAAAGTTGCGGTGGAGCTGGCATCGTTTGAGTTGATGACTGTTGACAGTATGTAGTCCACACCAAACCGCTTGCCGATGGCATCAAAGTCGCGATTGCCGTCCTGGTTGGCCATACGTCCGCTGTGGGCGGCAAGCACGGCAATGCTGCGGTAGCGGGTCAGCCCGACGGTAATATCGTCGAGCAGCGCTTCAATGAGTTGCGCTGACGGGCTTGCGCCGTGGACGAGACGAGGCGGCAGCAAGATCATCCTGGGCGCGCCGATTCTCTGGGTCTGGTCAGCCCGGTTCACCTGTCTGTCGGTTTCTTCTGTTCGTACATTGCCGGCGACCGTAAACGGCGCAAGCGCAGCTTTTGCAGATTGTTCCCTGATACCCATGGTGGCCGCCAGCTGTTCGGTCGACAGGCTGGGCTTGACGCCATAATCGGTCAACAATATCTGTCGGCAATCATTATAGACTTTCAGTGCTTTTGCGTGGTTTCCCCGATCACACCAGAGTTTGATCAAGGTTCTGTATGCCGCTTCATTGCTGGGATCCAGTTCCAGCAGGTCATTGGCGACCTGTTCAATCCGGATTGGCTCCGTTTCCTGTTCCATCAGGGCTGAAAGTGCCGCGCACTTGGCATTCATCAGCTGATTTGACAGTTCATAGTGCCAGTCCTCAAACTCGTGAGTGTCAATATCGACGGCCTGCAGCAGCGGCGAAGCAGTCATTTGAACAAATGCCGCAAGGCCCGGATAATTGCCGTTTTTGGCGTCGTCGACAACGTCATGGGAGAGCGCTGTTTCAAGATCAACCTGGACGCAGGCACTGTCATAGGACACCAGCTTGCCAGATTTGATCAGCAGGGTTCCGCCATGCAGTTTTTCGAGTTTTCTGACCTTGACCAGGAATTGCCGGAAACTTGCATTGGCCTTGGCCTTCTCGGTATTGCCCCAAAGCATCGAGACCAGACGTTGTTGGCTCAATGTACGATCCGGCTGGCTTGCCAGTACGGCCAATACAACGGCCAGTTTCTCAGGCGCAGATACTGTCTGCTCCCCCACTGTCATGTGTGGATAGCCGAACACGTTCACCACATAGAGTGGCCCGGGTTCTTTGCGGTCAATCGGCTGCAATTTAGATTTCCCCTTTCCGAGACAAAATGGCGTCCACGGAAACTGCAAGCTTGTTGGTACATATCATCGACTTATGGATTGTGACGTGGCGTCAACAACTCAAAGGCGCAACTGCGGCATCTTTGCTGAAAGCCGGTCAGTTCATACGATGACACAACTTTACGTAGACGAAAGTTATCACAATACTACCATCTCGTCTTCACAAAATAGCCAATCTCCACATTAAGCAAATGTCGAGCTCAGTCTTTGATCTATGTTAAATTCGGACCTTATATAACGTGAGGTTATATAATTAACCCAATGTCATAATTACAACGTGACGCGTTACGTTCCGTGGCTGCGAAATATATCAGGGGAGTTGTTTTTTCAGATTATCTAAATGAGACAGTATTAATACCATATGAGTTTGTATGGGAGAAATATGGTGATGGGTTTTCCGACGTCCGGCGACGCTTCGTTGAGTGCACAACAACTGTTCAACGAACAGGAACTGTCTGAGGACCCGCCATTTGAGTTTGATTTCGGCACGTCAGGCAGCGCGCAAGCCGACACGGGTTCCTCCCATAGGCCAGTTAACGCCCATGATCTGTCGAATGCAGTCGGCAATGTGGCAGGAAACGCCTACCTGACTGCCGCTACAACCGACCTTGCGATGGCGGTAGAAAAGACCATGACTGCCAGGGAGTCGTACGCGGACCTTCAGCTCTATATGCCTACCGAGGCCGGCGACTTGCGCAAGCCTCTGGCTGTTCTGCTCAGGGCTGTTGGGGGGGATTATGTTCTGGGTGACATCATGCTGTTGCCGGCAAGGATGCGGTTTGGCCTGCGCATGGCTGCAAAACTTGCAATGGAGCCGGAAGATCCGAGGATTTCGACTGACGTTTTTGCAGATGCCTGGACCCATATTGCCCGCGGTATGCTTGAGGCAGTGCATTTGTGTGAACACGTACAATCGAGATGTGAAAAGAGAATGTATGATCTTTCCTTGCCCGCGGGTCTGCTGACCAACGTGCTGGCCGGCAAACACCCCTGCCTGGACCGTGACGGCAACCTGTCGGTTCCCAATTGGGCTGAGCGCAGGGGATCGAAACGATATCCGTGCCGGGTTGAAGTCGATGTCGTTTCGGAACGGCAAACGCAAACGGGAATACTAAGGAACTTTTCTGCTGAAGGCCTCGGGATTACCGGCCTCAGTGGTTTTGCAATGAACGAGCGGGTGACCGTAAAACGAATAGACGGTGATGATATTTCAGGCTGTATTCAGCGGATTGACGAGAAATGGACCGGTGTCCTGATGGACAAGGCGCTGTTCTTCGATGATCCGCTCTATGGGCTGGTTGGGAAGACCAAATCATTGCCGTATTAG
>JBPCVV010000254.1:0-4193 GCA_051010195.1 Anderseniella sp. | reverse complement strand
AAATAGACATGTCATCGGAGGAGCGCGCCAAGAATACCGCTGCGATCAAAGCGTTTTACCTGCTTGAGCCGGCCTATATCGATGCGTCGCGTGCCGAGGCCGAGCAACGGTTCGGGGGCCTTGACGCCTACATCAAAAGCGGCCTCAACCAATCGGAAGAAAATCTCGAACGTCTGCGCGCACTTCTACTTCGATAAGCAGTCATTTACATGCGAGTGTCGCATAACCGCTTGGTGCTCGATCCGGCCATTGCAACCGTTCAAATTATTGGGCCCTGATCCTAGTTCAGCAATCCATCCACACTTGATGCGCGTTTAGGACACCGGACAGTTCTTTGCATGAGATCTTGGCTGGTAAAGTGAGTGTTTTGACGGAGAAAACGAATGACCTCCTTAATCCAAAGAATGCAAGTGGATCACCCAAACCAATTGGATGGTACATCGGGATGGAGTGTTGACTTCAGGCAAATCGAAGACGGCCTATTGAGTACAACTCTGGCTGTGCGGCCGACAGAGAAACTGACTTTACTTGGGATCAAGATGGACAAAGCGGTTCACCAAAGAGGCTGTTCGCCGGCGCAATGCGTCACGTTTGGGATTCCATCCGTACCGGGTATCAGGTCATGGAATGGCACGGATTTAGATTGCGCAGCTATCTTGAGTTTCGGGACGGCACAAGAATATGATTCGATCTCCGACGCACTGCACGAAGGTCTTGCTGCAACTGTCGCGGTTTCTTTGCTTGAACAAGTGTCAAATGAGACCCAATTGCCGTTTGACCACTTTTCCGGGGCAATGGTTCAGGCTTCGGTTGGTTCCCAGGCTGAGGCAGTTCAGCAGTTGTCCGCATATGGCAAGTGCTTGCTGGATCACGAGCAAATGCCATTCCGTAAGGCCGAGCAAAAAGATTTTCTGATCAATTTGCTTGCAGCAACGTCCTGCACAAACAAGTTCGCAGATCGCAGTGACAACTCGAAACGACGCCTTGCGGTATTGCGCGCGATCGAATTTATCGAGCATCACCTGCAGGACGATATGTCAATAAGTGATGTTTGCCTGGAGGTTAAAACGCCTTGGCGTACTCTTGATCGCGGATTTAAAGAATATTTTGGGTTCGGTCCAAACATGTACAGGAAATGTCTTCGCTTGAACCGTGTAAGAATTGACATTCTACACGACCAAGAAGCCAATACTATATCTGAAATTGCCGGCAAGTGGGGCTTTTGGCATATGGGTCAATTTGCCCAGGATTATCGCAAATTGTTCAACGAAAAACCTTCACAAACTCGCGAAAGGGTCGTCAACAATTGACTGACTTGGACTTTGCTGTAGGTCGAGTTTCACAGTTCGCAGTTGACCAGTGAAGTGCCGAAAGCCAATACTCGCGTCCCAGGAAGTATCCCATTGATCGACGGACCCTGCCAGCGTGCTTCGGGTCCGTAATCGAATGAAATATTTTCCAGGCCAGTTTATTGGCCAAATTTTGATGCCTTCCGCTACGATAATGCTTTAACAGGTTATTTTTCGGGCCAAAGTCCGTATTGCGGTTCGCAACGGATGTTGAAAAAACATTGAAGTATACGGAGACTAAATATGCGCTTTGCTAATTCCTTTCGACTGATTTGCGCGGCAGTTGTAGCTGTGCTGTCAGGTCAGCTTCCAGCTCAAAGCCAGGACAAGGGCTCGATTGTACATGATGCGGAGCATCTTATTCTTCTGCAACAGCACGGTGAGCGATGGGCCAAGGAAGACGCGGAAGTTTCCGCGAAACTTGCGGAAATTCGCGAGGCCAATGGCGGTAAACCGCCCAACATTGTCAACATTCTGCTGGACGATCTCGGGTTTGGCGAAATCGGAATGCCGGACCTTGATGTGATCCGCGGGTATTCAACGCCCCGGATTTCCCAACTGGCCAGCGAAGGCCTCTCGCTGATGCGAATGTACACCGAGCCAAGTTGTACACCGACGCGAGTTGCCATGATGACGGGTCGTTACGCGGTGCGTACCGGAACAACCGAGGCCAAGGCAGTCGTTGCCGGCGACGGGTTATCGGCGTCTGAGGTCACCCTGGCCGAGGTATTGAGCCAGGCCGGATATGAAACGGTGCACATGGGCAAATGGCACCTTGGCGACATTGAAGAGTCGTTTGCGACCAATCAGGGTTTCGATTACGCGGAATTTCCGATTCATCAGCAAGGCCAGATGGCGATCATGAACGAGACGGCCGAAATCGAAGGTATGACGATGGGCCAGTCGCACACTCTCAGGGCGGACACTTTCGAACTGGACAAGACATTCCGTACCAACCCGCATGCCATGGTTTACGGCGTCGTGGGCAAGAAAGGGGGACCGCTCCGGGAGGTGAATTTCAAAGCCGGCGAGGTGTTCACCCAGGATCATTATAATCGCATGGAAGAGGCCTACAAGAACGGCACCCTCAGCCAGCTTGAACGCCTTGCAGGCGGTGACAAGCCGTTTTTCCTGCAATGGTGGCCACAGCATCCGCTGTCGTTCACGCGAAGCGACATCAAGCAGGCGAAGACGCTGAACGGCGGCCCGATAGCGGAGTCGATTTACAAGGTTGATGGCTGGATTGGCGAGGTTCTCGACAAGATCAAGGAACTCGGTATCGAGCAAAACACTATCGTCATGGTGACCGGCGACAATGGTCCGTTCATGCAGTATGTCGACAAGAGCGGGCAATCTGACCGCATCTATCGCGGCGGCAAGACAGATCATCTGGAGGGTGGGGTGCGCACCAACTCCTTCATCCGCTGGCCTGCGGCGATCACACCCGGTACGCGAGTTCAGGATATCATCCATGTAACGGATTTTTTCACTACCCTTGCGCGCGCGGCTGGAGCCGAACAGTACATACCGCGTGACCGTGTGATAGACGGTGTTGACCAGATACCACTTTGGTTGCTCGGCGAAACCAAAGGTCGCCGCGATTATGCGTTCATCTATGAGGGGCCAACGCTGAAGTCAGTGGTCAAACAGCAGTACAAATTCCATATGCCCGCGCCGGGCAGTAACCCGATCGCCGCACCGATTTTTGACCTTTACAAGAATCCACGCGAAGACCGCCCGGGCGATGCCATACTTTACGGGGTTGGCTTTGGCATTCCGTTTGTCAATATGATCAAGCGGCACATGGGGATGAAACAGAAGTATGCGGATTCAAAGGCTGGCGCTGATGTACCGTATGGCGGCATTGAAAATCTGCGGCCGGAAACTGTAGCACTGATCAAGCGCATGCAGATGATGAAACAGAAAAAGTGACCCGCCAGCGACAAGGTCGGCGCGTTACCAAGAGGGGTGATTAAATCGATGCATCGAAACAAGTCTGATCAGATGTTCAGGAGCGTAAGGCGAGGCCTGCGTTATATGACTGCAGGCACACTTGGCGTGATGTTGTCTGCCAGCTTGGCTTCTCCAGGCCAGGTATATGCTGCTGACCTGCCATCGCCGTTGCAATACGAGGTGACCACGGAATCAGGATTCGAGGTCTCCATCGTGCCGTTGTATCTGTGGTTGCCGGGAATGAACGGGACCGTTGGCGTTTTGGGAACAACCGTGGATGTTGATCTGACTCCAATCGACATACTTTCGAATCTTGGCGACTTTCTGGACGTGCTGGACGGGTTCTACATGGGGTCTGGCGAGGTTCGCTATGGTGATTTTGGCTTTGTTTATGACGTGTTCTACCTGGATGTCTCTTCGACAGCCGAGGTTGACGGGAGAGTTATAAATGGTGCGGTCGATGTGGCCTTCAGCCAGGTCATGGCAACCCTTCTTGCAAGCTATCGTGTCATGGAAAGCGAAACCATGCACCTGGACTTGCTTGGCGGTGCCCGCATCAGCGACATCAGAACGGACATCGATGTCGATCTGAATGTTGCGGGCTTTGAGCTTTCGGACGGGGCAACCTGGGTCGACCCGATGTTCGGGGCCAAAGGTCGTATGGATCTGAACGAGAACTGGTATGCAAACGGGACCGCTCTGATTGGCGGTTTTGGCGTCGCATCGGACTTTGTATGGGACGTGTCGGCAAATATTGGATATCAGTGGAACAACTGGTTTGATATTTATGCCGGTTTCCGCGGCTCAGGCATGGATTACCAGTCAGGGACTTTCGTTTGGGATGTGACGCAGTACGGCCCCGTACTGGGGGCGACCATCAAGCTGAACTAG
>JBPCVV010000253.1:0-16082 GCA_051010195.1 Anderseniella sp. | reverse complement strand
CTCCCGTCTGTTGTCGACTGCTTTGAGCTTCACCTTGTCCAGGGGGTTCTCTTGGATGGGTATGCCCCATTCATCTCTGGCTACCTCAAACATATTGTGGATTGGAGACAACTGACGTTTAAGGGATTTGGCTGTGATCTTCTTTAGCCTCTCGTCCCTGTAAGCTGCAAAGTCAGCTGGTGCCAGGCTTGATAGCTTCTTCCGGCAAATCGGATGTCTAATGAACGCATCAAGGATGATCCGCTCTATCTCAGCTCCCTTCTTTGACGGCACGACTTCCTTTTTGTAGCGCTTGACGAGACAGCCGAGCATTAACCCCTTGAGGCTACTTCGGCTTGCAGGAATATCACCCCTTTGGGCTTGTGCTTCTTTCTCTCTTGCCCATCTTTCTGCGTCCTGCTTGAGAGTGAATAACTTAGCTACAGGTGGGGAATCTTTGAGCCTGACCTGAACCTGCCACTTATCTCTACGCTTGCGAATGGAAGGCATGTGAAACCTCGTTTGCTGTGACCAGAGTGTGACAGCTGAGATTTCAAACAGTTCTTTGGAAAGCGGTACTTCTCTAAACAATTGATATCATTTAGAGAAAATGGTGGGCGGTACTAGGTTCGAACTAGTGACCCCTACGATGTCAACGTAGTGCTCTACCACTGAGCTAACCGCCCGAACGCTGCCTTGATTGCGGACCCCAATTCGGGTCACCGGCACTTCGGTTGCGTCTTGAACGCGTTGGTTTCTATATAAGGTTGGCGAGGGCCATGCAAGGCCCGTTTGCCGGGCCTTCGTCAGGCGGCGATCATGCGGTCAACTTCGGTGACCAGGTCGCGCAGATGAAACGGCTTCGACAGTATCTTGGCGTCGCGCGGCGCTTCGGAATCCGGATGCAGGGCGACGGCCGCAAAGCCGGTGATGAACATGATTTTCAGCGCCGGATCCAGTTCGGCTGCCCGCCGGGCCAGCTCAATGCCGTCCATTTCCGGCATCACGATATCGGTCAGCAGAAGGTCAACCTCGCGCGATTTCAACTCTTCAAATGCACTCAGTCCCTCTGCAAAAGAATGCACTTCATGACCGGCGCGCTCCAGCGCACGGGCCAGGAACGCCCTCATGTCATTGTCATCTTCTGCAAGTAGAATACGCGCCATTGCCACTTACCAGCCTCCAGCAATTTCCAATGGCCAGTATCGTGCACTGCCCACCCACACCGCGGCACCATACTGTCAAAGAGTAAACCGCATGTGAAGACGCATACTGTCAATTCATTGAATTTAAATTTTTCACTGCATCCGCCCTTCGGCTTCAGCCATTACTCGGCACCGGTTTCTGCAATGGCGCTTCAACTGGTGAAATATCAGCAAGCCAGCCCACAAACAGCGTTGACGCACCGGCTTGGTGGAGGGCTTAATGGGGACATGTGGTTTTCACAACCTCTGACTGTCCCTCCAACCCGTATAGCGGCCTGACCTGTTCTATGACACGCACTACCAAATCAGATCAGGTTGAACCCGGTTTCCAGATTGATGCACCGCGTGTGCAGACCTCGCCGGTCGTATTCAATTCGCCGCATTCCGGCAGTGATTACGGAATCGAGTTCCAGGCATCGTCACGGCTGGACCTGCATGACCTGCGCCGCTCGGAGGATTGTTTCGTTGACGAGTTGTTCGGCACCGCCACAGCACTTGGCGCGCCGCTAATGAAGGCTCGGTTTCCCCGCGCCTGGCTGGACGTCAATCGCGAACCGTTCGAGCTCGACCCCAACATGTTTCATGACCCGCTGCCGGCTCATGTCAACACTGCATCAGCCCGGGTTGCCGGCGGACTGGGCACCATTCCGCGTATCGTCAGCGAAGGCGAGAACATCTACCTCGACACGTTGAGCTGGCCGGACGCCGACCGCCGTATCCAGCACTATTACATGCCCTATCACGAGGCCCTCAGGGATCTCATGGCCAGCACCTTCAAGCGGTTTCAGACAGCCGTTCTGGTGGATTGCCATTCGATGCCGTCGGTTGTCGGACTGTCAGGCTCGGGACGCCCGGACATCGTGCTGGGCGACAGGCACGGCACCAGTTGTTCAGCCTGGATTGTGCGCCACCTCGAAGAACAACTGCGCGCCCACGGCCTGAAGGTATCGCGCAACCGGCCCTATGCCGGTGGCTTTATTACCCAGAAATACGGCCGCCCTCGCGAAGACGTTCATGCCGTGCAGATCGAGGTCAACCGTGGCCTGTACATGAACGAAACCACCCTGAAGAAGACCCGCGGGTTTTCCCGCCTTCAGACCCTGATGCTGGATGTCATGTCGCGGTTCATTGCGCGCGCGTCTGAAACAACACCGCCGCGTTCCATCGCCGCTGAGTGATGGGCCCGCCAGGAAGGCTTATGCGCGTTGCATCTGGAAGTGGAGCGGGACAACATCACGGCAAAAACCCTGTATTCGAAATCCGAGTTTGAAGACCGCAGCCATTACAATCTAATGTCCCTGCGTATCGCAAATGTCGGGAAAGCCACGCCTGCACAGCGAAGAATCGAAAAAAGGGCCGCACATGCAAATGCACGGCGGCCCAAGTCTAGGGAGGAAACGCCCTAAAGAGGGCAAGTGAAGAAAAAGGAGTAATCCTTCGTAATCACCATGGCATATATTGCACTGCACAGTGAAATTTTCAAGGCTGTCTGCGCAGAAAATTTTTCGAATACGTTGGAAAAGAAACAATCTTTGAAAAGGTATAAATGATTGAAATATATAAGGTAATTTTGAAGTATTTCACTAAAACGGCCCTGATCGCCGGTTATCTGCATCCCAGAAATGCGCAGGTTGCATAGCTTGAAAACAGCAGATATGACCGCTTACTGTGCAACTGCAACATAAATATGAGTTTGACGCCATGATCTCTGACGACACCCCGGCCGATACGTCAACGGATACTCTTCTGACCTTTGCCATTGAGCTGGCCCAGGCAGCCGGCCCCATAGCCCTGCCGCTGTTTCGATCTGCCTTGTCCGTCGACAACAAGCAGGCCGGCGGGTTTGATCCGGTCACCCAGGCAGACCGCGCCGCGGAACAGGCCATGCGCGACCTGATCGAGGAAAGATACCCGGATCACGGCATCTTTGGCGAGGAATTCGACGAAAAGACAGGCAACAGTGATTTTACCTGGATACTGGACCCGATTGACGGCACGCGCAGTTTCATCAGCGGCACACCCACCTGGATGACGCTGGTTGGCCTGAAACAGGACGGCCGCATGATCGCGGGTGCTGCCGGGCAACCGTTTACCGATGAGATCTTTGCAGGCAGCCGGTCCGGTGCTTATCTTTTGCACGCCGGCCGGAAAACCGAACTGCGCTGCACCGGCGAAACCGACCTGGCAAGAGTGCTGGCCGGTACCACCGCGCCTTACCTGTTTGAAAAACATGGTCACCAGGACCGGTTGAAGCGCATTGAGAATGCGGTTCAGCATCTGCGCTTTGATGCAGATGCATATTTTCACTGCATGGTTGCCGCAGGCCAACTCGGTATCGCCATCGATACCGGCCTGCAGCCTTATGACATCGCCGCGCTGATCCCGATTGTCGAAGCAGCCGGTGGCATTGTCACCACCTGGGACGGAAAAGACGCCAGCGGTGGCGGCGACATTCTCGTGGCCGCCAACCAGGCGCTGCATGAACAGGCAATGGCACTGCTGGCCTGAATTCGGGAGCCTGCGGGAGCTGTCTAGGGCAGCTTGACCCGGTCCGCCACAAAGGCGTCGAAAGCGGCGAAAAACTGGTCCCGGATCGTGTCTATCTCCGCCAGGATATCGTGCTTTGCGCCGTTTATGGAAATGGTGACGGCACCGGGCACAAACCGGGCAAACTGCTGGATGGTCTCATTGGCCACCACGACATCCTGGCCGGCGATGACCAGCAATGCCGGGCAGCGCAGCGGCGTAGAATCGTTCAGCGCGCGCAATTTCCGGCACGATCTCAGGGCCGCACTCACCCAGCCGACGGTCGGCGCGATGGCGGACAGCTGCGGGGCTTCCTGCCACAATCGCATATTGCGCATGAACCGGGTCTTGTCGGAGGTCAGGGGGTTCTTGGGAAAGTCTTCGGGCCGGATCAGCCTGGAGTTGTGGAATGGCACTTTCAGCCTGCCGAGCCCGAGCCAGGTCATGCCCGTGACCACGGCCGCCTTGATCCATCGCGGCAAATGGGTGCTGGGAATGTCGATCAGCGGTGCCACCATAACGGCTGCGGCGAACCAGTTGTGCTTGGCAATCGTTCGCAGGCCGATATGGCCACCCATGGAATTTCCCAGCAGGATGTAAGGCGGCCTGCAGTCCGGCAACACTACCTCCTTCATGAACCTGGTGAAATCGGACAGGTAATAAGAGAAGCTGGAAATGTGGCCGTGCCGGTTGGGTCCGCTGGCGGCAGGCGAGCCGCCCTGCCCGCGCCAGTCCAGCGCCGCGACCTGGTAACCGCGTTCGTTCAGGTCCCGGATGGTCTCGAAATTGCGTTCTATGCATTCACCGCGTCCCTGCAGGAAGCACACGGTGCCACGGGCCTCGCCTACCGCCGGAAACAGGCCGTAACGCACTTTTACGGTGTCTGATACATCGAGATAGCTGCAACTGGCGTTGGCAGGCACGGGATTGCCGGCAACCAACACAAACTCCTCTGCCATATCGGTCGCCATTCCTCTGCTCGGGCCAGGACCCAAATTCCCTCGCCGGTCATTTGATCACATTTCGCCTGACCCGTCTCTTCATATTGTAGGCACCTCATAAGGTGATTTACAGCAAAGAAAACGGCAGGACTTGAAACCGGAAAAAGGTCTCCTAAATAATCCTTGTGGGCGCCAGAACGGGTCCACGCAACTGATCGACACCCTGCCCGGGTTCAGGGAGGGTGCACAAGCAAACTGCATCGCTTATGGAAAGGATGAATATCATGTTTGATTTGACCCCACTTTATCGCACTGGCGTTGGTTTTGACCGTCTGGCCAAGATGCTTGACGAAGTCAACACCGTGGATACGCCGACCTACCCGCCCTACAACATTGAGCGCACCGGTGAAGACACCTACCGGATCACCATGGCAGTTGCAGGTTTTACCCCTGACGAGCTGGCCATTGAGGTGAAGAACAATGGGCTGACCGTGACAGGCCAGAAAGAAGGCCGCGCCGAGCAGGTGAACTTCCTGCACCAGGGCATTGCGGCACGTAATTTTGACCGCCGCTTCCAGCTTGCCGACCATGTTGAAGTGACAGGCGCCGAAATCGAAAACGGCCTGCTGCACATCGACCTGAAGCGCGAGCTTCCCGAAGCCATGAAGCCCCGCACCATTGCAATCAAGGGTGCCGGCAAGAAAGCCAAGCTGATCGAAGAAAAGAAAGCCGCCTGACGGGCCGGTCTTTCGCCGGGGCGTTAACGGGTAACTGTTAGCGCCCTATTTCTTTTTGCGCTTGCGGTATTTCTTGCGCTTCTTGCGGGATTTGTTGTCAGCCCGCACGACATCCAGTATCTCGCCGTCAAACTGGCTGATGGTCACCCTGTAGCGCTTGCGGTCACGAACCGCCAGGTAAACGAACGGCAGGTGCCGTTTGCAGCGAATGGAGTCGATGACCCGAAATCCGTCCAAGCGTAAGAGCCTTGCCGCTTCCACACAATTGAGATCAAACCGCGCATAACCGTCCCGGTCCGGATAGGGATACCTGTAAGGATTATAACCGGGATCTCCCCAGTAATAGAAATTCCCCGCCTGCGCCGTCGCCTGTGGCACCGGCAGCAGGAACAAACCGGCCAGAGCGGCCAGAACTAACGTCAGACGGCGCCGTTCCATTTCTCGACCTCGCTCACCACGGCATCACAGTCAGCCTTGCTGGTCAGGAACGAACAGACAAAACGCGCAAAAACCTCAGCTGTCGCCACCGTATCATTGCCCGGTCCTTCGCCTGGCCACTGATAGGTAACGATACCTTTTGACAGCAACATTTCAAACAGCTCCCGCGGCATGATCGGAAACACTTCGTTCGCCTGCACAGGCAGCGGTATCCGCATCTTGCCGGTCGCCTCCAGAATACCTTTTAGATATGTAGCCATATCGTTGGCATGACGGGCATTATCAAGCCACAAATCGTTGTCCAGATACGTATTCATCTGTGCACCCAGAAACCGTCCCTTCGACAGCAGTTGGGCAGCCCGCATGCGCCGGTGCGAAAAGTCAGCCGCAAGTGCCTTGTCGAAAAACACCACCGCTTCCAGCAGCATCGCGCCGTTCTTGGTGCATCCGAAAGACACCGCGTCGACACCGGCCTTCCAGGTCATTTCGGCCGGCGTGCAGCCCAGCGACACCAGCGCATTTGCAAAGCGCGCGCCGTCCATGTGCAGCTTCATGGCGCGCGACCGGGCAAGTTCCCCGATCGCGGCAATTTCTCCAACAGAGTAGACTGTGCCCAGTTCGCTCGCCTGGGTCAGCGATACAGCCGCCGGTTTCGGATCATGTTCGCCGCGTGCGAACCCGTTGAGCACCTTTTCAATACTGGCCAGCTGCAATTTGCCCTGCGGATCATTGACCCCGATCAGTTTGGCGCCGCCTGTAAACAGTTCCGGCGCACCGCATTCGTCCACCAGAATATGCGCGTCTCCATGACAGATAATCGCACCGTATGGCGGGGTCATGGCGGACAGGCACAGACTGTTGGCAGCAGTGCCGGTGAGCACCAGAAACGCATCAAGCTCACATTCAAACAGCTCGCTGAGCTGGTCTTGCGCCCTGCGTGTGTAGTCGTCACTGCCGTAAGAGGCTTGCGTCCCCGAGTTTGCCGCCACAATCGCATCCATGATCGCCGGATGCACGCCATACACATTGTCACTGCCGAAATTCATGAATCTGATTCTCACACTCGCGGTTGCCTTGAATAGAGGCGTCTGGGTATCACAATCATCCGGGCTAGCACACCCGCGGCGGCCCCGGTTTCATGACCCGGCAATGCTATAAACCACTGGCACCAAGACCGCTTGCATATTGGACAGATTTCTGGCAATACACTGGCAGTTTAGGTCAGCAAAACTGACCTAAATTATGGCAGACCACCGAAAACGCTCGAGCAGCAGCACAATGACGGCTAAAATCAATCAGAAACGTCAAGGCACGGTCTGCCTGACCCAGGGAAAACGCACGACGCTCGAACGCTTTTAAGAACGTCAACCACGCAGTTCTCCCTGAAAGCGGAGGGATTTGCAGGCGAGACGTTCAAGAGGCAAGCCGGTAGCGGACGCAATACCCCGCCCAACCGACAACCTTGCCACCGGACAATCGCCGGAATTCTCCAGATGAAAGAGTTGGACACCCGCGTCGCGCGGTCTTCGTCAGGCACGTAGGACCGGCATCGCAAACAGGCAAGGATCGCCGGACATGACAAACGAAGTTTCTGCACGCTCGAAGGCTCTGACACAGGCCGGCCTGCCCGCAAAAACCGGACTTTATGATCCTGCCAACGAGCACGATGCCTGCGGTGTCGGCATGATTGCCAATATCAACAACGACAAGAGCCACCGTGTTATTGCAGATGGCCTGCGTATTCTTGAGAACCTGGAACACCGCGGTGCCGTGGGCGCCGACCCGAAAGCCGGTGACGGCGCCGGCATCCTGCTGCAGATCCCGCACGATTTCTTTGTGTCCGAGGCAAAGCGCCTCGGCTTCAAATTGCCCGGCGCCGGTGATTACGGCGTCGGCTTCGTGTTCCTGCCTCGCGACCCGGCGGTGCGTGAGCGCATCGAGCAGATTTTTGCCAAGGCTGCCCTTGAAGAAGACCTTGAGGTGCTTGGCTGGCGCGACGTGCCGGTCGACCAGGATGTACTCGGTGCGTCCGTTGTGCCGACCGAACCCTTCCACCGCCAGGTCTTCGTGGCCCGCGGCACCGGCTTCAAGGACACCGACCCGCTCGCCTTTGCGCGCAAGCTGTTTGTCATGCGCAAGGTGGTATCCAACCGGGTCACCTCGATCACCGACACCGACAGTTCCGGCTATTACGTGGTGTCGATGTCGCCCGACACCATCGTCTACAAGGGCCTGGTGCTGGGACTGAACCTCGGCGACTACTACCTTGACCTGAAAAACCCCAAGGTCACCTCCGCCCTGGCCCTGGTTCATCAGCGGTTTTCCACCAACACCTTCCCGTCATGGCCGCTGGCGCATCCCTACCGGATGATCTGCCACAATGGCGAGATCAACACCTTGCGCGGCAACTACAACTGGATGGCGGCCCGCTATGCCACCATGAGCTCCGACCTGTTTGGCGCCGACATGGAAAAACTGTGGCCGATCTCTTATGAGGGCCAGTCGGACTCGGCCTGTTTCGACAACGCGCTCGAGTTGTTGCAGTTTGCCGGCTACCCCATGTCCCATGCCATGATGATGCTGATCCCGGAAGCCTGGGCCGGCAATCCGCTGATGGACGAAAACCGCCGTTCTTTCTACGAATATCACGCCGCCCTGATGGAACCGTGGGACGGCCCTGCAGCAATCGCGTTTACCAACGGTCGCCAGATCGGCGCGACGCTAGACCGCAACGGCCTGCGCCCGGCTCGCTACCTCGTCACCAGTGACGGCTTTGTCATGTTGGCGTCCGAAATGGGCGTATTGGACTTTGCCGAAAACACCATCACAACCAAATGGCGCCTGCAGCCCGGCAAGATGCTGCTAATCGACCTGGAAGAAAAGCGCATTATTTCGGACGAGGAACTCAAAGACACCCTGTCTACCAAATACCCTTATCGCGAATGGCTTGACCGCACCCAGGTGCTGCTCAGGGACATGCCGGCGTCCAAGCCGCGCGCGCCGCAGACCAATGTCGGCCTGCTCGACCGCCAGCAGGCATTTGGCTATACCCAGGAAGACCTGAAATTCCTGCTCGCGCCGATGGCCCAGACCGGCCAGGAAGCCATCGGCTCCATGGGCACCGACACGCCGATCTCGGCCCTGTCGTCCAAGCCGAAACTGCTGCATACCTATTTCAAGCAGTTGTTTGCCCAGGTCACCAACCCGCCGATTGATCCGATCCGCGAGGAGCTGGTCATGTCGCTGGTGTCGTTCATCGGCCCGCGTCCCAACCTGCTCGACCTCAAAGGCACCTCGCGCCAGAAGCGGCTGGAGGTTCCCCAGCCGATCCTGACCAACGAGGACCTGGAGAAAATCCGGGTGATCGGCGACATCAAGGACAACGACTTCCTGACCATCACGCTGGATATCACTTATGCCGCCGCCGACGGTGCTGATGGCATGCAGCAGGCACTGGATCACCTGTGCGCGCGCGCTGAAAGTTCGGTGCATGAAGGCCACAACATAATCATCCTGTCGGACCGGATGGCGTCACAGGAGCAGATCCCGATCCCTTCCCTGCTGGCGACATCGGCCGTGCATCACCACCTGATCCGCAATGGACTGCGAACTTCCGTAGGACTCGTGGTTGAAACCGGCGAAGCCCGCGAAATCCATCAGTTCGCCACGCTGGCCGGGTTTGGCGCAGAGGCCATCAACCCGTACCTGGCCTTTGAGACCATCGAGGACATGCTGCCGAAACTGGCTGAGGAAGTTAGCCGAGATGAAGCCGCAAAGCGCTATATCAAGGCCATCAACAAGGGCCTCCTGAAGGTCATGTCCAAGATGGGCATTTCGACCTACCAGTCCTATTGCGGGGCCCAGATTTTCGATGCTGTCGGCCTGAAACAGTCATTCGTCGACCGCTTCTTCACCGGCACCTCCACCCAGGTCGAGGGCGTTGGACTTGCAGAAGTTGCCGCTGAAACCGTTGAACGGCACCGGCTGGCGTTTTCCGATGCCCCCATCTATCGCAATGCGCTTGATGTCGGCGGCGAGTATGCCTTCCGGCTGCGCGGTGAGTCCCACGTCTGGCAACCGGACATTGTTGCTGACCTGCAGCATGCGGTGCGCGGCGACATACCCGAAAAATATCGGGCATTCGCCAAGCAGGTAAACGACCAGGCTGCTCAACTGATGACCCTTCGCGGCCTGTTCCGGCTGCGGCCAGCCGAGGAAATGGGCAGGCAGTCGGTACCTCTGGACGAGGTTGAACCGGCTGCGGAAATCGTCAAGCGGTTTGCCACCGGCGCCATGTCGTTCGGTTCGATCAGCCGCGAGGCACATACCACACTGGCGATGGCCATGAACCGCATTGGCGGCAAATCCAACACCGGTGAAGGCGGCGAAGAGCCTGACCGGTTCCTGCCCATGGCCAACGGCGATTCAATGCGCTCTGCGATTAAGCAGGTCGCTTCCGGTCGCTTCGGCGTGACGACGGAATACCTTGTCAATTCAGACATGATCCAGATCAAGATGGCGCAGGGTGCAAAGCCCGGCGAAGGCGGCCAGCTGCCCGGCCACAAGGTCGACAAGACAATCGCCGCAGTGCGCTACTCGACCCCCGGCGTCGGCCTGATTTCGCCGCCGCCACACCATGACATCTACTCGATCGAGGATCTGGCGCAGCTCATCTACGACCTGAAGAACGCCAACTCGAAAGCCGATATTTCGGTCAAGCTGGTATCGGAGGTCGGTGTCGGAACAGTGGCCGCCGGCGTCTCCAAGGCGCGCGCCGACCATCTGACCATTTCAGGTTTTGAAGGCGGCACCGGCGCATCGCCGCTGACTTCCATCAAGCATGCCGGCTCGCCGTGGGAAATCGGGCTCGCCGAAACCCAGCAGACACTGGTTCTCAACGAACTGCGCAGCCGTATCGCGGTCCAGGTGGACGGCGGCCTGCGCACCGGACGCGACGTGGTCGTCGGCGCCCTCCTGGGGGCCGATGAATTCGGCTTTGCCACCGCGCCGTTGATTGCCGCCGGCTGCATCATGATGCGCAAGTGTCATCTCAACACCTGCCCTGTCGGTATCGCGACCCAGGACCCGGATCTGCGCGAGCGCTTCACCGGCAAGCCGGAACACGTCATCAACTACTTCTTCTTCGTGGCAGAAGAGGTGCGCGAGCTGATGGCCGCCATGGGCTTCAGATCGCTGGATGACATGATCGGGCGCACCGACTTCCTCGACAAGGAACAGGCCATCGAGCACTGGAAGGCCCGCGGCCTGGATTTCTCGAAAATATTCGCCAAACCATCCGTGTCCAAGGACATCCCCATTCGTCACAGCGAACCACAGGATCACCATCTTGAGGAAATCCTGGACCGACAGCTGGTCGAAAAGTCGGCACCGGCACTGGAGAACAAGAAGCCGGTGAGCTTTGAACTGCCCATTCGCAATGTGGACCGCTCGACCGGCGCCATGCTGTCGGGCGAGATTGCCCGGCGCTTCGGGCATGCGGGCCTGCCGGAAGACACCGTCTCCATAACCCTGCGCGGCACCGCCGGCCAGAGCTTTGGCGCCTTTGTCTCCAAGGGTGTCACCCTCGACCTGATCGGCGAAGCCAATGACTATGTCGGCAAGGGCCTGTCAGGCGGCCGGCTGGTGGTTCGCCCACCGGAAAACGCGGCAATCGTACCGGAAAACTCGATCATCGTCGGCAACACGGTGCTGTATGGCGCCATTGCCGGTGAGTGCTATTTCCACGGCGTTGCCGGTGAACGTTTCGCAGTGCGCAACTCCGGTGCCCTGGCGGTCGTGGAAGGCACCGGCGACCATGGCTGCGAATACATGACCGGCGGCATTGTCGTGGTCCTGGGCCAGACCGGCCGCAATTTTGCCGCCGGCATGTCGGGCGGTATCGCCTACGTACTGGATGAGGCTGGTGATTTCCGCCAACGCTGCAACCTGGCCATGGTGGACCTGGAACCGGTGCCGGAAGAAGAAGAACTGCTGCAGCGCATCGCCAACCAGTCGGGCGACCTGGAAAGCCACGGACTTGTGGATGTGCAGGGCGACATGACCAGCCATGATGCAGAGCGGCTGTTTCAGCTGATCACAAATCACTCCCATTACACCGCATCGGCGCGGGCCAGGGAAATTCTCGACAACTGGCAGACCTATTTGCCGAAATTCGTCAAGGTCATGCCGGTCGATTACCGCCGCGCGCTGAAAGAAATGGAAGCACAAGAAGCCACCGGCGAAATGCTGATCGGCGTGAGAGAGGGCAAGTAACATGGGCAAGATCACCGGTTTCAAGGAATTTGACCGCCAGGACCGGCCATACAAGCCGGTTGCCGAGCGCGTCAGCAACTTCGACGAGTTTGTCATTCCGCTCGGCGAGACCGAGGTAAAGACCCAGGCTGCCCGCTGCATGGATTGCGGCATCCCCTACTGCCACAGCGGCTGTCCGGTGATGAACCAGATCCCCGACTGGAATGACCTGGTCTACAGTTCGGATTGGGAAGAAGCCTCCCGCAACCTGCATTCCACCAACAATTTCCCGGAGTTTACCGGCCGCATCTGCCCCGCCCCTTGCGAGGCATCGTGCACGCTCAACATCGATGACAACCCGGTTGCCATCAAGACAATCGAATGTGCCATTGTCGACCGGGCCTGGGAGGAAGGCTGGGTTGCACCGGATGTCCCGGAAAACAAGACCGGCAAGAAGGTTGCCATCGTGGGCTCCGGCCCCGCAGGCATGGCGGCGGCACAGCAGCTTGCGCGCGCTGGCCACGATGTGCACGTGTTTGAAAAACAGGCCAAGCCCGGCGGATTGCTGCGCTACGGTATTCCCGATTTCAAGATGTCCAAGCACCTGATCGACCGCCGCGCCAAGCAGATGGAGGCGGAAGGCGTCGTATTTCATTGCAACCGTCATGTGGGTATCGACACCAACGTCACTGAACTGGAGCGCAACCATGATGCGGTATTGCTGGCCGGTGGTTCTGAAGACCCGCGCGACCTTGCGGTTCCGGGCCGGGAACTGGACGGCGTGCACTTTGCAATGGATTTTCTGCGCCAGCAGAACAAGCGGGTCGGCCGCGAAGACCTCGGCAACGTCACCCCGATCCTGGCCGGTGGCAAGCATGTCGTGGTGATCGGCGGCGGCGACACCGGTTCCGACTGTATCGGCACATCGTTCCGGCAGGGCGCACTGTCGGTAACCCAGCTGGAAATCATGGCGGCACCGCCGGAAATGGAAAACAAGGCGTTGAGCTGGCCGCACTGGCCATTGAAAATGCGCACCTCGTCAAGCCAGGCCGAAGGTGCGGTCCGTGACTTTGCGGTCATGACCACCCATTTCTCCGGCGACAAGGGCAAGGTCAAGAAGTTGCACGGCACCCGGGTGGACGCCACCATGAAACCGGTCGACGGCAGCGAGTTTGAACTGCCCGCCGACCTGGTTTTGCTGGCCATGGGCTTTGTGAACCCGGTGCATGACGGCATGCTGAAACAGCTGTCCGTTTCGCTGGACGGGCGCGGCAATGTCAAGGCCGACACCGAGGCCTACCAGACAAACCGCTGGAAAGTGTTCTCCGCCGGCGACATGCGCCGCGGTCAGTCCCTGGTTGTATGGGCGATACGGGAAGGCCGCCAGGCTGCACGCGCCATCGACGAGTTTCTGATGGGCGCAACCATTCTGCCGAGATAACAGAGGTTTACACTTAACTAGGTAATTACTGGGCAGAACTGGCCGGATCCTTGGCCGCGCTGAAAGAGTCAAATCGTTCATCCGGCGCATCGGGCCAGATACCATCGGAAAACAGCAACTCGGCGGCGCTGCCCGGTATGGTTGAGCCGCGAACCTTGTCGTACAGGGTCAACCCTTCCCTGGCCGCGCGCTTGATGGCGTCCTCGTTGACCCGGGCAATCTCGGTGTAGTTCAGGCCGGGAAGCTGCGCCGGCTCAATCTTTACCGGGTCCTCGGCACCGGGGCGCTCGGCCACGAAGGCCGGCAGCGCCGCCAGCTCTTCAGGGGTCAGGATGACTTCTTCCTGCAGGGGGACAACTGCCGGACCGCCACCGGCGCCGTCCGCGATGGCGATGTCGGCACGAACCAGTTTCATCAGTTCAACAGCCAGCCGGTCATTGCCGCCTGCGATGAACTTGACGCCATTGCGCGAGCGCAGCCGCACGATGGTGCCGGTCCCGTCATCCCCACGATCGGTATAATTCTCATCACCGTCACTCAACAGCAATTGCAGGTCGATATAACGTACGCCGCGCTCCGCCGTCACCTGCCTCTCAACCTCGGCGACAACCTTCATGGCCTTGTGATAACTCTTGCGCCGCATCGACGGAACGCCGATCCAGTAAATTGCGACGCCATGCTTTTTCAGGGCATCAATCAGGGCATTGATCTGTGCAGCATAAGCCTTGCGCCACTCATCAGTGCCGAATCTCAGGAACCCCTCTGGCGAATTGATGTCGCGCGCGTCATTCGCCCCCAGCATGATGGCGGCAATATCAAAGGGCCGCGATTCAAGCAGGTTATCGGCTGCCTTGGCCCAGTTGTAGAGCTTGGGGCGGGCCAGTCCGGAATTTTCCTGGATGCGGCCGGTCACCGTGACCCGGTCTTCGGTTTCAACGAACCGGTTCATGCCGGCCCACAGGCCGGTGCCCAGAACGTCGCCCATGATGACGATATCGTAAGCCGGTTTGCGGCTTGGCAGGTAACTGGATTGCGCACTTTCCACAACAGGCACGTCGTCAGACTGTCCTGCCTGCTGGGCGTTTGCCGGCATGACGGCCAGGGCAATTAGCACTGCCGCGGCCAGAAAGCACTGGCCAACTTTCACAAGCTGATTCATGCCCGCAGTCTACAGGCCGCGGCGCAACCGCTCAAGTAATCTTGCATCCGCATACCCGTCGGGCGGCAGGCCGATCCGGTGCTGGTAACTGCTGATGGCGCTGCGGGTGCGCGGACCGATTGTGCCACTGGTGCCGCCGGTATTGAACCCGCGCGCACTCAGAAGTTTTTGCAACTCTCGGTTGTCCGAGCGCGACAGAAGCTTCATGTCTGTCGGCCAGCTGGCGACAAACGGTCCCTGGCCCGCCAGCCGGTCTGCCAGGTGCGCAACGGCCAGCGCGTAGGAATTCGATCTGTTGTAGGCAAGGATGGCGTCGAAGTTCTTCGTCACCAGGAACGCAGGCCCATGCCTGCCAACCGGCAACAGCAGCCTGGCCCGGACGTTGGCAACGCCGAACCGGCGCGGTCCGGCAGGCCGAACACCCAGTTTCTTCCATGCCGTAACAGACCGCGTCCCCCTCTTGCCCGCCATGCGGTAGTTGAAACCGCGTGGCAGCCGGACTTCCCAGCCCCATGGCATATGGTTCTTCCAGCCGCGTTTCTTCAGGTAGTTTGCGGTCGAACCGAGCGCGTCCGGCACTGAATTCCAGATATCGCGCTTGCCGTCGCCGGTCATATCCACCGCATAAGCATTGTAGGTCAGCGGAATGAACTGGGTATGGCCCATGGCACCGGCCCAGGATCCGGTAAACTGGTCCAGCGAAATGTCCCCGCTTTGCAGGATATCAAGCGCACCCAGCAATTGCTTTCGGCCGTATTTCTTGCGCTCGCCGGAAAACGCCATGGTGGCAAGCGAGCGAACAACACTCATTTTGCCGGTATAACTGCCATAATTGGTTTCCATGCCCCAGATCGAGGCCGCGATGTACTTGTCGACACCGAAACGCTGCTCCACGGCCCGCAGCGATCGGGCATGGGTTTCCATCATGGATTTGCCACGCGCTATCCTGTCAGCAGACACGCGCTTGGCAATATAGGTCCAGATCGGCGTGACAAACTCGGCCTGGCTGGTCTGGCGATCGAAAATGCGCGGATCCGGTGTCACGCCGGCAAATGCTGTCCGGTACAGTTTCGGGGAAATCCCCTTGCGCCGCGCTTCCGGCCACAGGTCTTCAACGAACTGGTCAAAAGCTGCATTGCGGCTTAAGGATTCCAGTGCGCCTATATCAAGACTGCGTGACGGGCTTGTGCCAAGCCCCAGGGAGGCCAGCAAGACGGCCGTTGCCGCAAGTCCACCGAGAGAAAGTCCAAACCTTTTCATTCTTCCACCAAGCTTTCTGCTTCAGCTGTTGCGGCCTTGCAGGTGTTTTTCCCAGGCAAGTGCACTTGCCGCGATAAAATCCAGATCGTCATGCTGCGGTTGCCATTCGAGTACGGAACGCGCCCTGTCCGCATTGGCAATGAT
>JBPCVV010000252.1:0-7478 GCA_051010195.1 Anderseniella sp. | reverse complement strand
CATTTAAACCGAAGGTTGTGCGACGTTGCTATTCCTCGGCCTCGTCATCTTCCGCCAGACGAGCGCGGTCCGAGGCACCTTTCGCGTCAATATCGCGATCAACGAGCTCTACAATCGCCATCGGCGCCATGTCGCCATAGCGAAAGCCTGCTTTCAGGACCCGCACATAGCCGCCCTTGCGCTCAGAATAGCGTGGGCCAAGCACTTCAAATAACTTGGCTACTTGCGAATCCTGTTTCAGGCGGGACGCGGCTTGGCGGCGTGCGTGCAGATCACCGCGTTTTCCCAGCGTGATGAGTTTGTCCACGACCCGCCTTAGCTCTTTTGCTTTCGGCAGCGTTGTCTTGATCTGTTCGTGTTCAATAAGCGAACCGGCCATGTTGGCAAAAAGCGCCTTTCGGTGCTCATGAGTACGGTTCAGGCGGCGATAACCACGTGCGTGACGCATTTTCTAGTTCCTTCTTTCGCGTTTTGCTTTGTCTGGCCGGCGATGCGTGTCACCGGCTCTCCTTGGGGCAGATGCGCCCATATATTCCCCGCTTTCGCGGGCATTTGTGGCGGGGTACACCCAAAAGCGTACCCCGTCAATTTCTTCAGAACTGGTCTTCGAATTTCTTCGCCAGATCTTCGATGTTTTCCGGCGGCCACTCTTCGACGTCCATGCCGAGGTGCAAGCCCATGCCCGAAAGCACTTCCTTGATCTCGTTCAGCGACTTGCGGCCAAAGTTTGGCGTGCGCAGCATTTCGGCTTCGGTTTTCTGGATCAGATCGCCGATGTAAACGATGTTGTCGTTCTTCAGGCAGTTTGCCGAACGAACAGACAGTTCCAGTTCGTCCACCTTCTTGAGCAGGGCTGCGTTGAATTCCAGCTCCGGCTTTTCTTCCTCAGTGACGACCTGCTGCGGCTCCTCGAAGTTGATGAATACCTGCAGCTGATCCTGGAGAATACGGGCGGAATAGGCCACCGCATCTTCCGGTGTCATGGATCCATCGGTCTCGATGGTCATGATCAACTTGTCATAGTCGAGGACCTGGCCTTCGCGGGTGTTTTCGACCTTGTAGGACACACGCTTCACCGGGCTGTACAGGCTGTCGACCGGGATCAGGCCGATCGGGGCGTCTTCCGGACGGTTGCGCTCTGCAGCGGCATAGCCCTTGCCGGTGTTGACGGTGAACTCCATGCGCACTTCCGCACCATCATCAAGCGTGCAGATCGGCAGTGTCGGGTTCAGAATGGTGATGTCACCGCTTTCCTCAATATCGCCTGCGGTCACGGCTCCCGGGCCCTGCTTGCGCAGTGTCAGGCGCTTGGGACCTTCGCCCTGCATGCCGACGGCGATTTCCTTGATGTTCAAAACGATGTCCGTCACATCTTCACGCACGCCGGCGATGGAGGAGAACTCATGCAGCACGCCATCGATCTGAACCGATGTAACCGCGGCGCCCTGCAGAGACGACAGCAGTACGCGGCGCAGGCTGTTGCCCAGCGTCATGCCGAAGCCACGCTCAAGCGGCTCGGCAACCAGTGTCGCTGTACGGCGGCGGTCACGGCCGGCATTCACGTCCAGCTTTATCGGCTTGATAAGATCTTGCCAGTTCTTGGTGTTCACGGTGTCGACCTCTGTCCAGTTATGGGTGTCTGGTGTCCGCGGATCGGCTCAGAAACCCTCATACTCAATTTGTGGTGGCAAATCAGCCTGACTACCCAGCCGACCTGCCGATACTCTTTTGCCCTATACGCGGCGGCGCTTGGGTGGGCGAACGCCATTATGCGGTATCGGCGTGACGTCGCGGATCGATGTCACCTGAAGACCGACGGCCTGCAGTGCACGAAGAGCTGACTCGCGGCCCGAACCGGGGCCACAGACTTCGACTTCGATGGTCTTCATGCCATGCTCCATGGCAATCTCGCCAGCCTGTTCTGCAGCGACCTGGGCTGCGTAGGGCGTGGACTTGCGAGACCCCTTGAACTTCATCTTGCCGGCCGACGACCAGGCAATGGCGTTGCCCTGCACATCGGTGATGGTGATCATGGTGTTGTTGAACGTGGAGTTCACGTGGGCAACACCGGAGGAAATGTTTTTACGTTCCTTGCGGCGCGTACGTGTTGGTTCTTTAGCCATTTCAAAAATGCTTTCCGAGACAGAAACTGATTACTTCTTCTTGCCTGCAATCGCCTTGGCGGGCCCCTTGCGGGTGCGGGCGTTGGTATGGGTGCGTTGTCCACGAACCGGCAGGCCACGACGATGGCGCAGGCCACGGTAGCAGCCAAGGTCCATCAGACGCTTGATGTTCATTGCGGTTTCGCGGCGCAGATCGCCCTCGACCATGTAGTCGCGATCAATCGCTTCACGGATCTGGATGACCTCCGCGTCCGACAACTCGTTGACGCGGCGCTCTGAAGCTATGTTCACTGTTTCACAGATCTGCTTCGCGTAATTCGCGCCGATGCCATGAATGTACTGCAGCGCGATCACCACGCGCTTGTTCGTCGGAATGTTGACGCCTGCTATACGGGCCAAGACGCTATTCTCCTGCATACGGTCTGGCCCGACATGGTGTCGGAATTGCCAGTACCAAAACTGAACCAAAGAACGGATTGTTGCTGCCTAACGGCAACAAGGCTCACCCCAAGCAGAAACAGCTCTACTTGCGGTCAGCCTGTAAGCAACCGGATTGGCGCAGTTTCTATGCCGGATTCCCCGGCACGTCAACCATTTAACCGCCATCTTGTTGCCTGTGACCCCTACCCGTTCAACACCTCCATGATCTGACGGGCAACATCGTCCACGTCCGCCATACCATCAACACTGCGCAACGTTCCTTTGGTTGCGTAATACTCAATCAGCGGCGCCGTCTGGGCGTGATAGACATCAAGCCTTTTCTTCAGCGCTTCTGCGTTATCGTCAGCCCGCGGGCCACCTACCGTCTCAGTCGCACGCTTTTCAATGCGATTGATCAATATTCCGTCGTTGACCTTAAGCTCCACCACCGCGTCGAGCTTCAGGCCCTTTTCGGTCAGCATCACGTCGAGGGCTTCGGCCTGCGACACATTGCGCGGGAACCCGTCGAGAATGAATCCGGCGGCACAATCTGCATCTTCAATCCGGTCCGATATGATGCCGACCACCATGTCATCCGGCACCAATTCACCACGGGCCATGATATCCTTGGCTTGCAAACCCACGGGCGTTCCGGCGGCAGCCGCTGCTCGCAGCATATCGCCGGTGGACAATTGCTTCATGTTCTTGCCGGCCTCGATACGCTGGGCTTGCGTACCCTTGCCGGCACCTGGAGGGCCGAGAAGGATGATGTTCACTTGCGCGATCCCCTGAGCTTGGTCTTTTTCATCAGCCCCTCATACTGCTGGGCCAGTAAATGTGATTGCACCTGCGACACGGTATCCATGGTAACGGACACAATAATCAGTAATGAAGTGCCGCCGAAGTAGAACGGTATGGCTGCATAAGAAGTTAGTATCTCCGGCAACAGGCACACCGCGGCCAGGTACAACGCGCCAACCACCGTTATTCGGGTCAGGACATAATCGATGTATTCGGCGGTGCGCTCACCTGGCCGGATACCTGGTATGAAGCCGCCATACTTCTTCAGGTTGTCGGCTGTTTCCTTCGGGTTGAACATGATGGCGGTATAGAAAAACGCAAAGAAGATAATCAGGCCGATATAGATAGCCAGGAACAATGGCTGGCCACGTCCCAGAAGCGCATTGATGGTATTGAGCCAGTCCGGCCCGCTGCCCTGGCTGAAATTCGATACCGTGATCGGCAACAGCAAAAGAGAAGAGGCAAAGATCGGCGGAATAACTCCGGCCGTATTCAACTTCAGCGGAAGATGAGACGGGTCTACGTTCTGGATCTGGTTGCCTACCTGGCGCTTGGGATATTTCACCAGCAGCCGGCGCTGTGCACGCTCCATGAATACGATGATGGCGATGGTCACCAGGGCCAGAATGATGATGCCGATGATCAGGAACGTCGACATCTGGCCGGTACGACCAAGTTCGAGAATGGCCGCAATGGCCGACGGCAGTCCAGCGATAATGCCGGCGAAGATGATCAGCGAAATACCGTTGCCGATACCGCGCGCGGTGATCTGCTCACCTAGCCACATCAGGAAGACAGTACCGCCGGTAAGCGTGATAACCGCGGAAATCCGGAAGTACCATCCGGGATCAATCACCGCATTGCCCTGGCTTTCCAGGCCGACAGCAATACCATAAGCCTGCAAAGCCGCCAGTATAACAGTGCCGTAGCGGGTGTACTGGTTGATCTTCTTGCGACCCTGTTCGCCTTCCTTCTTGAGTTGTTCAAGATGGGGGCTGACGGTTGTCATCAACTGGATGATGATCGACGCCGAAATGTAGGGCATGATGTTGAGGGCGAATATCGCCATGCGCCCGAGCGCGCCACCGGCCAGGCCGTTGATCCAGCCCAGAATACCGGATGAGTTCTGCTGCACGAGGCGAGCAAGTTCATTGGCATCGACACCGGGGATCGGAATATAGGTGCCGAGCCGGTATACCACCAGGGCAGCCAGTGTGAACCAGATGCGTTTCTTGAGATCTTCGGCTTTTGCGAAAGAAGCGAAGCTCAGATTTGCTGCAAGTTGCTCGACAGCGGATGCCATTCGGGATTCCTTATCCGTGTAGCTGACCAGTGCTGAAGACCAATATCGGCACGCAGCCGTCTGATCACAAGCACCAAGTTATCACAAAGGCCCGTCTTGCGAGGTCAGGCCTTGGCCTTTTCTTCCTCAACTGGTTTCTCTTCGATCAAATTCACCTTGCCGCCGGCCTTTTCGACGGCAGCAGTTGCAGATTTGGTGGCGTGGTTCACATGCAAATCCAGCTTGGCCTTCAATTCGCCCTGGCCGAGCACGCGAACACCGTCAAGCGGCTTGGAGACAACACCGGCAGCGATCAGCGCAGCCAGGTCAACTGGCTTCTTGATGTCGAGCTTCTTGGCATCAACTGCAGCCTGAAGACGGCCCAGATTGACTTCATTGAACGACAACCGGTTGGGCTTGGTGAAACCGCGCTTGGGCAAGCGCCGGTAAATCGGCATCTGGCCGCCTTCAAAGCCGTGCTTGGGCCCACCCGCACGCGACCCCTGGCCCTTGTGGCCACGACCGGCGGTCTTTCCCTTGCCGGATCCGATACCACGGCCAACACGTGTGCGCTCCTTGCGGGCACCCGGATTGTCTGAAATTTCGTTGAGCTTCATTGTCTTTGCTTCTCTTGTGCTGTTTGGCCGCGCGGGCAAAAATGTCTACTGACCGTCCACTACGCGAACAAGGTGCGAAACCTTCGCAATCATGCCGCGAACCGCGGGCGTATCTTCCAGGGTGCGGGTCCGGTGCATCTTGTTGAGACCCAGTCCAACAAGCGTGGCGCGCTGATCACCCGGGCGGCGCAGCGGCGATCCAATCTGTTGGACGGTGACGGTCTTTTTATCCTTGGCCATGATATTCCTCAATCAACCATTTTGGTGTCGGCGCAGCTTCGCCTGATCACTCCGCTGAAACCTCGCCGTCCTTACGGCGCGATATGATATCAGATACTTTCTTGCCGCGGCGCGCAGCCACAGAGCGCGGGCTGGTCTCATGCTTCAGCGCATCGAAGGTCGCACGAACCATGTTGTACGGGTTCGAGGTCCCGATAGACTTTGCAACCACGTCCTGCATGCCGACGCTTTCAAACACAGCACGCATCGGGCCGCCAGCAATGATGCCGGTGCCGGCAGGAGCGGAGCGAAGTACGACACGGCCTGCGCCGTGGCGCCCGGCAACATCGTGATGCAGAGTGCGGCCTTCGCGCAGCGGCACGCGGATCATCTCGCGCTTGGCGCTTTCAGTTGCCTTGCGGATTGCCTCAGGCACTTCACGCGCCTTGCCGTGACCAAAGCCGACACGGCCCTTCTGGTCGCCCACAACGACGAGAGCGGCAAAGCCGAACCTGCGGCCACCCTTGACAACCTTGGCGACGCGGTTGATGTGGACGAGCTTGTCAACAAACTCATTGTCCTGATCCCGGTCGCGGCGTTCGCGTTCTCTAGCCATCTGATTATACCTGCTTCTCAGTCAAAATTGTTAGAACTTCAGACCGCCTTCGCGGGCTGCGTCGGCCAGGGTCTTGACCCGGCCATGATAAAGATATTCGCCACGGTCAAAGACAACCGCGTCCACGCCTGCCTTCTTTGCGCGTTCGGCCACCAGCTTGCCGACAGCGGCCGCCGCGGCTGAATCTGCGCCGGTCTTCAAAGACCCGCGCAGATCCTTTTCAAGCGTCGAGGCGGCAGCAATCGTCACACCCTTTACATCATCGATAACCTGTACCGAGATGTTTTTGTGCGAGCGGTTCACACTGAGACGCGGACGGCCATTGTTGCTGGCCTTCAGTTCCCGGCGAACACGCTGCTTGCGGCGCTCGCTAATTGTCAGTTTTCCAGACATTGTCTTAAAGCCCTTCAGCTCAACCGTTACTTCTTCTTGCCTTCCTTGCGGAAGATCGTCTCATCGGCGTACTTGACACCTTTGCCCTTGTAGGGCTCCGGCGGGCGCCATGCGCGAATTTCTGCCGCTACCTGGCCGACACGCTGCTTGTCGATGCCGGACACGACGATTTCCGTCGGCTTCGGCACCTTGATATCGATGCCGTCCGGGACCGCATAGACCACATCGTGGCTGTAGCCGAGGTTCAGTTGCAAACCCTGCCCCTGAAGTGCAGCTCGATAACCAACACCGTTGATTTCCAGTGTCTTGGAGAACCCGTCGGTGACACCGGTGATCAGGTTCGCCACCAGCGTGCGCGACAGGCCCCAGGCAGAGCGTGCCGCCTTGGACTGGTCGACAGGTGCCACCGTGATCTCGTCGTTCTCATGCTTAGCGCTGACCAGATCAACCAGCTGTGTCTGCAGTTCACCCTTGGCGCCCTTGACCTTGACGGTCTGGCCCTCAAGCGTAACGGTTACTCCACTCGGCACCGAAATCGGTTTTTTACCAATACGAGACATGGGCTTCCTTGCCTCCGATCCTCAATTCACTGTCACCTGCCCTGTTGCGGACACCGACAGACATAAAACACATAGCGTGTATCTTCTGCAGCCTTAAAAGACTGTGCAGAGAACCTCGCCACCAACATTATTTTCACGGGCCTGGCTGTCGGACATGACACCCTTTGACGTGGACATGATCGCCACGCCCAGGCCGTTGTAGATAGTCGGCAGTTCGCCGACAGATGCATATACCCGCCGACCCGGCTTCGACACGCGCTTGATTTCGCGAATGCCCGGCTCACCGTCGAAATATTTCAGTTCAACTTCGAGCTCGGCCTGTCCTGCGGCACGCTCGGTTACGGCAAAGCCGCGAATGTAGCCTTCAGACTGCAACACTTCGAGCACACGCTCACGCAGGCGCGATGACGGGCTTGCCACCTTGGACTTGCCGCGCTGCTGCGCATT
>JBPCVV010000251.1:0-3180 GCA_051010195.1 Anderseniella sp. | reverse complement strand
CGGCAGGCGAATGTTGTACCTGAACCCGACTTACGTCACGCGTCTTGAAGGTATGAGCGAGGCGGAAAGCGCACCCCTGCTTGATCAGGTCCAGCGCCACGTCACCAGGCCGGAATTCTGCATCCGTTATTCGTGGACACCGGGTACGGTCGCGGTGTGGGACAATCTGGCGACACAGCATTATGCGGTGAACGACTACCAGGGTCACGAACGATTAATGTACCGGACGACATTTTCCGGCCTGTCGCCTCGCGACATGGCCGCCGTGCCGGACAAGGCCGCACGGGCGGCAGCTGAATGAGTCAAATTCCTTGACCGGCGACCGCTTCTGCCGCACACACCGCGCTCATGAGCCAGACACCACATCCCGTCGTTCCCACCATCGGTCTTGTTTCTTTGGGCTGTCCCAAGGCGCTGGTGGATTCCGAACGCATCCTGACCCAGCTTCGCGCTGAAGGCTACGTGATCTCACCTGACTATGAAGGTGCCGACGCGGTAATCGTCAACACCTGCGGTTTCCTGGATTCCGCCAAAGCAGAAAGCCTTGCCGCCATCGGCGAGGCTGTGAAGGAAAACGGCAAAGTTATCGTGACCGGCTGCATGGGCAAGGACGCCGACACCATCCGTGCAGCTCACCCGCAGGTCCTCGCTGTCACCGGTCCGCACCAGTACCAGGCTGTCGTGGGCGCGGTACACGATGCCGTGCCACCGGCCCATGATCCGAAGTTCAACCTGGTGCCGGACCAGGGCATGCGCCTGACACCAAAACACTATGCGTACCTGAAGATTTCCGAAGGCTGCAACAACCGCTGCTCATTCTGCATTATACCGTCGCTGCGCGGTGACCTGGTATCACGTCCAATGGCGTCGGTGCTGTATGAAGCAGAACGCCTGGTCAAGGCCGGCACCAAAGAGCTGCTGGTGATCAGCCAGGACACATCGGCCTACGGCGTGGACATCAAGTATGCCGAGAGCAAGTATCGCGGCCGCGACGTGAAGGCAAAATTCATCGACATGGCCCGCGAACTGGGCGACCTGGGTGCCTGGGTCAGGCTGCACTATGTCTACCCCTACCCGCATGTCGATGACGTCATCGAGTTGATGGCGGATGGCAAGGTGTTGCCTTATCTCGACATACCGTTCCAGCACGCCGCGCCGGGCGTTTTGAAAAACATGCGGCGCCCTGCCAACCAGGAAAAGGTCCTGGAGCGCATTCACAAATGGCGGCAGACCTGCCCTGACCTGGCTATCCGCTCGACCTTCATTGTCGGCTTTCCCGGCGAGTCAGAGGAAGATTTCGATTACCTTCTGCAGTGGATGCGCGAGGCACGGATAGAACGAGCCGGGTGTTTCAAGTACGAGCATGTGGATGGCGCCAAGGCCAATGAACTGGCCGGCGCGGTTGCTCCGGAAGTCATGGAAGAGCGCTGGCATCGCTTCATGGCGGCACAGGCGGACATATCGGCAGATATCATGGCGTCCAAGGTGGGCCGCGAGATCGATGTGCTGATTGACGAGGTCGACGCAGAACAAGGCGAGGCAATTGGCCGTTCGGTGTGGGATGCGCCGGAAATCGACGGCAACGTGTTCCTGCCCAATGAGGCCGATCTGAAACCGGGTGACATGGTACGGGCCCGGGTCGTGGATGCGGAAGAATATGACCTGGTCGGTGAGCTTGCCTGAACTCGAACGGACATCACAATTATTTCAGCTTACGCTTGACTGGTTTGTGCCTTGGGTCAGGACCCATTAATCAAACTGTTGGTGGACGGCAGCTCTGCGGACAGAGCGACCATGAACCATGGGTGCACTAATGTCTGCTCCTGACCACACTGCGGACATGGCGAGTATTGGGAGGCGGCCCAAATGGCCGCCTAGTTTTTAATTTACCAAGATTCTACCGCTTCTTTACCCTCAAGGCGTGTACCAGATCGGCGTCGTGTAGGCGCGTTCCTGCTGGCTTGTCGGCGCATCCTTTGGAATTTGCACCCCCAGCCGGAAGGCATCGTAGACATACCAGGGTGGCGTTGGTATCTCGATCACGCGGGCGTAGTAGAAAGCACGTTGCTTGGGATCGAAGTCGGGGTCCGTCCAGACCGCACCCAATTCAGCTGCGCCAATGGTATTGGTCCAGTTGGCGTTCTTCACATCGACCGTGTTGCCGACCGCCGACAGTTTGCCGTTGGTCGCCGGCTTGCGGTCTCCCGACCAGGCTACGTCATGAACCTTCTCGTGGGTTTCTCCGTTGGCGTCCAGCCACCCTTTGACGATTTGAACACGATCGAGATTGGCCCCAATCGGATCACGCAACGCGTAGACCATGAAAGTCGGCGATTTCCCTTCAGGTGCCTTGGTCAGGTCACCACCCATGGGAACACCCTTGGAATACCCAACGAAAGCTGGTTGGCGGTTATTCAAATCCTGCTTGGTATAGTCCCAGCCGCCAAAGAAACGGACCACCATACGCGGGCCGGTGGTGGCATAGACTTCTTTGCGGTCCATCGCGTCGAAAAGGGAAGCCCGCGTGTTCTCCCTGGCCCAAACCGCCGTGTAGCCCGAGGCGACCTGCTGCCAGCTGAAGATTTCACCTTTTTCAGTCTTTACGAACGTGTGGCTTAATCGTTCCGGCGAAGGTTCATAGCCAGTATGCTTGCCGAAGAAATTGTCCTCTTCGGCGGTCGGTAGAGAGGTGTGGCTGTCGGTCGCCCCAATAATACCAAACTTGTAGGGGTTCGTGCCGAGCCTTTTCTCAAGAGCCAAACCGCTCTTCAACGCTTCTCGCGCATACTCACCGGCGAGCATGTCATCGGTTTTCGCTTCAGTCAGATCCAGATTGCCGGCGTCCCAGGTGCCATAATCGGCAAACTCATCATCAGGCGAAAGCAACGGGTGTGCTTCGCCATCACCCTTAATCTGGGTTATTTCATACATGCGCTCCCATTTGGCGCGCTGCTCGACATATTTTTTGTCCAGTTTGCGGCCGGTGTACTGGGCATCCACGGGGAACATGATGCCGTTCGACAGATTGCCGTTATGGGCGAAGGCCATCGCCGCCCCATTGGTCAGCGCCTCGTATTCCTCCAGATATTTGTATAGATCGAGCGGGTCTGTACTGCCGACCGGCGCCTGAGTTGTATAGGGAACCACTTGGCGTGCCCGATCGGCTCCATCGCGGAAAAT
>JBPCVV010000250.1:0-3561 GCA_051010195.1 Anderseniella sp. | reverse complement strand
GAATTATCCAGATAGGTCGAAGCGGTCGTTGGAAGACCAAAAGGGGGTTCCTGATCCGATCTTGCCCAGTCGTATTCCATTTCGGGCAACTCAAGGGCGGATGGGGCTCCGAAATCGTAGCGCCCCGGCATTGTGTCGGTGGATTGAGAGTATGCAGGCGAGCCCCAAACGGCAATCGCGATCAATAAAATTGCGCCGATCGTTTCTCGAAACATAATTCGCATTTGTTGCTCTATTTTTGATCTGAATGTCATGCAAGCAGGCTATCAAAAGCTGTTAACCTGTTCGCGTCAGAGTGGATCGTTATTCCATTTATGACATCGGCAACGGTACTTCGTGAAAAATCCGTTGATCTAAAAATGACAGTCGTCCGACGTGGACCGATTTTTCCGGCGTGAGAATCAGTACAATCTGGATATCTTCCCACCGGTACGTTGGAGATGTGAACGTTTTGATAGGTCGCAAATTCTCTTCAGTTGGGAAAAAGCCGTTGGAAACGCTTCAAATTTGCGGAACCGTCGGATACAAAGGGTAACGCCACTCCAAGGCGAACTTTGCTATGCATCCTCATCAGTTTAGAAACCCACAAAACAACGTGACCCAAGCGTTTACAGTCAATGACTTTCGTCTCTCGACCGTCATGGGCTCTGTGGCCATTTGAACAAGCGGCAGCCGAGTCCGCCAAGCAGCCTCGGAACCTTCCACTTGCGTCAGTCTCGTAGAGACTGACCCGCTGTGAACATATACCTGTTAATTCAAATCAAGGAACATTATGTCCCAACAAGAATCAAATCGTCGTTCGTTTATTAAGAAATCGGCCGGAGCCGCGGCAGCGGTTGCCTTGGCTGGAACCACAAGTCCCTCATCGGCGGCAAGCATGAATGTCAGCTCAAAGAAATCCCTGGAAAACAAAGTCCAGGTTCATCACGAGTGGGGCACCCTCAAGGAGGTTGTCTGCGGCATTCCCAATTTTCGTTTACCGTCCGAAATTCCGGCCGCGATCTACAACTATGCCCCCACTGAAGGAATCAAGTTCCTGGAAGCGAACCTGGGTAAGAGCCTGAAAGACGCCGACCCTGATCTTTACAACCAGGCGGCCCAGCAGATGGATGCCACGGTTGCCATAATGGAGAAACGCGGCATTAAGGTGCATCGACTGGAAGAGGTCACCGATGACGAAAATGCTTATCTCTCCGGAATTTTTCCTCCCAGCGTGGTCCAGATGTTTCCTCGCGACCCGATGCTGGTCATAGGAAATCGTGTCATTGAAACCGAATTGTATTTGCCGCTTCGGCGCCGCGAACGATTTGGGGTCAGAAGAACTGTTGCGGCGCGACTGGCCGACAGTGATGCACAGTACGTTGCGATGCCTTCCGCCGTGCCCACGCCGGAGCAGGAAGACGGCAGTTGGGGACCAGGTCCATTTCTGGAGGGTGGAGATGTGTTCCTGCTCGGGAAAGATATCTACGTCGGCAACGGGGGCAACGCCAGCAACTCGGCTGGCGTCAATTGGTTGGCCCAATACCTTGGCTCCGACTACAACGTGCATGAGATCAAGCTGACCAAAAAGTTCTTGCACCTGGATTGTTGTTTGGCAACTCCACGCGAAGGCTTGGCGGTTATTTGCAAGGAAGCATTCGTCGACGGTCTGCCCGAATTCCTGAAGGACTGGCAGCTGATTGAATTGCCCTATCAAGAAGCAAAAGAAATGCTTGGCTGCAACGGTCTGGTCCTGGACAGTAAAACGATCATTATCCATACCGACCTGCCACACCTGGGAAAAGCATTGCGCGAAGCCGGTCAGGAAGTGATCGAGACGCCGTTCGATGCGGTCTATCAATGGGCCGGCGCTTTCCGCTGCTGGCATCACCCGCTTGTACGTGAAAGTGTGCTGTAGGCTGAAAACCGTAGGCGAGTCTCTCCGCGACTCGCACTTCTGTTCGGGTCAGTCTCGGAAAGACTCACCTAACATCAAAACCTGAAGCAAACCCCAGCCATATCGAGGAAAGCTACCATGAAACGACTAAACAAATCCAAGGCCCTCACGACGGCTTTGTGCATCGCGCTGACACTCATCTCATCCGTCCCAGCGAACGCCTGTTCGTTCTTCTTCTTCAACACACCTCAGGGAAACCGCATCGTCGGCCGCTCCATGGAAGGACCGATTGAGATGCAAGAACGACTCTTCATTGCCCCGCGAGGTTACAAGGGCTTTGGCGGCGTGACCGGCCCCCACGGCTATGTCGGTATCCGCCACGGTGATACCGAGTGGGTGTCGTCCGGCGTGAATGAGTACGGCCTGAATGTAGAAGCCTTGGGCCTGGGCGCCCAGGGAACTCATACGAACTACCTGCCCGCTGGCAAAGGTGAATACAACCAGCAGAATATACTTCCGTTTATTCTGGCCAATTCGAAGAACGTCGATGAGGCGATCGCACTGGTGAAAAGAACCAAGGTCGAGACCTCCGCGATTGAGGTTGCCCACGACATCGAAGTCGGTCTGCACTTTTCCATCACAGACCTGAAGAAAGCAGTCGTGATCGAATACAACGACGGCACTGGCCTCCCGGTTATCTATGAGAACTCGCTGGGTGTCATGACCAACGAGCCACCCTATCCCTATCAAATGGCTTTGGCAGACGACGTGATTGGCGGCCCGTCTTACGACAAAGCACACGCCAAGTACTCGGAGACTCGATTCCGATCATTCGAGCGATCGGCCACCGGGCGCTTCCAGCACCTTGTCTCGCTCAACTACGTTGCGGATTTTGCTCGCGTTAAGACGGACTTCGACGCGGTTAATTACGCCTGGACCATGCTCAACACCATCGACATCCCTCAAGGAGTGCTTTACTGGCGATGGCTGGACGAGAACCCACAGATGGTGGGCTACTTCAACGTGATCGATCTGAAAAACAAGGTCTACTACGTCCGGACTCACGACAACATGGACATCCGCAAAGTCGATTTGAAGAAGATCGACTTTGCCACCACCAAGTACAAAGAGAAATCAATCTTCAACGAGGTCAAGGAGTACCGAGACGTCAATTTTGACTGATGGTCAACTCGATGTATTCTCGGCATGTAGGGAAACACAACACTCCCCAACGATTTGAAATGAGCCAAACAATGAAATCACGAATCATTCCGTCAATCCTATGCAGTCTGGCAATCTTGCTCGGCGCAAGTGCAGCCTCGGCTCAGATAGCCGACACCGTGTTTACCGGCGGCAAGGTCTACACCGTCGACGAAAATCAATCATGGGCCGAAGCGGTCGCAGTCAAAGACAACAAGATTGTTTTCGTCGGCTCCGCTGCGGACGCCAAAAAGCACATCGGCGAAAGCACAAAGGTGATCGACTGCGCGGGCAAGACGGTCATGCCTGGTTTTGTCAGCGCCCACGATCACCTGATCGCGTCCAACTGGACCAGCGATGGTGTTAGCCTGCTGGACGTCAAGACCAAGGAAGAATGTCTCAAGAAGATCAAGGAATATGCGGACGCAAATCCGGACCTGAAAGTTGTCAAAGGAATTGGGTGGAATGCGGGTAACTTCGGCGGT
>JBPCVV010000249.1:0-2525 GCA_051010195.1 Anderseniella sp. | reverse complement strand
CGAAGTCTACTTCGAAGGCGGAGACCACCGCTGCCTGGTTCATGTCAACGGCAATCAGTTCGGCCACCTGATGTATGGAATTCCGCATGCCCGGCTGAGTGCGTAAAGCGGCTTCCGCAAGCGCTTTAACTCGACAGTCTCTTGACCTTCGTCAAGTGATGCCGACTTTATTACCCAGCTTGCTGATGCCATGCTTCAGACGGATATCAGAAATCTCCTCAGGCGGTTCCGGAGACACGTAACCGAGCGTGCGGACGTCCCGCTTGAGGCGCACATCCGAATCGTCATCAGGCGGCTCTGGAGACGTGCCTGGCGGCGATACAACAGAGGACTGAGAACGGTCCCATTCCGCCCTGGTGACCATGCGAAGTCCCAGCTTCGAATAATTCACCCGATAGAACCCGTCTTCGCCGGTAATGACAGCGTCAGGGCGCACTTTCAGCACATCCTGCGCCATGACGCCCACGTACTCGGTTTCGTCATCAAGGTACTTGAAGCTGTAAAGCGGCAAAGTCGAAGCTGCATCGCCAAGCGGTTCAATGTCGTGCTTCACGCGAACATCCGATGGTGAGATAGGCGGTTCCGGCGAGCCGAACCTGTCGTGCTGGTCAGTCATGGGTGATACCTCCGCTACTTCTGGTTGAAACAATTGACGCGCTACTCAGTGACGTCAAGCCTCAGAACGTTTTCTAATCCACATCCAGCGGTTCCGTGCCACTGGCGGACCCGTCGTTTTTCAGGGTGATTTTTTCAATGCGCGCTTCCGCGGCCTTCAACTGCTTGTCGCAATGGCTCTTGAGTTTCTCGCCACGCTCGTAAATGGCAATCGAGTCTTCCAGCGAAACCTTGCCGGCTTCCAGCTTTTCCACGATGGCCTCCAGTTCGGCCAGGGCGGCTTCAAAAGTCATGTCTGCAATGGCAGGTGCTTTGTCCGTCATCAGTATTCATCCTCATCAACCGGTTGGGCTGCCTCGCCCGCACCGTGCATCAATGCCTTGACATGTACACCTACCGAACTTGACAGCCCGGCCAGATCATAGCCGCCTTCCAGCATGGAGACGATGCGACCGTCGCAGTGCTTTGCCGCCAGATCCATCAGCCTCAGCGTCACCCAGGCAAAGTCTTCCTCTTTCAATTGCAGTGATCCAAGCGGGTCACGTTCATGGGCATCAAAACCTGCAGAAATCAGCACCAAATCGGGCTGAAACGCATCAAGAGCCGGAAAAATGCGCGACAGCATGGCTTCACGAAACAACTCCCCCCCATCGCCGGCACTCAGGGGCGCATTGAAGATATTGCCTGCACCGGTTTCCGACACCGCACCGGTTCCAGGAAACAGCGGCATCTGATGGGTGGAACCATAGAACAGTTCTTCATCCGACCAGAAAACATCCTGGGTGCCATTGCCGTGATGCACATCAAAATCCACCACCGCCACCCGGTCAAGATCAAAGGCTTCGCGGGCATAGTGAGCTGCAATACCAATGGAACTGAACACGCAGAATCCCATGGCCCGCGCCGCTTCGGCATGATGGCCGGGCGGACGCACCGCGCAAAATGCGTTGTTGACTTCCATGTTCATCACCGCATCCACGGCACGCGTGCCGGCACCAACTGCCCGGTAGGCGGCTTCAAGCGTGGAGGCATTCATCCAGGTATCTGCATCCAGCGCAATCTCGCCCTCGGTCGGACTGGATTGCTCGATGGAATGAACATAATCTTCCGGGTGTACCAGCAACGCATGATCGCGCAGGCCTTCAGGCGCTTCCTCGCGGCGCAGGTCATCGAAGTGAGGATGTGACAGAATGCGTTCCACCGCCCGCATACGGTCGGAGCGTTCGGGATGGCCTTCAGGCGGTTCATGTTCGGTGAAGACGTCGTGGTGCAGCAGCAGCGTACTCATGAATGTGAAAGCCTTCCCCGGCAAATACCTTTTTCAGAGCGAGTGTTGCGGAAAACCGGCGGCACAATCAAGTGCGCTGCGCGGTTTCATGCACCGCGGCACACTGTTCAGCGAACCGCCAGCGATTCCGGGGTCACGCCGGTTATGGCCTGCGACCCGTCTTGCACAATCGCGGCGAGGCCTACCACCTGCGGCAGGTGCACGGCAGAAAAGTACTCAAACAGAAGGGTATTTGCGTCTGCCTGCGGCGCATTGCGGCCACGTGCGGCAAGTGCCGCCTTGGCCACGCCGAAACCACCTGCGGTCAGTCCAAACAAGCGCAGAAACGGCGTTGCCGCTGCCAGCGCACGCTCGTCACCACCAGCCAGCCAGCCGCTCACCTGGCCAGACGTGGTTTCCAGCGCAGCGATGGCGCGGGAAAACTCGTCGGCGCCGGCACCAATCGCCGAAGCAGTATCTCGCATGTCGGCGATCAGTTTCGCCATGGTGTCACCACCGCGAAGGGCTACCTTGCGGGTCACCAGGTCAAGTGCCTGGATACCGTTGGTGCCCTCGTAAATCGGCGTGATGCGCGCGTCACGCAAATGCTGGGCGGCGCCGGTTTCCTCGATATATCCCATGC
>JBPCVV010000248.1:0-6131 GCA_051010195.1 Anderseniella sp. | reverse complement strand
ACGTAGTCGACGAAATCAAGTCGAAGCTGGTAGCTGCACGTCAGCCCGGTATCGACCGCGCCAAGGTTCAGGCTGAAGTTACAGAGCTGCAGAACCAATTGGTCAGTATCGCTTCGTCTGCTGTTTTTTCAGGAGAAAACTGGTTGTCGGTCGACTCTTCTGACGCCGACTACAACACCACCAAGACGATCGTTTCTTCGTTCTCACGTGCTGGCGACGGTTCAATTTCAATTGGTACAATTGCAGTGGATATCACCGCAACCGAACTGTTTGACGCCAACGACCAGTCAGGCATCCTGGATACGGAAAGCACGACAACAAACGGCGCTGTTGATTACTCTGTGGTCAACCTCGACATTTCGGCCTTCACAGACACGGCCGCTGATCTTGCCGATCTGGAAGAGATGATTGCAACGGTCGACGGTGCAATTGGTTCGATCACCACCGCTGCCAGTAATCTGGGCGCAGTCAAGACCCGGGTCAATCTGCAGCAGGACTTCGTTGGCTCGTTGATGGATGCAATTGAGCGCGGCGTTGGTCAGCTCGTTGATGCCAACATGGAAGAAGAGTCCACGAAACTGCAGGCTTTGCAAGTTCAGCAGCAGCTCGGTATCCAGGCACTGAGTATTGCAAACTCAACCAGCCAGAACATCTTGGCACTGTTCAGGTAAGATAACAGCAATTGAAGCAGATTTAGAGCTTTAGTCCCGTCATTTCAGCCTTGACACCCGTATGTCTCGCCCAGGCAACATGGTCGTGTTTTCTTCGGGCCAGCCGAAGCGAATATGGTGACTGGCTTTAAATATGCTTCATAACAACCACCCCAGCCTGGGTGGGGTCAAGGATCGCTTCCTGTCGTGGGATGCGATCCTTTTCTGTTGCAACCTTCAGGCAAGCTTCAACGGCGATAGTGAAGAGAGTTAAAACAAAATCATAAGCTTCCATGAGTTTTCTCGACCAACTATCACAGCTCTGGCGCAATCTGGCAACGCTGGGTACACGACGCCTGGTCGCCCTTGGACTTGTAGCTGCCTTCACTTTCATAACGGTCGCCGGCGGTGCCTACTATATCAGCCGCCCCGCGATGATAGTCTTGTATTCCAATTTGGAACCCGGAGACGTCAATGCCATCGGCACGGCTCTCAGGGAGACCGGGTTTGCATTCGATGTCAGCGAGGACGGCAGAACTGTCCTCACCGGTGCAAGTCAGGCCACGCGCGCTCGGATGGTGTTGGCAGAACGCGGTCTGCCTCAGTCATCCAGTGCGGGTTATGAGCTGTTCGATAAGCTGGGCTCGCTGGGCCTGACGTCATTCATGCAGAACGTCACCATGGTGCGCGCGTTGGAAGGTGAGCTTGTCCGCACCATACAAGGCATGAAGGGCGTGAAGTCTGCGCGTGTTCATTTGGTCATGGCCGAAAAGAGCACATTCCGGCGAAAGTCAGCAGCACCGTCGGCGTCAGTTGTTCTTCGTCAGGTGGGCACAACCGGATCTGAAACTGCCGAAGCTATCAGGTACCTTGTAGCCGCCGCCGTTCCGGGCATGAGTGTCGGGCAGGTGACGGTACTTAGCTCCAGCGGCAAGCTTCTGGCCACAGGTGATGACAGTCAGAGCGCTGCTCCAGGTCGACTGATGGAATTGGAGCGTACGCTTGGCAATCATCTGTCAGAGAGTATTCAGCAGACATTGGCCCCGCACATTGGATTGTCGAATTTCAATGTCTCGGTGCAGGCAAAGCTTAACATTGACCGTCGGGAGGTTAACGAAAAGGTGTTCGACCCGGACAACCGGGTTGAAAGGTCGGTGCGCAGTGTCAAGGAAACACTGGATAGTGAGGACTCCTCGAATCTGACCGCCGCCACTGTAACAACCGAAATCCCGCAACCCGTAGCAGACAGTTCCGGACAGGTGACCAAGCAGCAATCTGAAAAACGCGACGAGACCACCAACTATGAGATCAACACCAAGGTTACTCAGTCCGTTTCGGAAGGGTACAAAATTGACAATATATCGGTCGCCGTACTGATCAATCGCGCATCGCTGCTGCAGTCGCTGGGTGACGGTACCACTGATGAACAGGTCACGTCTTACATTGAGGGAATGCAGGAACTGGTGTCGTCAGTTGCCGGCTTGTCTGCCGAAAGAGGTGATCAGATAGTCATCAAGGCGGTGCAGTTTGTTGCTGAAGCTGCTGACGCTGCGCCGGCCGGCGGCTTTGGTGTCGCCAGCGTCCTTGGTGCCTATGCAGGTGCATTGATCCAGGCTGCCGTTATTCTTTTGGGCCTGCTTATACTGATTTTTGCAGGCATCAAACCAGCCATTCGCCTGATGCTGAACAGTCAGCCATCTGATCCAGGAACGCCGGCAATAGCAGGGCAGGGCGCTCCAGCACTTGCGTCTCAGGGCTCAGCAGATGAAATTGCGGAATCCGATGACCCGAGAATGCTCGAAGATCAACGTCAACCATCGGCTGCGCCAGATTTGCAGGTGATCGCCGAATTGGCAGAACGCGAACGCCTGAAGCCGGAGAACAGACTCGAGCAACTGGTCAGCCATGATGTGGATCAGGCAACCGTAATTCTTAAGCAGTGGCTGCGCGAGGGTGAGCGGGCATGACTGAACCCATCCCGCTTGCGCAGTTCATTCAGGCACGAAGCAAGCTTGAGCCGTCGGCAGATAGCGGTTGTGTACAGACAGGAGGCGGCCCTGTAACGCACGGCGCTTTGGCCCAGGATCTGGCTGCTGACCCGCCCGAGGCTTTGCCGGAACAAGAGCGTGAAGATCCGGACAGTGATGAAGCGGTCGCAGAACGCCGGCAAGAGCTCGAACAAGCCTACGCTCGCGGTCGCACGGAAGCCTTGGCGGAGTTCCAGGGTTGGTGGGATGATCGTGCATCCGCGCTTCAAGAAATTACCAGCAAGGCGCAGGAAGAGATCGAAGCGGGAATACTGTCCTCAGCCATAAACCTGGTGCACACGGTATCCGCGCGCCATATCCGGGAAGCGGCGATTAGTCAGATGATCCGCCAGGTAAGAGAGCATCTGCAACAGTGCGCAGATGCTGTTCCCCTGGTTACCGGGCCTTCGGAACTGGGCCAACTGGTTGCTGAGCGTTTTGAAGGTACCGGGATTCAGGTTGTTTCCAATTTCGATGATGGTGATGAAGAAGTGATGATCAAGGTTGGCAATACCAGCTTTGAGACGATGATCGGGAAGTGGACGCAAGAGATCGAAAGTACCTTGCCATGAGTGGTGATGAGACAAAGGAGCCGGTCCCCGAGATTGTAGTTATCAAGCGTGGCCGTGCTGGCGAGGACGGCCACCATGGCGGTGTCTGGAAAATTGCCTACGCCGACTTCATGACCGCTATGATGGCATTTTTTCTGGTGATGTGGTTGGTGAACGCCGCCAATGAGAAGACCAAATCTCAAGTCGCCAGCTATTTCAATCCGGTCAAGTTGATTGATACACGGACTAGTGAAAAGGGCCTTCAGTCCATGGACACGGGCGATGGTCAAAGCTGGGACAAACGCGACACTGCAGGCGTAAGCAAGACCCCGCCGAACAGAGAAAAGAAGCGGCCCGCGCGCACGTGGCAGACGCCGTTGGCTGAGCCGCGATCAAAGCCGCAGCCAAAGCGGAGTTCGGGAAGCGTGCTCAAGGACCCTTTCGTCGTTGGATTGAATGGTGGCGACACTTCGGAACACCAGGGTCAAACCAATCAACCTGGCGGCAAAGATAGCCCAAATGATAGTGCCGAAACCCCAAATGCCGAAGCGGCCAGGGTGTTGGAAGCGCTGCTCCAGCACGAGACAGCGCCAGCGGGTGAGAATCCAAACCAGGGCATGGGCGAAAAACCGGCCATTGGCGCTGGCGACAAGCCCAATGTGGGGATGGGTGAAAAACCGGCCATTGGCGCTGGCGACAAGCCCAATGTGGGGATGGGTGAAAAACCCGACATTGGTGCTGGCGACAAGCCCAATGTGGGGATGGGTGAAAAACCCGACATTGGTGTGGGCGAGAAACCCAATGTAGGCATCGGAGAAAAACCCGACATTGGTGTGGGCCAGGACCCCGAAACGGGGCCTTCGAACAAGCCAGGTAAAGATGCCGGTAACAAGAAAGTTGCCAAGTTGCCATCGACTGTTGGCGGTGCGTTGGAAAGTTCCGGTGGCTCCGCCAATACGCAAGCTTCCGGTCTAACGGCAGAGACAGAAGTCGAAATGCAAAAAAGGTTGACTGATGCTAGCGAGGAGATCCAGCGCAAGCTCACTGAATCGAATGAGTTGGGCAGTGTCAGCGGCGTCAATGTCACGGTTAGTGCTCATGCAGAAGGCTCCCTGATCTCTCTTGTGGAGGGCGAAGAACATCCGATGTTCGGCATAGCAACTTCGACCCCGTCGCAAGAGCTCCGGGCGACGGTCAGGAAGGTCGCAACGGCATTGAAGGATGTTGAAGGCGATATTGTAGTCAGGGGGCACACGGATGGCCGGGCCTACTTTACTGCGGACTCCGACAACTGGCGCTTGTCTAGCGACCGGGCGCATGCGGCATACAGATTGCTCGTGTCCAACGGCATCGCCAGCAGTCGATTCGTGCGGATTGAAGGATATGCAGACACAGTATTGAAAGTTCAGGACCAGCCCAACGCTGCACAAAATCGGCGCATTGAAATTCTGTTGAAGAATGGTTCGCCATGAAGATACGGATGAGTAATATGCTTGCACGCCTGCTGCTGATCTCGGGCGTTGTATTGCTGCCGCGCGTTGCAATGGCTGAACAGCAGAATGTTCAGCCATATGAAGTCATTCGATCCTTGATGCTTCTGCAAGATGATCTCGTGGCAGGCAAGCAGAGGGCGATGGCTCTGCATGTCTCGTTCATGCAGAAAATCCTCAAACATTTTCAAAATGTTGACGATGCCGCATGGAAAGATCCGCGCAATGCTCAGGCTGCACTTATCTATGTTCTAAGTGGTGGAGACGCAGCAGTTCTGACCAAGCTGCAAAAGCTGGGGGAGGCAACTGCTGTAGACCGGCAGATCCTGGAAGCCGTCTTGAATATTTCTTCTGGAAAGCATCAGCAAGCCAGAGAGGAAATCGCCAAGATGGAACTGCTGACCTTACCCCGGCAAATTGCAGCGCTGCTGGCTTTGGCCGCCGCGCAGATGTGGCAAAAAGAAAATACTGACCGGGCCATTGCTTACTATGATCAGGCTCGTCTTATTGGTGGCAGCGGTTTGATCGAAGAAGCGGCGTTGCGACGGCAACTGTTTGTTGTGGCCAAGGTGCGCGACTTTGAAAAAGTTGAGTCCCTAATCCGCCAATACTGCTCCCGTATGGGGCGGTCGGTTTTCTCTAGGAACATGGCTCAACAGGTTGGCGCGGCAATCGCAGAATTGAACTATGAAACGTCGCCCGACAGATTGCCGGGACTATTTTCGTTTGTCGACGCTGCGCCACTTGGGTTTCGTCGCAAAGTCTATCTGGAACTTGCCAGACAGACGGTTGTTCTTGGTCAGTCGCAGGTTGGCACACTTGCAGCAAAGAAGGCATCAAGCCTGCCAGATTTATCTGTATCGGAGGCCGCGGCAATCAAGTTGCTGGGAATTGCCTCCACTCTGGCAACAGCCGACCCCCAGCAACTCAAGGGTCGACTTCAGTCGCTGTCGGCAAAGCAACTGAATGGCACCGACAAACAGCTACTGTTTGCATTGCATCGGATCATAGAAAAAGTGACCGAGCCGCCAAAACCGCCCCCTAAGAGCAAGAGACCAACTCGCTATCGCCCGACCAACCGACTAAAGCTCCGTGATGACATGACCAAACCTGAGCTTGATGGTGTGTCAGCGCGTGCACTCACGGAACTCGATTTGGCAACAAGAGCAATAAGGCAAGTGCAATGACAATGAACATCTCGACTTTGCCAGTGTTGCCCAAAGGCGAAGCCACACACACGAAGCGCATTGAAGACGGCGCTGCGGAGTTTGACGTTAAGATGTTGCTGAAGAGCAAGATGTCGGTCAACACATCCTGGTCACTAGAAGCAGACATCGAGGAAAAATCTCAACCGGTTGCCGACGAACAGGTTGCGCCAGACAACACGGGTATATCACCAATTGATATGCACCA
>JBPCVV010000247.1:0-10515 GCA_051010195.1 Anderseniella sp. | reverse complement strand
TGGCTGTGCCGGCGGTTGCCGGTGAAATGCCGGAAGTTACACCGGCTCCGGCAGCGAACTCCAGCACTGCTACGACCACAACGTCTGCGGCTGAAGCTGCCGCGACGGTGGCCACCGGTGAGGTTGGAAACACCGGCGAGAAGTTGCAGTCCAAGCCATCCTATTCCGGCTACGGCGGCTGTGACCGCGGTCATTCGTCAACCGAAGCGATGCTGATCAACTGATCAGGTTGGCAGGCGCAACCGGACATTGATGCGGGTACCCGTCAAGCGCCTTCGACGATCTGACGGTCATACTCTGCCGCATCAAACCGGCCCAGCGACGATGCCACCAGGCAATCATCGCTCAAGGTCCACTCTTCCCAACCCGGCACCTTGACCCTGTTGCCGGTACCTGAATGGGTACCCTCGAGAGTCCAGACGAAAATGGCCTGGTTGCCGGCAACGCGAATATCATCCAGATGCACGATCAGATCGGGAAACTCCCCGTAAAACCCGGCTGCCATTTCCGCGACCGCCGCGCGGCCTGCAATCTCATCGCCGCCATTGATGGCAATCTTGCCATCGGGCGCGTAATACGACGCGACGCCTTCCGGTGACTGAGAACTCCACGCAGCAGCATATTTCGCTGCCATGTCATGAACGGATTTCGGGGAAGGGGCCATGTGTCGGGTGTTTCCTGATAGTGGGTGTGACTTTGGAACTGAGCGTTCAATGGATGTACCCGACTATAGGGATACCCAGGGGGATTTTGGAAGAAGCTGCGCTCCATTCAAATCGTAGCCTCAGTGAAGATGAGACCCCTACTCAGTTAGCGGGGACAGCCAACATTGTCGAGGTGGATGCTCGCCGCGCTGCCATGAAGATGGTGTTCGCCTAAATCATAGAGCCAATTTCACGGCCAGATAGTGAACGGAGCCCCAATATCAGGGGCTCCGCGAAGTGGTATAGAACTTTCTTCAAGCCGCGATCAGTTCGGAGGGAGCATCTTCCCACTTTGGCTCTTTTTCTTCACTGCACTCCTCACAAGTTTCCAGTTTAAGGAAAAACGCTATTGGATTTTGCACGTCACGAATTGGGTTGAATTTGATGCTGTTCAGTTCCTTAAGCTGTTCGGGACTAACCGGCAAATCGTTGAGACGATCAATCATCTCAACAACTATATAAAGTCTTAACAGTCGTTCATGTCCTTCTCCCATAGCTTTGTGACCGTTCTCACAGCGCGACAGGTGTTCCGCTGTCACTGTGAGTTTCTTTGCCAGCTCATTTGCTTTCCAACCTACACAACGACGGAGAAATCTTATTTCGGCACCATTGAGTTTGGTTGGGTTGACAACACGTAAGATCGCAATTGCCGCGTATAATCCTTGCAGATTTGGCACTTTATGGCCAAATACCTTCTTACACTGCATGCAAGAATGCTGTTCAACACTATCAATCAATGTTACTTTAAACGGGGCACCAAGAAGGTCATCAGTATATTCTTTTAGTGTTGAATGCGACAGTTGAGAAGATGTGCAATATTTGCACTTAGGCATGGAGTTCTCCTTTACAATCGTCTTATATCTGCAACAACAACATCCTGTTTGTTAGTATCCACTTCCAGGTACAATTCATAAAACCTATCATCTGTATTACTCCCGGCTATTGTCCAATAACATCCATCTGGATGTATTTCGGAGGCTGTAACAACGCAGTTTCTAAGGACCGCTAACAATTCCAACATATCAATCCCAAGTTGGCGCATACGCTGTTGAGCATCTAGCGAGACCGTCACATCCGCCTGCCACTCAATGAAACTCTGCAACCAATCAGTCTGAGGGGTATTTATGTTGTAGGCCATTTAGATCCCTTCGAATCTACTGTCACCGAGGTAAAGATATCGTAAAAATTGATCTCAGATCAAGTTTTTCATGAACATCCACTCGTTGATCCACAAGTGTCGCACTTCATGCAGGTGCCGTTGCGCAGCAGGGTGAAGTTGCCGCATTCGCCGCAACTGTCGCCTTCATAGCCCTTCATACGCGCCTCGACCCGGCGTTCCGCTTCGGTCTTCACCTGGCCGTCTGAATCGATGTCGAGCGGGGCTACTTCTTGCTCAGGTCGTTCTTCCGGCCGCAGGCTGGCTTCGACCGCCATCTCGACTGCCACGTCCACAGCCGCCGCACCGTCGGCCACGTAGGCGGCCTCGATGCGCGACTGGCTGGCCGCCACCGGATTGGCCGCGGCGGCTGACGACAGGCTGTTCGGCATCATGACCACGTTTTCCGACAGCTTCTGTCTCGTGTATCCGGAAGACGCCACCGCCATGGCCGGCATGCCGCCGGGCGGGCAGGGTGCTGCACCCGTCTTGCCTTCGGCTTCGCCCTTGCCCATGGCATCAAAGCGAATGTCGGCAGGTTCCACGTGGGCCAGGTCATTGCGGCTCAGATACGACACCGCCAATTCGCGGAACACATAGTCGAGAATCGACGTGGCGTTCTTGATGGCCTCGTTGCCCTGCACCTGTCCGGCCGGTTCAAAGCGCGTGAAAGTGAAGGCCTCGACATACTCTTCCAGCGGCACGCCGTATTGCAGGCCGAGCGACACCGCAATGGCGAAATTGTTCATCATGGCACGAAAGGCGGCACCTTCCTTGTGCATGTCGATGAAGATCTCTCCGAGCTTGCCGTCGTCATACTCGCCGGTGCGCAGATACACCTTGTGTCCGCCGACGATGGCTTTCTGGGTGTAGCCCTTGCGCCGCTGTGGCAACTTCTCGCGCTCGCGCGCCAGTACCTTCTCGATGACCTTCTCGACTACTTTTTCCACCCGCTGCGTCTGCGGCATGGCGGCGACCTGGTCGACCATGTCATCGGCGTCTTCGTCCTCATCCTCGATCAGGGCCGCATTGAGCGGCTGGCTGAGCTTGGAGCCGTCGCGGTACAGCGCGTTGGCTTTCAGGGCCAGCTTCCACGACAGCATGTAGGCAGCCTGGCAGTCTTCGACCGTGGCCTCGTTGGGCATGTTGATGGTCTTCGAGATGGCGCCGGAGACAAACGGCTGTGCCGCTGCCATCATGCGGATGTGGCTGTCGACCGACAGGTAGCGCTTGCCGAGACGGCCGCACGGATTGGCGCAGTCGAACACCTGCAGGTGCTCGTCCTGGAGTTCCGGCGCGCCTTCCAGCGTCATAGCCCCGCAAACGAAGATGTTGGCGACTTCAATGTCTGCCTTGGAGAAGCCGAGATGGCTCAGCACGCAGAAGTTGAAGTCATCCAGTTGCTCGGCGGAGATGCCGAGTGTTTCGGTGCAGAACTCCTCGCCCAGCGTCCACTTGTTGAACACGAACTTGATGTCAAAGGCCGAGGCCAGGCCGTCCTCGACAATCTGCAATTCCTTGGACGTGAAGCCCTTGGCTTTCAGTGTCTCGTGGTTGACGGCCGGTGCGCCGGACAGGGTGCCGTTGCCCACGGCATACTTGATGATGGCTTCGATCTGCTGTTCCGAGTAGCCCAGCGTGTTCAGGGCCGCCGGCACCGCACGGTTGATAATCTTGAAGTAGCCGCCGCCGGCCAGCTTCTTGAATTTTACCAGGGCGAAGTCCGGCTCGATGCCGGTGGTGTCGCAATCCATCACCAGGCCGATGGTGCCTGTTGGCGCGATCACCGTGGCCTGTGCATTACGGTAGCCGTTCTTCGTGCCAAGCTCGACGGCCCGGTCCCAGGCGGCAACAGCGTGCTTGACCAGGTCCTTGTCGACACAGTTGGCGTGATCGAGCGGCACCGGGTTGACTGCCAGATTCTTGTAACCCTGGGCGGTACCGCGCGCGGCAAGCTGATGGTTTTTCATCACCCGCAGCATGGCCTTGGCGTTCTTCTTGTAGCCGGGGAAGGGGCCCAACTCGCCTGCCATTTCTGCAGACGTGGCGTAGGACACACCGGTCATGATGGCCGAGATGGCACCGCAGATAGCGCGCCCTTCGTCTGAATCGTAGGAGATGCCGGATGTCATAAGCATGCCGCCGATATTGGCGAAGCCGAGGCCGAGCGTGCGGTATTCGTAGGACCTTCTGGCGATTTCCTTGGATGGGAACTGCGCCATCAGGACGGAGATTTCCAGCACCATGGTCCACAGCCGCACGCCGTGCTCGAAACTTTCAACGTCGAATTTGGAGGTGGACTTGTCGAGGAAGGTCAACAGGTTCAGCGACGCCAGGTTGCAGGCCGTGTCATCCAGGAACATGTATTCCGAGCACGGGTTCGAGGCCCGGATGTCACCGGATGCCGGGCACGTGTGCCAGTCATTGATGGTGGTGTGGAACTGGATTCCCGGATCGGCGCAGGCCCAGGCGGCGTTACCGATCTTTTCCCATAGGTCGCCCGCATCGATTGTTTTGGCGACCTCGTCGTTCATGCGCCATTTCAGGTCCCAGGAAGAGCCGTTTTCCACCGCCCGCAGGAACTCGTCGGTGACGCGCACCGAATTGTTGGAGTTCTGGCCCGAGACCGTGCGGTAGGCTTCGCCGTCCCAGTCGGTGTCATACGTGTCAAATTCAATTTCCTTGAAGCCTTGCGCGGCAAACTGCAGGACGCGCTTGATATAGCTGTCGGGCACATGCGACTTGCGCGCATCCTTGATGGCACGCTTCAGGGCAGGGTTCTTGACCGGGTTGTAGCAGTCGTCACCGGAGCCGTCGCAGTTAACGCATGCCTTCATGATCGCCTTGAGGTGCTGTTGGGTGACCTTGGAGCCGGTCACAAGTGAAGCGACCTTTTCCTCTTCCTTCACCTTCCAGTCGATATAGGCCTCGATGTCGGGATGATCGACATCCACGACCACCATCTTGGCGGCCCGGCGAGTGGTGCCGCCGGACTTGATGGCGCCCGCCGCACGATCGCCGATCTTTAAAAAGCTCATCAGGCCGGAAGATTTGCCGCCGCCGGACAATGGCTCGTTCTCGCCCCGGATGAAGGAGAAGTTGGATCCGGTGCCGGAGCCATACTTGAACAGGCGGGCTTCACGCACCCACAGATCCATGATGCCGCCCTCATTGACCAGGTCATCCGAGATCGACTGGATGAAGCAGGCATGTGGCTGCGGATGTTCGTAAGACGATGTCGATTTGGTCAGCTTGCCGGTTTCGAAATCGACATAATGGTGACCCTGACCGGGCCCATCAATGCCATAGGCCCAGTGCAGGCCGGTGTTGAACCATTGCGGGCTGTTCGGGGCACAACGCTGGGTGGCCAGCATGTTGACCATCTCTTCGTAAAACGCCAGGGCGTCTTCCTCGGCGTCGAAATAGCCGCCTTTCCAGCCCCAGTACGTCCAGGTGCCGGCCAGCCGGTTGAACACCTGCTGTGCGGACAGTTCAGAGGAATAGCGCTCGTCCTCTGGCAGTTCGGCCAGTGCCTCGGTATCTTCCACCGAGCGCCACAGCCATGACGGCACGGAATTTTCTTCAACCTTCTTCAGCCGTGCGGGCACACCGGCCTTGCGGAAGTACTTCTGTGCGATGATGTCAGAGGCCACCTGGCTCCACGCCTTGGGTACCTCGATGTCCTTGAGCTGAAATACGATCGAACCATCAGGGTTCTTGATTTCGCTGGTCGCCTTGCGAAACTCTACCCCTGCATATGGTCCTTTACCTTCGACTGTAAAGCGCCGTTCTACCCGCATTGTATTCCCCTATTCAAAAGCAGCCTATCTGCTTCAATCTGTTCAAGTTGTTGTTTTAGAACGGTTTAAACCGCTCAAAACATTGTCACGCGACCCTACAGACACGAGTTCACGGCAAAGCCCCATCCTTACGCGTACCCGGCTTTTGAGCCAGTATGCACAAGACACAACTTCCCCGCTTGGACAGTGCGATATTGCTCCGCCTTATCCATCGTTTGACGTTTGGAGTTCGGTAATTAAATTACCTTGGGGAAGGCCCTAACTCCGAGCCGCCCCTAGCCCCGGTCCCATGCACATGAATGTAGTGCCGTTTACGCGCTTTCGTCAATACCTAGTGTGTTAACAAAATCCTAACACAACATATAGTGTTCACAGCCTTGACAGATTCTGTGGATAACCGGAGCTAGCCACGATTCGCCCCCGAACCTCAACGATTCCGGGCCGTTGCCGCTGACGATATCCAAAGATATTTGCCGTTGCGCCAGCGTCATGGTCCTGAGCCGGGGCCTGACACCACCAGATATGGTGGCCTTCACAAAGTAATCCGCAGAGTTTTTTGGTTAATGAGAAGTTAACGGCCGCGCACTCTGGATTGTCGTGATCGAATGAAATGCACCTATAAGTTGTGTTCACGCCTTGTATCGGGAGAATCAGGCGAGTTACCGGGAATCGGATCAGGCGGCAGGCATCACCAGATTGACCTGGATCAACACGCTATCTCGACGCCTGCGACACACTCTCCATCGTACCAGGTGCCAGGATAACGGAGGTGAAGTCATGACTACCTATGAGCAATTGTATCTCGCCATGGTCATTGTCGCTTTTTTGGCGTTTGGGATCGTGTTGGCGACTATGTCCTATCGTCAGGGCACGAAGTAACCGGCTTGTTGTCTCGCCGGCCCTGCAAATAACCGGGTGGCACTCACGCGCCGAATGACTACACTTGCTGCAGAGTGAACAGATCTCTGTGGCAGGAAAGCGCATATGACAACCCGGAACCGCCATCTGAAGACCATCGAGCAGCGGTTGCTGTGGCTGTCGCACTGGATGATCCACAACGCCAACCACATCCGACCCAAGGCTGACGGCATCAAGGTCGGCGGTCACCAGGCATCGTCCGCGTCCATGGTGTCGATCATGACGGCGCTGTATTTTTCCGCGCTCAGGCCGCAGGACCGAGTGGCGGTCAAACCGCATGCGTCGCCGATCTTTCACGCCATTCAGTATCTGATGGGCAACCAGACCCGCGAAAAGATGGAAAATTTTCGCGGGCTTGGCGGGGTGCAGTCCTATCCGTCTCGCACCAAGGACATCGACGATGTTGATTTTTCAACCGGCTCGGTCGGACTGGGTGTCGCAATCACGTCGTTTGCCTCGCTGGTGCAGGACTATATTACCGCCAAGGACTGGGGGCAGGGTGTGCCGCTCGGCAGAATGGTGGCGCTTGTCGGTGATGCCGAACTGGACGAAGGCAATATCTATGAGGCCCTGCAGGAGGGCTGGAAGAACGACCTGCGCAACACCTGGTGGATCATTGACTACAATCGCCAGTCGCTGGACGGGGTGGTGCGTGAAGGTCTCTGGCAGCGGGTGGAAAAGATATTCGATGCGTTCGGCTGGGATGTGGTGCGTGTCAAGTACGGCCACCTGCAGCGTGCCGCTTTCGAAGAAAACGGCGGCGACAAGCTGCGGGCCTGGATCGATGCCTGTCCCAACCAGCTCTATTCGGCTCTGACCTTCATGGGCGGGTCCGTATGGCGCAAGCGTTTGATGGACGACCTCGGCGACCAGGGCGATGTCACCGCGCTGATCGATACACGCTCGGATGACCAGCTGGCGGAACTGATGGAGAACCTAGGCGGTAACTGCGTGGCCACCATGGCGGAAGCATTTGCATCCATCGATCATGACCGGCCGGTCTGCTTTCTCGCCTACACGGTCAAGGGGTGGGGCACCCCCATTGCCGGTCACAAGGACAATCATGGCGGGTTGATGAACAAGACCCAGATGGCGGCGTGGCAGCAGCACATGGGCGTGGCAGACGGCGAGGAATGGGACCGGTTTGCAACGGTCAGCGATCCTGATGCCCTGCAGGCGTTCCTTGATCAGGCTGCGTTCTTTTCCGAAGGGGTGCGCCGGTTCACCGAACCCGCGATAGCGGTGCCGGCAATTGACCCGGCGGGAGACCGTGAGATTTCAACCCAGATGGGCTTCGGCAAGATTCTGGATGACCTGTCGAAGGGCGACAGTGTGCTGGCTGAGCGCATCGTCACCACTTCGCCCGATGTCACAGGCACCACCAACCTTGGGCCTTGGGTCAATAGGCGCAAGCTGTTTGCCCGCACCGAGCAGGCCGACACTTTCATCAATGAAAAGATCCCGTCCACGGCGAAATGGGAATTCACACCCGAAGGCCAGCACATCGAGCTTGGCATTGCGGAAATGAACCTGTTCCTGCTGCTGGGTGCTGCCGGACTGGCCCACTCGCTGTTCGGCAAGCGGCTGTTGCCGGTCGGAACCGTCTACGACCCGTTCGTGGCCCGCGGTCTCGATGCCTTGAACTATGCCTGCTACCAGGATGCCCGCTTCATGATTGTAGGCACGCCGTCTGGTGTCACGCTGGCGCCTGAAGGCGGCGCGCACCAGTCCGTCGGTTCCCCGCTGATCGGCATGAGCCAGGACGGACTGGCGGCGTTCGAGCCTGCCTTTGTCGATGAACTGGCGGTGATTATGCACTGGGCGTTCGAGTACATGCAGAAGGACGGTGAGGGAGATCCGGATGAGCGCACCTGGCTGCGCGATGAAACCGGCGGATCAGTCTATCTGCGCCTGACCACCAACCCGATCGAACAACCCGGAACCAGGGTCAATGACGATTTCCGGCAGGGCACTATTGACGGCGCCTACTGGCTGCGCGAGCCGGGCCCGAACTGCGAAGTGGTCATTGCCTACCAGGGTTGTGTTGCGCCGCAGGCCATCGCGGCAGCCGCCCGCATTGCCGAAGTCCGGCGCGACATTGGCGTTCTGGCCGTCACCTCGGCCGACCGGCTGAATGCCGGATGGACCGCTGCGCAACGTGACCGCCGGCGCGGCAATGCCCGTGCGCGGTCCCACATCGAAGCTCTGTTGTCGCCGCTTCCCGGCAACTGTTCGATTGTCACGGTAATTGACGGTCATCCGGCGACGCTTGCCTGGCTTGGCGGGGTTGTCGGGCACCGGACAATTCCACTGGGCGTGGAGCATTTCGGGCAGACCGGCACCATAGCCGACCTGTACGATCAGTTCGGCATTGACGCCAACACCATTGTGCACGCGGCAACGGGGCTGACTGACGGCAGTTCCGAAGTGCCGGCCTTGCTGTTCACCGAAACATGACATGCAGGCTGCAGACCGCGAGACGCGGATCACCTGTACGTGACAGGCATGGCCAGCCCCTGTTGATGGTCTCGGCACTGGCTGTAGCGGTGTTCGTTGGCAATGCAGGCGTGCAACAGGCCGATGCTGCTGACCTTGCCGCGGCGCCTGCATGCGCCAACAACAAGGGCGAACAGGTTCAGTTCAGCAGTACCGACCGCGGACGCTCCGGCCTGGCTGCCGGCATGGCCATCAGGGACGCGAACGGCAAACCTGTCGTGCTGAGGTCAAATTTCGCTTCCGCGCCGCACGAGTTCCAGCAATTCATCGACCGTCACGAGTGTGCCCACCATCAGACCGGCGACGTAGATCGACCTCATCCGCCGCGCAACGGCCCACAGCATCTCATGAATGAGAGCGTCAGCGATTGCGTGGCCATCCGCCGCCTGCGTGATGAAGAAGGTTTCGGCAAGCAGGCGTTCGACAAGATAACCGTCGCATTGCGCACCGACATGGCAAAGATCGGATTTCCCGAGAGCAGTATCACCAGCCGGATCCGCAACATCTCAGGCTGTTTCGAAAACCCGGCCTCGGCCCGCGATCTCATCAGGAAGGTGCTTCAGGAGCGCGGATTGCCAATGGAGTAATGCGACACACCTTATCAGCATGTGTTGTACTTTGCTCGCACTGGGTTGGGCGCTCAGTTCCTGACAAAGTGTAATTGGTCAAACTGCTGCCGGAAGGTCGCCACTTGGTTTGCCAGTGACGCGGGATCATTGGTGGTCAGGGCACGTGCGATCAGATCGGCCAGTTTGTTGGCATCATCGGGCGTGATGCCCCACCGGACCAGTTCCGGGGTGCCGATGCGCAGACCGTTCATGTCCCCCGCTACTTCCGGTCCCGGTAGGCCGATGCCGCAGGCGAGGAAGCCTGCCTGGCGAAGCTTTTTCGACGCAGCCTGCCCGCCGCCGAAGCGGGCCGCCTCAATGGCGAACTGGTGCGATTGCGTATAGCCGAACGCCTCGCCGTGAACCGGCAGTCCGGTGTCGGCCAGTGCCGACGCCATGGCTTTTGCCAGGTCGACCATGGCGGCGCCATAAGCTTTACCGTGGTCGCGCCAGTCCAGCATGGTGATGGCCAGCGCGGCGGACTTGGCCGCATCGAAATTGGCCGTCATGCCCGGAAACGCAATATGGTCAAGCCGCTCCGCGATCTCTGCATCATTGCTGACGATGAGGCCGCCGGCCGGCCCGCCAAGGCTCTTGTAGGTGCTCATGGTCATCATGTGCGCGCCCTCAGCCAGAGGGTTGGGCCATGCCTGGCCTGCAATAATGCCGCACTGGTGCGCCGCATCGAACAGCACCCGGGCACCCACCTCATCGGCAATGGCACGCACCTCGGCCACCGGATGGGGCAACAGGTTGAGACTGCCGCCGATGGTGATGAGTTTGGGCCGAACCTTGCCGGCAAGTGCCCGCAATCCGTCCACATCGACACTGTA
>JBPCVV010000246.1:0-2946 GCA_051010195.1 Anderseniella sp. | reverse complement strand
CAAATGCGAACAAGGTCAAGGTGAAGTGAATTATGGTGAGATTGAAAATGCCCTCTTCATCGATGCACATGGCTTCAGCAACAATCGGGGCGCTGTTGTTGCTCTTGCTAATTGGAACAGATTCTATCGAGGCGAAGGAGCCCGACTATGTTGGCTCGGAGCGTTGCGGCGCATGCCACAAGGAAGAATTGTCCGCTTGGCGGGGGTCGCACCATGATCTGGCCTGGACACATCCGCGAGACGGTAAAGTGCTTGCTCCGTTTTCAGGCGAGACTTTTTCGCATAAAGGTGTTGTCAGTCGGTTCTCTCGCGATGGTGACAGGTTGCGCGTTTCTACGGATGGACCAGACGGCACCCAAACTGATTACGATATTAAAGGTGTGGTTGGGATCTCACCTCTGCAGCAGTACCTGGTTGAAACCAAGCCTGGACGGCTGCAGGCGCTGGATACGGCCTGGGATGCACTGAAGAAGCGCTGGTACCATCTATATCCGGATCAGGACCTGCCCAGTAGCAATGGCCTGCACTGGAGCGGGCCCTATAAATCCTGGAATGCGCGCTGCGCAGAGTGCCACGCCACCGGGTTTAAGAAAGCATACGTTCCCCGGCAACAAACCTACGCCAGTACACAGGCAGAAATCGGAGTTGGTTGCGAAGCTTGCCATGGTCCAGGCGAGGCCCATGCGGTTTGGGCAGAGAAGCCTGAAAGCTTTGATCCGTCTGCCTGGACAGATGTCGGCGAGACCGGTCTGACCATGAACTTTTCTGAAGCAAAAGCATCCTTAGAACTGGAGCAGTGCGCTGTATGCCACTCCAGGCGGTCCCAGTTCGATCCAGACACGCCAATGCCGGGGTCTGATTATGACAACCACTATGGTCTGGCACTTCTTCGGGATGGGCTTTATCACCCTGACGGACAGATACGGGACGAGGTCTATGTCTACGGATCATTCCTGCAATCGAAGATGAACCAGAAGGGTGTGCGGTGTTCCAATTGTCACGAACCCCATACAGCAACCTTGAAGGCTGAGGGCAATGCCGTGTGTACCCAATGCCACTCACCCGCCGGCAACCCCAAGTTCCCCAGCCTCAAGAAGGCTGATTACGACAGCAAGGAGCATCACTTTCATGACGCCCAGACGGCTGGAGCTGCCTGTGTAAGCTGCCACATGCGCACTGAGACTTATATGGGTATCGACAAGCGCCGCGATCACAGTTTCCAGGTTCCTCGCCCTGATTTGAGTGCGAAACATGGTGTCCCCAATGCCTGCTCGGATTGTCATTCTGACAAGACAGCCAAATGGGCTGCAGATGAAATCAAGGCGCAGTTTCCGAAAAGCCGGACAGGACAACCACATTTTGCCGATGCGCTGGCAGTAGCCTGGCAAGGTATTCCGGTTCCCGACAAACTTCTGGCCCTGGCTGGAGACATGCAGAATCCTCCGATTGTCCGGGCAAGCGCACTAGCCGCACTGGCGGCGGTCTCATCTGAAGCCATCGCCAAGACAGCAGCAAGCCATCTCAGCGACCCCGATCCGCTGGTTCGTCGTGCCGCTATTGGTGTGCAACGAAGCGCCAATCCGCAGGACCGCGTTGTGAGGCTTATTGAACTGCTGGATGACCCTGTGCGGTCGGTGAGGATTGAACTAGCACGCAACCTGCTCGACGCACCAATTGCACGACTTCCCAGGCGTTATTCCGAGCTGTTTTCGACCGCAATGAGCGAATACAAGGCAAGCCTGAAAGCCACCGCGGATTTTCCCGAAACACAAATGGCATTGGCAGGTGTCGCGCTGACTACTCGGCAGTTCAAAGCGGCCACTGCGGCGTTTCGAGAGGCAACCGAAATGGATCCGCAGCTGGAGCAGGCCTGGATTATGCAGGCGCGCATCCTGGAGGCATTCGAACGTAAGGACGAGGCAATCTCAATTCTTGAGAAAGCGGCCAAGGCAAACCCCGGCAGTATTGCGATCTATCAGATGCTCAATGAAGTTCGTAAGGGTGAGAAAAACTGACGATATTTGCATCGAATACCGACGTACCTTCCTCGCCTTGTTTGATAATGAACGCCTTATGCGCGTCCGTGAACTTCGACGCCTTCATCGCTTTCCGCTGCGTTTGCCAACCAAGGAAATCGACCCGAAAAACTCTACCTTGAATCGAGGGCCTCTATCGGAAGCACATCATTGTTTGGCTGGCACCGCTATCGCCCCACACGACTCCACCAACGTGCAGAGCGACTTGTTGAATCAAGCATCACCGGAAGCGACAGAACCCGCGCCGGTGGCTTGCTCCGGGCCTCAAGGGCTTAGGTGCGGTTAGAGAACTGGGTGGCCAGCGCCGAAAAGCCGGTCAATCGGACAGTCGAAGCGTCATCCCACCAACGTCCAGTGACATTTCAAAGCCATCCTGAATGCCGTGCAATTCCAGGTGAACTCCCTGATCGTTCTTGAACTGCTGATAGTTCTTGCCGCTGCCGACTGAGCCAGAAGCACCGATGCTCGTGTAAGTGCCTTCCACATCGCCAAGACTGGACAGATTGGTTATACGCCCGAAAAGTCTGGCATTGGTTGCACCAATAATGGCTCCGAAGCGAAGTCCGCTCACGGTCACAGGGTAATTGCGCCTGTGGTAGCGCACATATCCACCACCGCTGGTACCTCCGATAACAAAGCCACCTTGGGTAATATCAATTTCTATTTTGGCAGTCGGATGCGCGTAAGTAGGTGCGACGCTGGCTGCAGTGATTGCTAGACCGGTGACAATCGCGGCACCTGCGGCAAAACTAGCGAACTTTAACATGTCTGAACTTCCCTGACTGGCTTTTGTGGATCATGACAACAGTCTATATTCTTGGCGAAGTAATGGCAAAAAATGGCATGAATGCGAGGCCACCTAAAAAAATGCGATTATGCTGAAGAAGGCCAACACCCGACCACGCTTCAG
>JBPCVV010000245.1:0-5319 GCA_051010195.1 Anderseniella sp. | reverse complement strand
TCCGCCAAGCTTGACAGAGAACCGGAGCATTTACGATGCACTGGAAAAGATCGCTGATGTTCCAGTTGTTTCTGGTAGTGATTGTGAGCTGTTGATTGACGGTGAACAGACATTTGCAGCGATATTTGACACGATCCAGACAGCCAAAAATTATGTAATTGTCCAGTCCTACATCATCAATGATGACAAAATCGGACAGCGTTTGCGTGATATTCTTGTAGAACGCGCGCAGAGCGGGGTCACAGTGCGGCTGATCTATGACGCGGTTGGGTGTGCAAAACTCCCCAGGAGCTATCTCCAGACCCTAAATACAGGTGGTGTCGAGGTGGTGAATGCCCATGCCAGAGGGGGCCCAAAAAGCAGGTTTCAGATCAATTTCCGCAATCACCGGAAGACGGTCATTGTAGATGGTGAAGTGGGCTTTACCGGCGGCCTGAACATGGGCGACGAATACATGGGCGAAGATCCCAGGTTTGGTCTATGGCGGGACACGCATGCACGGATTACAGGCCCTGTCGTTCAGCAGTTGCAGTTGATTTTTGCAGAAGACTGGCACTGGGCGACGCGCGAAAACATTCTTGCGGCGCTGAACTGGGATACCAAACCCACCGATGGGAACAAGGACGCTGTTCTTGTGGCAACGGGCCCCGGGGATCAGTTTGATTCCGGCAGCTTGTACTTCTGCAACCTGATAAATGCCGCCAAAGAGCGGTTGTGGATCGCGTCACCCTACTTCGTGCCCGAGAACGACATTCTAACATCTTTAAAGCTGGCGGCGATGCGGGGCGTGGACGTCAGAATGCTGACGCCCGAGGTGGTTGATCATACGATCCCGTGGCTGGCAGCCTTGGCTTACTTCGATGAGATCATGGAGGCTGGCGTTGAGGTGTGGCGCTACAATGAAGGGTTTATGCACCAGAAGGTCGTCCTGGTGGATGACCTGATATCCTCGATAGGGACGACAAATCTCGACAATCGGTCCTGCCGGCTGAATTTCGAAGCAACTGTTGTCGTGTTTGACCAGGCGATGGCAGCAAGAACAGAAGCGATGTTTGAGGCTGATTTTTCGAGATCGTTCCGGCTGGCTCAAACCCTTGGCCAGAGGAAGTTCAGCGAACGTCATGGCGCGCCTCTGGCCCGGTTATTCAGCCCGTTGTTGTAATCGCATTGGATGGCACAGATGCGCTTGGCTTGTTCTTCATTTTTCAACTACCCCTGATGCCGTCGGCGGGTTCTCGTGAAAGCTCACCGTTGAATTCGGCACCGAAGATAAAAACCATCGCCATTAGATACATGAAAACCAGAGCAGCCATGATCCCGGCGAGCCCTGCATAGGTGACACTGTATGAACCGAAATTCATGAGGTAGAAGGAGAAACCCTGCGCGCAAATGGCCCACAACACCATGGTCAACGATACGCCGGGCATCACAGCGCGAAGAGGGCGCCTTACGTCTGGAAGCCACAGATGACAGGCAATTAGCAAGAACAACAAGAGCGCAAGCGTGATCGTTACCCGTACTGCGTCACTTGAAAACACCTGTGCATACAGATTTGGGGCGGCTGCTTCGACAAACTGAAAATACAGCGGCAGCGCTACCATCAAAACGCCGGCGACCACCAGCAGCAGTCCACCGCAGATTACGAAGACCAAACACAGCAACCTTGTCTTCCAGAACGCCCGCGGGTCCGTCTTGCCATATGCATTCGTGATGGACACACGGATGGCATCCACGCCATTGGAAGCAAAGAAGATCGCCAGCAATGCGCTCACCGTCAGCTTTGTCGTGTCGCTGGAGTTAAGGACAGCAGCGATTTCGCGTTCGATCGGTTCGGATATGTGGTTTGGCCAGGCTCCGAATATGAACTCGACCAGGTCGCTTATGTTCAAGTTTGTGCTCAGCTGTCCTGCAAGAGAGAGCGAAAAAATACAAAATGGAAAAAGGGCGAGCAAAAGTGAAAGCGCGATATGACTGCTGTTTGCCCAACCGTTATTCTGGTTGAATTGCACGGCTGCAGATACGAGCGCCTTCCAAAGTAGTTTCATGGAGTGTGATCCGTTTATTTTGCGACGTGGGCATGGCTGCCATGGCACTGCGTCCCGTTCCGATTACGTGCCCCGAAATCTTGACTTTCAGCGCGCCTTACCCAAAACTGGAAACATCAGCTTAGTACTTCCAAGGATCAAAAGCATGCCGGATATTTCCAAAATCATGAAGGATCTTCAGCAGCGCCGGGACGAGTTAAAGCTGCAACTCCATTTGGCCTCAAAGGACGCCGAAGACGAGTGGGAAGAGCTTATGTCGGAGTGGGACAAATTCTTGTCCAAGTCAGAATTCGACAAGTCAGCCGAAGAGGTCGGAGAAGCAGCGCGAGAACTTGGGATGAAAATGAAAGTCGCTTACGACAGAATGAAGAAGTCGATGACCTGAAGCCGGATCGTAGCGCATCAGCTTTGCGCCGTGCCATGATTTCCTTCGCACAATGTTCAGAAATCAAACCGGACTCTGGCCTGGTTCGACCAATGGCTTTGATGAACTAGTATCTAGTTTAACGGTTTGTGTCGGATAAGCCAGATCTGTTCCCGCGTCCCTCACGATCCTCAGAATGGCCAGGGTGAGGCGTTCTGTGATTTGAATGAACTCATCATAGTCAGGTCCCTTCGTCCAAGCCCATAAAAGAATATCCACAGAACTTGGGGCAAGGTCACTAACGTAAATGTATTTGGCCGCATCGGTGCTGAGGTCGAAGTCGCCACAGGTCTGATGGTAATCCTTAAGGCTGTCTCGGATGGCTTCGATCTGTTCCGGCGTGGATGAAAGCAAAAGTGGAATTTTCAACATCACACGTCTGCGTTTGCGCGTGGAGTAGTTCTGGACAACTGCATTCGACAGGTCCGAATTCGGAACGTACCTTGGTATCTGGTCGAACCCCTCGATAAGGGTGGAGCGCAGGTCAATCTTTTTCACCGTCCCTACAAACTGTCCTTCGACCTGTATAATGTCGCCTGTTTTGAAGCGCTTCTCGCTCATATTGGTCATGCCCGCAATCAGATTGCGGATCAGATCCTGGGCTGCAATCGCTAATCCAGCGCCCAGGACTCCGACGCCGGTTAATGCGCCGGTAATGTCGACCTGCCAGACCTTCAGCAGGGACGCTATACCGAAAAGGATGATAGCAAACTGTGCAATACGCTGTGCCCAGTCCGTTTCCACATTGACCGGGTTGTACTTGCCGTCCCTCAGCAATGAAACAAACGAGCCGCTCAGCTGGTACCAGGTGCCGAATACAGCGACAATGCCGATTGACATGAGAACGCGGCGCAAAAACCCGCCAGCCATCTCCGGGGGGTTGAAGACCTCCAAGGCAAGGTAAACAGACAGCGTTACCGCCAGTATCTCCGTCGCCTTTTGCAATTGGGAAACGACTTCATCGGAAACGGAAACAGAGAATTGCTTCAACAGCGATTGGAGGGCCCCGACAATCCACCTCGCCAGCAACTTACGAAAAAAGAAAGTCAGAGCAACGATAATCACTGACAAGGCCAACGTGTCGTGGTTGATCGAAGCCAGCCAGTTGTTCAACCTATCTCCGGTTTGTCGAAACAGGTTCGGCCAATTGCTTGTGTCGATTTCCATTATCCCGCCTTCAGATGCCCAACACCACCATGCCTGCAAACTGACACCCGTCTGATCTGAATTCCAGAGTAAATTTCCGGTTTGTTCAGAATTTGCCGCGGCTGCCAAACGTCAAGCCCTGAACAAGCGAGCACCCGGTCGAAAGGCTGTTCTCGCTAGTCACATCACCCGAACAGGCATTCAGTTATGCCGATCCGGCAGGGCAAAGTTCAGCCCCCCGGGGAGGACTGAGATTTCGAACCGCGTATCAACCATGGGCTCACCGTCGAGGTTGAGGTGAAATGGCGTGTCTGTCTCCAGAACCGCTTGCCTGCACCGTGCTCGTTTTACAGGGCCTGTCTGCGGGTCCGGCCGATCCGAAAACCAGCCGGTGGGGAGGATGTCCGGCAGCAACCGGCCATGGGTGATTGCGCCGAGATCGAGCAGGCCATCGGTCATGTCGGCATCCGGTGCAACGTCGAACCCGCCCCCGGCGAAGCGGTTGTTGGCTATCACCAGCGCCGTGATCGCGGCGGCGTACTCCTCGCCTCCATCCAGCATTATGCGGGCCTGCGTTGGTTTCAGTTCGGACAGGCGCGCCAGCCCCGTCAGCGTGTAGGCCAGCCCGCCGAGCTGTTTCTTTATCTCCTTGGGGGTCGTCGCTGTGATCATGGCACCGAAGCCGCCGCTGGCTACGTTCACGAAAGGCTTGCCGTTGATCTGGCCCACATCGATGGGAACAGCCGCACCGGTTGCTGCTTGTCGCAGGGAGGCAGAAAGATCCGAGCCGTCATCCCCATAAGACCGTGCAAAATCGTTGGCCGTCCCTAACGGGATCAGGCCCAACGATACACCGGGGCCCGGATCATGGTGCAGCAGGGCGCCGGCGACTGAGTTGAGCGTGCCGTCACCGCCTCCCGCAATTACGCGGGTTGTGCCCTTTTTCAAATATTTCCGCAGGATTTTTCGGAGCTGTTTGCCAGACCAGGGAATAATGACATCGAGGTCGAGTTCCTTTTCAAGCGGCCTAACCGCGGCACGAAGATCCGGTCGAGCTGCGGATTTCCGATTCAGGATGAGAAGTGTTTTGTAAGCCATGGAACAACCCTAGCAACCACAGTTTGCAACGCAAGCTGCTGTGTGGCCCGTGACATCAAAAAAAACAAGTCAAATGGGCAATACCGGCCAAGATCAAGGCAATTGTCTTGAACGGATTCCTCCTGATCCGGCCAGTTCCGCTGAAAAGCTTTCAGGTTGTCAGATTGGGTTCTAGCCCCCTTAAAAGATGTGGTGATTAACTAACCACGGCATTTGATTCCTATCAGACGCTCGCATGTGTTAACTGTTGTCCACTTGAATTGGTCTTGGTGGATGAGATGGTTGCCGATAAGAAACTTCGCGCCGAAGTGGATGAATTGCGAGCCGAACTGAATAACTTGCGCAAAGAACGCGCAGATTCAGCTGCACCTTCGTCAACGGAAATTCCGGTCAGCAAATCCAAAACCACCAAACCCGATGCGCCGGATGAGCAGGATGGGGAAACCGGCAATATCGAGCAAATGCTGAAGGATATGGCTGAGATCGGTGAAAAAGAAATCGCCGAGCATCCAACAATTGCCGTCGGTCTGGCGTTTGTTCTCGGTGTGCTCGTCGGCCGCGTGTCGAAAGCGTGAGGTAGGACATGAACAATATTACCCGTAACCT
>JBPCVV010000244.1:0-7576 GCA_051010195.1 Anderseniella sp. | reverse complement strand
CCCAGCGCCCCGGCAACCTGGTGTGTCCACAGCGCGCCGAACACCCGGTAGGGCAGCACGCCTGCATAGTTCATTTCAATCTCGCGCTGCCGGTTGACCGTGGTGCCGCCATCGGTCATTTCCCGCTGGTAACGCGCCGCCATACCAACCGTGTGTTCTGCCGTCAGCCGCCTGCTGGCGCCGGCTTCGGCGCCGAACCGGTGATTTGCGCTCAGGTTGGTAGACTGTTCAAGATTGGCGTAGGAAACCTCGCCGTAAAAGGCAGTATCAACGGACGGTTGCACGATTGTCCGGACCGATGTGCCCAGCGCCACCTCGGAAACGCTGGGATTATACGTCCGGAACTGCCCAAAAGCCGAAATCTGGATGCGCATGGCATCCAGGTCCACCACCGGCACGCCCTTGTCCAGTGTGAAGGCGATTCGGCCGCGATGGTGCGCATAAATGCCGTTGGTCAGGTCGAACGGGTCAAATGGATCAAAGTCACCCTGGTTGATATCCTCGTAGCGGCGTTCCACCAATCCTGAGGCTGAAATCACCAGCACGTCATCGAGTGGCGTATCCAGATCTATTTTCAGCGCCGTGTTGACGGCGGCGAACGGGTTCCAGTCCTGGCGGTCTTTCCAGCTGTTGAGTTCATCTTCGACATCGAGCCATTTGGACCGGATACCGACGGTCATGTCGAGCACCCATTCAAACCCGCTCAGCGCGCCCTTCACCTTGGCGGCAAGTTCCTCGGCCTGTTTGGTTTCCTCAGGCGTCAGGTCACCGACCGACAGCGCAACTTCAAGATTGCGCGCGGCAAGTTCCCACGAACCGGTATTTGCATACACGCTGGCCAGGTTCAGCCGTGCCCTGGCATCACGCGGGTATTTGATCAGATGCTGTTCCAGCGTGGAGATCGCCTGGTCATATTGGCCGACCTCAACCGCTTTCGACACGAACCGGCCCAGCACGCCGACATCTTCCGGCGAATCATACCGTTCCAGGAAAACATCATCGAAGTCGCTGGCCGACGCTGCCGCCGGAAAACCAATGCTGGCAACCGCCAGCATTAATGCGGCAATAGATTTCGATGTCTTGAACATGGCAATCCGGCCCAGCGCTTTGATGTCAATTTGCGAGCGACAAATCCTTATCATGTCGTGACGTTAGTTTAAAGTCAGTGTCGGACGATTCTCAAAAAGTGTTGCAATTCCGCCACACCATCGCGAATTACCAATTCAACCTTAACAACACACCGCTAACCCCTTTGAATGTCACCGCAAGCGCCTTTGCTTGCGCAATTCGAACGCCCCGGCTAAACCATGCAACTGAAGTTTGCTCCAACAAGGCCCGCACCATGCTTTCTCTCCTCTGGCTGTTCGATCAGGTCGTTTACATAATATTCTGGATCATCATCATTATGGTGGTGATGAGCTGGCTGATCGCTTTCAATGTCCTGAACAACTCAAACAATGTCGTGCGGCAGATCAATTACACCCTGCACCGCCTGACCGAACCCCTACTGGCGCCCATCAGGCGGTTCTTGCCCGATCTTGGCGGTATCGATCTGTCCCCACTGGTGCTGCTGCTCGGGCTGATGTTCCTGCAAAGACTGCTGCACGAGTATCTGGTCTGAATTTCCGCCTCGTTTGTCGTCATTGGAACCAACCCTGACGCACGCGGAACAGGCCATTGCAGCACGCCCGCGCTAAATACGCTGGAACAAACGAACAGACGAGAAGGCAACAGAAACCCATGTGCGCAGCCAAAGTAATTGACGGTAAAAAGTTTGCGGAAGGCCTACGCGGGCGCATTGCAACGGCCATTGCCGGCCTGAAATCCGACCACGGCCTGGAGCCCGGACTGGCCGTCGTACTGGTCGGCGAGGACCCGGCCAGCCAGGTCTATGTGCGCAACAAGGCGAAGCAGACCGTTGAGGTCGGCATGAAGTCTGTAGAACACAAGCTGGACGCCGCAACATCGGAGGCCGACCTGCTGGCCGTGGTTGAAGACCTCAACAATGACCCGACAATTCACGGTATTCTTGTGCAATTGCCGCTGCCGGACCACATTGATGAGAACAAGGTCATCAATTCGATCAACCCGGACAAGGACGTGGACGGTTTTCATGTCATCAATACCGGGCGGCTGGCGACCGGCCAGGACTCGCTGGTGCCGTGCACGCCGGTCGGCAGTGTCATGCTGGCGAAGGATGCACTTGGCTCTCTGTCCGGCCTGGAAGCGGTGGTAATCGGCAGGTCGAATATTGTCGGCAAGCCGGTAGCCCAGCTGTTGCTGCAGGAAAACTGCACGGTGACCATTGCCCACAGCCGTACCAAGGACCTGCCGGGCGTGGTTCGTCGCGCCGACCTGGTGATTGCCGCGGTGGGCCGGGCTGAAATGGTCAAGGGCGACTGGCTGAAGCCGGGCGCTTGCGTCATCGATGTCGGCATCAACCGCATCGAGCGCGACGGCAAGAACCGCATTGTCGGCGACTGCGACTATGAAGACTGCGCCGCGGTTGCCGGTTCAATCACCCCGGTACCAGGCGGTGTCGGCCCGATGACCATCGCCTGCCTGCTGCACAACACGGTTCACGCGGCTTGCGCCATCAAGGGTGTTGCCGTTCCTGAAATGTAGGCGGATTTGCCGGGTCAGGATCCGTCCGCATTGGCCCGTTCAATGGCTTCGACAATAAGCGAGCGCGCTTCATCCGCATCTCCCCAGCCGTCGGTGCGCGCCCACTTGCCGGTTTCCAGGTCCTTGTAATGCTGGAAGAAGTGCTCGATCTGCTTGACCTGTATTTCAGGAAGGTCGGTAAAGTCGAGCACCTTTTCATAACGCTTGGTAATCCGGCTGACCGGCACCGCGATGATCTTCTCGTCACCGCCTGCCTCGTCGACCATTTTCATGACCCCGACCGGACGTACCGCAATCACCGCACCCGGCACCAGCGTGCGTTGTGAAACAACCAGCAGGTCCACTGGATCGCCATCTTCCGACAGGGTATGCGGGATAAATCCGTAATTGCCGGGATAGCGCATGGATGTGTACAGGAAGCGGTCGACCACCATGGTGCCGGCGGACTTGTCCATTTCATATTTGATTGGTTCGCCGCCGATCGGCACTTCGATGATAACGTTGACTTCTTCCGGCGGATTTTCCCCGATGGATATGGCGTCTATGCGCATCTGACTTTCCTCATATGCGAGTGTGGCGGGCGGCCACCAGGCCAACCCAATTTCTCTATGGAGACCTTAATAGCATGAGAACGCTGCTCTTGACTGCCTGTACTCTCGTCGCACTTGCCTTGCCAGTTCATGCCGGCCAGATGACCAGCACCTACACAAAGCTGGATTTCAAGGAAACCTGCAAGATTCTCGAGGAAGTTGAAGACGGCGGCTCGGTCTCCATGCTGTGCAAGGGTTATGAGGACTACCCGGTTCACTTCGCCGAGGGCGACCTGCGCCATTCGGTACAGTTCGGACACGTTGAACCGGGCAAAAGCCGCATCTGGCAGAGCTTCACCCAGTGGAACCGGGTGTCCGACACCATTGAATGGCGATTGCGGGACGGCGTGCCGGTGGCAACAATCCTGCGCTGGTTCATCGAGAACACCGATGATGCCGGCTCCGCCGATCCAAAAAGGGTGGGACAGGTGCTCGTGGTCTCACGGGTGGGACAGCAATCCGGCAATCCGGCCTGTGTGATCGGATATGTCGATGCCCTGGCAAACAGCAATGCCAATCAACTGGCCCGCGACCTGGCGGACAGCCTGGCAGCGGATTTCACTTGCGGTGCCGATAAGGCTGAGTTCCACGGACAGCGTGGCCGCCTGTCAGGTGATCCCAGCTAAGTCTCCTTAACTCGTCATTCCCACGAAAGTGGGAATCCAATCCACGCTGCATACATTTACCGATCTGGCATTGGATCCCCGTTTTCACGGGGATGACGGCAGTGATGAATTATCAGAGAGTACGCGACCGCCTGTCAGGCGACCCCGGCTAGAGCCTTCTAAAGCCGTCATTCCAGCGAAGGCTGGAATCCATCTCTCCGCGGATACCCGGTGGTCAACTCGTATTGGGCCCCAGCCTGCGCTGGATGACGGTGGCAAAAACTGTCTCAAGACACGCGGCCGCCTGTCATGCCGCCAGCCCGCGCTTGCGCAACATCGCATCGGCTGTCGGCATCTGCCCGCGAAATTCGGTGTAGGCCGCTTCCGGGTCAACGGAATCTCCAGACGAATAGATATGCTGATGAAGCCGTTTTGCCAGGGCCGGATCAAACGGATCTCCTGCCTCTTCGAATGCATTGAACGCATCCGCATCCAGCACCTCCGACCACATGTAGCTGTAGTAGCCGGCCGCATACCCGTCGCCGTAGAACACGTGCAGGAAGTGCGGCGTGCGATGGCGCATGATGATGGCCTCCGGCATGCCCAGGCCGGCCAGGACATCGGCCTCAAACCCGATCGGATCGGTATTTGCCATGTCATCTTCCGACGCGGTGTGGAAGCGCATGTCGACAATCGCCGACGAGGTATATTCAATCGCGTCGAACCCGGCATTGAAGGTGCGTGCGGACAGCACCTTGTCCAGCAGGGCGGGCGGCATCGCCTCGCCGGTTTCCACATGCACCGCATGCTTGTGCAAAATCTCCGGCACTGTCAGCCAGTGTTCATACAGTTGCGACGGCAGTTCAACGAAGTCGCGAGACACCGAAGTGCCGGAAATCGAGGGATATGTCACATCGGACAGCATGCCGTGCAGCGCATGGCCAAATTCGTGGAACAGTGTGCGCGCATCATCGAGCGACAAAAGCGCCGGAGACCCTTTCGCCGGCTTGGCAAAATTCATCACGTTGAACACGATAGCATGCTGCCCGCCATCCAGGCGGTGCTGCTTCTGCAGGAGGCTCATCCAGGCCCCGGAGCGTTTCGACGACCGGGCAAAATAGTCGCCGATAAACACGGCGCGTAATTCACCGGCGCGATCATGCACTTCGAAGACCCGGGCATCCGGGTGCGGGCCCGCTACGTCGGCAAGCTCGGTAAACGACAGGCCGAACAGCCGCCCAGCCACGTCAAACGCTGCCTGGATGATGTTTTCCAGTTGCAGGTACGGCTTGACCACAGCTTCGTCCAGGTCGAATTCCCGCTCGCGCAGCTTTGCCGTGTAGTAGCGCCAGTCTGAAGCCCTCAAAGGCTCGTTGTGACCTTCCTCTGCCGCTATCTCAGCCAGCAGTGCGGCATGGTCCGCAGCGCTGTTTCTTGCTGCCGTCCAGACCTTTCCGAGCAAGTCTTCCACGGCTGTCGGATTCTTGGCCATGGTGCCGTCAAGTTTCAGCGCCGCGAAGCTGTCATAACCCAGAAGCTCGGCCTTCTCGTCGCGCAATTTCAGGGTTTCGGCAACAATGCCTGTATTGTCATTCTCACCGCCGTTATGGCCGCGGGCCGCCCAGGCATCGAAGGCAATCTGCCGCAAGTCGGTCCGCGATGAAGACACCAGAAACGGCTCGATGATCGATCGCGACAGCGTCACTGCATGCTTGCCGTCATGACCGCGCTGGGTGGCGGCCTCCGCCATGGCGGCGATCAGGCTGTCCGGCAATCCGGCAAGATCATCCTTTGTTTCCAGAACCAGTATCCAGTCCTTCTCGTCCGCCAGCACATTCTGGCCGAACTCGGCCGCCAGTGCCGCCAGCCGCTGGTCAATGTCGGCGAGCGCCTGCTTCTCGACCGTTGCCAGTTTCGCACCCTGCTTGACGAAACGCTTGTGGTGCTGCTCCAGCACCCGGATCTGTTCGGATGACAGGCCGGACGTCTTGCGGCTGACATGCAGCGCCTCAATGCGGGCAAACAGTCGCTCATTCATGAAAATGGCAGACTGGTGCTTTGCCAGTTCCGGGCCGATGTCGCGTTCCAGTTCCTGTATCACCGGTGTGCTGTCGGTGCCGGCACGATGCCAGAACAGTGCCTGCACCTTACGCAGGTCGCTGCCGGCCAGTTCCATGGCCTCAATCGTGTTGGCATAATCGGCCGGCTGCGGGTTGCCGGCGATCGCCTCCATCTCGGCAAGATGCAGCGCCATGGCCGGCGCAAACGCCGGTCTGAAATCGTCGTCCTTTATGGCGGCAAAATCAGGCAGGCCGTGAATGCCGTTCCAGGTCACCAGTGCCGGTTTGATGTCGCGTTCACTTGCCATGGTTCACAAGCCCTGTTGCTGGTTTGATTGCGTTGATCGCTTGATAGCGTATGTGAAGTACGATCAGGGCAAAATAGTGTAGGCAAGCCGCATCAGGCGCTCAAGGCTTCGTCATCGCGCCGCGAGGCCCGCTTGCGCTCGTGCACATTGAGAATGGCCTTGCGCAGCCGGATTGACTTCGGCGTGACCTCGACCAGTTCATCGTCGGTAATGTAGCTTAAGGCCCGTTCCAGAGTCATGCGGACCGGCGGGGTCAGCAACACCGCATCATCCTTGCCGGACGCACGCATATTGGTCAGCTGCTTGGCTTTGAGCACATTGATCTCGAGGTCGTTGCCGCGGGTGTGTTCACCGACAATCATGCCGTTATAGACCTTCATGCCCGGCTCGATGAACATCGGCCCGCGATCTTCCAGCTTCCACAAGGCGTAGGCCACCGCTTCACCGTCCGAGTTGGACAGGAGCACACCGGTATGGCGTGACGGGATGGCGCCCATGTGCGAGGCATAACCATGGAACAGTCGGTTCATGATGGCGGTGCCGCGGGTGTCGGTCAGAAGTTCGCTCTGGTAGCCGATCAGGCCACGGGTCGGGGCGTGAAACACCAGCCGCTGGCGGCCCGCCCCTGACGGGCGCATGTCTTTCAGTTCGGCCCGGCGTTCTGACAGTTTCTGCACCACCGCGCCGGAGAATTCCTCATCGACGTCGATGATGACCTCTTCCACAGGTTCCAGGCGCTGGCCGGTCCCCTCATCCGTCTGCATGACAACGCGCGGACGCCCGACAGTCAGTTCAAAGCCTTCACGGCGCATGGTCTCGATCAGGATGGCCAGCTGCAACTCACCGCGGCCCGATACCTGATAGGCCTCTCCGTCCAGCTCCCTGACCTGCAGCGCAACATTGCCTTCGGCCTCCTTCATCAGGCGGTCGCGGATGACACGGCTTTGCACCTTGTCGCCCTCCTTGCCGGCAAGCGGCCCGTCATTGACGCGGAATGTCATCGACAGTGTCGGCGGATCAATCGGCTGCGCAGCAATCGCCTCGGTTACCTCTGTAGCGCACAGGGTATCTGCCACGGTCGCCTTGGACAGACCGGCCAGCGCAACGATGTCACCGGCTTCGGCTTCTTCGACCGGGGTTCTTTCAAGGCCGCGAAACGCCAGCACCTTTGACACGCGGCCCTGCTCGACCAGCTTGCCTTCCCGGTTCAGCGCCTTGATCGACTGGTTGGGCTTCACCGCGCCCGACCGGATACGGCCGGTGAGAATGCGGCCCAGGTACGGGTTGGCCTCGATGGTCGTCGACAGCATGCGGAACGGCCCGTCCTCGACGACAGGTTCCGGCACATGTTTCACCACCAGGTCAAACAACTGCGACATGTCATCCTT
>JBPCVV010000243.1:0-12193 GCA_051010195.1 Anderseniella sp. | reverse complement strand
GTCCGGCTCTGTGACGAGAAATCGAAGTATTCGTAATGATCCAGCCCGGCCCGCAGGTTCAACTCGTGCCGGCCAAAATCCGACCTCAACGAAACTGAAGGGGACACATAGACACCTGAGTCTGAATCTTCACCAGTGGATTCGCCGAACACGTTGCTGTCGTAGAAGTATCCGGTTTCAACATCAGGCAGAACCCAGAACTGGCCGGCCCGCAAACCCAGTCCTTCGAACCTGTCACGAACAGTGGGCATGTTACCCGAACCCGTGCGCGACAGTTCCTGCGCCGATGCTCCTGCTGAAACACCTGCACATGCACAAAGCATTGCAATTAGAAGTTTTGCCCGCATCTCAGCCGTCACGCCCCATCTAAACTTCGCCCGTCCTCTGCACGATTGAACAATCGGTCAGGTCAAATCAGTTTCTGCTAACGCCACTTCCGCCACCGTCAATATTCATCAGGAACACCCCTGGAGACGAGCCCCCGCTCAGACCGCGCCACGCGCTTGAACATATGTCGCCCTCCAGCGCACCAATGCCGTTTGCAAAGGAGATCAGGATCTGATCTGGAGACCTTTCGCAGGTGCACACGGTCTGTTTTATACTTCTTGCCCCTGCAAAATCGTTAACCGACACCAGATACTGGTACGCTCCGGCCAAACCGGCACCGACGTAGACCTGCACCGGCTCGTCTGCTTCATCAGCAGCGCGGCAGAACGCCTCGGCTTCCCGGTGGTTGGCACCAACCGCATCTGACACCGCAATTGCGAGCGCCGGGTCCTGATTATAGCTGGCAACAAACGCCTCAACGGTCTGTGCGTGCACAAAACCCGAAAACAGCACAACACCCATCACGCTTGAAATTGCCAGTCTGATTGACATCGCCGTCTACCCTTGTCCCAGCAGAACCACAGCCTTGAAATCCGCGCCTGCTAAATTGCGTCAATGCCAATAGTACCTGATGGTAACTAATGAATTATTGACGATTTAGTCTGCATACGCCTTACATTTTACGAACGATGAGCGCCTGGCCGCCCGGGCGAGAAGCGCCGCTAAGCAAAAATCAGAAGAACCGCTCCGGTATCCGGATAATGTCCCCGGGGTTAATCGCAACGCGTTGGCTGGTCTGAATTTCCACTTCCCGGTCCTGGCCTGCCCGGCGCACAAAAGCCTTGCCGGTATTGGCCCGGTAGGTGTAGCCGCCTGCGATGGCCACTGCGTCTTGTACGGTCAGCCCGGCCTTGTAAGGATACTCGCCGCCTTTGCCCACTTCGCCCTGAATGAAAAACGGGCGATAGTTCAAGACCGACACGGAGACTTTCGGATCTTTCAGGTAGCCGCCTGAATAGCGTGCCACGACCGCGTTCTGAAACTGGGTTACTGTTTGGCCTCGCGCCTGCACCGCCCCGATAAGCGGCAGGTCTATGCGGCCATTGTCTCCAACCAGAAACTCGCCGGACAGTTCAGTTTCGCCGAAAACATTGACTTTGACCTTGTCACCGGAGCCCAGCCGGTAGGCGGCCACCGAGCCTGTCGGCTCGGACACCGCCGGCTGCACGGTCGCCCCATAACTCTCAGGCGCTGCAGCCAATCCGGTGGACCCCGAACTACCCGAAGATGCGCCGCACGCAGTCAGCACTTGCGCAAGCAAGACAAACACTGCGAGAATTTTCAACCGGCTCGGAAATCCCCCAAGGATCATGACCTCTACCATCCGCTTTCTCAGACAAACCCGGAGCACAATCGATTTGTCCCAAGACCTATCAAGTCCACCAACAGCGAATCAGTAACCCACTCAAACCATCTGACATCGCCGTTTCAGGTCAACAATGATTGCCAAAAGGTTAACAAAAGGTTAACAGTGGGAATTGCGCTATGTAGAGAGAAACTGCACGTCATTGCCTTCCAGGACCGCACAGGTCAAACGCCCGGTAATGTAGGCGCCGGTATCGATGCCAATGCGGTGAACCTCGACTTCAGGTTTCTCCGTCGGAGTGTGACCGTGGACAATCATTTTCGGCAATGCGCGGTCGTGGCTCAGGAAGGGCTCCCGGATCCAGAGCAGATCTTCAGCAACCTGATCATCCAGCGGAATGTGAGGGTTCACCCCCGCATGGGCAAAGAAGTATTTGCCCGCACCAGCCGAAAGAAGACAGCTTTCCAGGAAAACCCGGTGGCTTGGCGGCAGGACTTCCAGCAGGCCCTTTTGAATATCGGCCCACTGGTCTTCTCCCATCGGCATCCGGAATTTTAGCCCGTATGAATGCAGCGTCTCCAGCCCGCCATACTGCCCCCAGGAGCTGATCACGCCGGGATCGTCAAGAAAATCCTGCAGGTAAAGCTCGTGATTGCCGCGCAGCGTAATCCGCTTGTTGCAGAAACTGTGGCCCTTCACCATCCAGTCCAGCACTTCCCGGGAAGATGGTCCCCGGTCAATGTAATCACCCAGGAAAACTTCGACACAATGACCGATAGGCCGCTCCTTGCGGTCAGCTTCCATCATCGCGTAAAGCCGCTCCAGGAGGTCGATTCTGCCGTGAATATCGCCGATCACATAAACCCGCACGCCGTCAGGAAGGCGCGGCCCATCGTCCTGCTGGCCAGCCTTGCCTTTTGAAACAAGCTTTCTGAAAATCCCGGAGATCATGTCAGCTCAAAGCGTCCTGGTTCGGTTTCGGGCCCTTAGGCAGTTTCCAATCAGACAGGTGCATCGAACAGGAAAAAAACTTCAAGGTCTGCTGTATCTGAATCACTCGGTACGCCAGACCTGACACCAACTGCTGATGCCCCTGACCGGATCAAAGTGCCGTTTCAGCGCCCGTCGATAAACTGTCGGCAGGAATCAAAGTTGTCAAATGCCAGCATACCGCGCGAGGTCTTCACTGCAACACTGCCGTCGGCATAATGGAGCACGCGACGTCCCCGATAACGCGCGCGGCCGACGATCAGATGCATGCCTTCCCTCAGCAATTGCCGATACTCCCGCTCCGCGACCTGTAACCTGATCCTGGGAACAACAATGAAGACAAGCAGACAGATCAGCGATCCGATCGTCGCCATCAACACCATCACCGTGACACTCAAACCAAACAACTCGGTTAAAGCCACACTCGCAATCACAATGCTTAGTGATGTGAGGAAAAATGTCAGGGTTTTTTTCATGGCAATGACCGATGCAAGCGAAAAGCTTACATAAACCAACAGATTACTCGTGATTCGGCCAGTCGCGATGTGACCGCAAGCATCGCCCGTCAAACTACTGTGGACTCAGCCGACCAGGAAATGGAATGCCTTGTACGGAGCTGGTGGCCGCAAGCAACACAGGCGCAATATTGATTGCTCGCAACAGCATGCTGACTAACGGTCAACATATTGCCGGTACAGGTCGAAACTCCCGAACGATTTGAAACCGAAGCGGGTTTCCGCCAGCACGGATCCGTCACTGTAGTGAACCACGCGGCGGCCGCGATACCTGGCTCGATTGACCAGCCGCGCACCCGATGGTGCATCACGGTCATCATTCCAGCGCTTGGTTTTGCGCATCTGCAGCAGGGTTTGCACGATCACCACAATCGCGATAACGGCTGCAACGCCCGCGAACCAATTCGTCGCAACTTCCGACATATCGCCAAGCCCACCCTCGCGCTCAACAACCCCCGTGATCAGGCGCCTATTGATCTTGCAACAGGTTATGGGGCCTTTTTGACGTAAAGCAAGCCATACCTCCCCGGCAACCCACAGATTTGCACATCCGAGGTCTGTGGCGCTGACGTCAAAGCGTCATTCCGTCGAGCGGCAGCGCCGGCTTTCGTCGGGCAATGATATCTGCAACCAGACGGCCGGTTCCGTGGCTCATGGTCCAGCCCATATGGCCCTGGCCGGTATTCATCCAAAGGTTCCTGAACCGTGTCGCGCCCAGTATCGGAGTTCCCTCCGGTGTCATCGGGCGCAGGCCGGCCCAGTACTCTGCCTTTGAATAATCGGCGCCATCGGGAAACAACCCCTTCACCACACTGGTCATGTGCCGGAAATCACTTGGCGAATGGTTCACTCCATAGCCTGAAAATTCAGCGGTAGCCGTCACCCGCAAGCGGTCACCCATGGGTGTGTACGCAACCAGGCTTTCCTCGTCGATACCGCCAATACCCGGCGCGTTGTTACGGCCGGACACCGGTATCGTCATCGAATACCCCTTGACCGGATAGATCGGCAGGTCAATGCCAATAGGGCTCGCCAGGTGTGGCGAATACACGCCCAGCGACAACACGATAATGTCCGCATCAAGGTTGCCTTGGTTCGTGATCACACGGCTGACCTCATCTCCGTCTGTCTCCAATGTGCGGACAGTTTCCCCCCATCTGAAGCTGACGCCGCGCTCATCAAGCCAGCTTGCCAGGTTGCGGGTAAACATGCGGCAGTCACCGGTTTCATCCCGGCCGCCAAACAGCGCACCGGCGAACTGATCCCTGCAATCAGCCAGGGCAGGATCTTTTTCGGCTATGCCGTCTGCATCAAGCACGCCGATGTCCGAACCCTCCCGGCGCAATATGTCAGCTTTGGCATTGGCCGTATCAAATGCTGCCGGTGACCGGAACAGGTACAGAATGCCGCCATCATTGGCATCATATGAAACCCCCGTTGCAGCGCACGTTTCATGGAACACCGTTTGCGCATAATTGCACAACCTGACCTTCCGCCCGGTGTTGATGGCCGCCCGCTCTGCGCTGCACTGACCCCAGAATTTCCACATCCATTTCACAAATGCCGGGTCCAGAGACGGTTTCAGCCGCAGCGCCTGATCATTACGCCATAGCGACCTGAGCAGAATTTTCGGCGACGCCGGCGAGGCCCAGGCATACGCATGCCCCGGTGCAATCATGCCGGCATTGCCGAAGCTGGTGAAATCGGCCGCTCCGGCCTCGCGGTCGATAACGGTCACATCATGACCGTCCCGCCACAGCTCATAAGCCATGGTGACCCCGACAATTCCGGCTCCAAGCACCAGCGCCCTGGCCATGACAGCGGCTCCTCAGATTTGCTGATCCAGCCCTAGATCGCCGCTTCCACCTGGATTTCGACATCCAGGCCTGGCGCGGCCAGCTTGGGTGAATGCACCGCAGCACGGCACGGTGTTTCACCCGCCACGACCCACGCATCCCATACCGTGTTCATTTCCGCCCAGGTATCCATGTCCGTGAGCCAGATCGTCGCCTTGATTATTTTCGCCTTGTCGGAGCCGGCCTTCGACAGCATGGCATCTATCTGCGCGAGAATATCCGCGGTCTGATCGGCAACGCTACCACCTGCCGCCTTGTCAGCCACAAATCCGGACATGTAAACCTTGTCACCGTGGATGATCGCACTGGTCATCCGGTTGCCTGCGCCAATTCTCTTCAAAGTCATTTGCTTTCTCCATATTGTTGATTTGCCAGGGCTGTCTTGAACCTGTGTCTGATGATATGCCCATCGCGTTCCGGCAGCACTCTCGGCAGTTCATCTGAGTTTGTCTTTATCACACCCAGCACAGGTCCCTGATCTTCAAGCACGAGTTGCTTCACCGCGCCAAGGTCTGCCTGCTTGTAGGCGGTTGCGACCTGTCTGAACCCGCATGCAAGTGCGACGGCAGCGAGATTGGTGGTCTTGCCCGTATGGCTGGTCTGCCCGCCGGTTTCACCAAACGCCTCATTGTCGATGACCAGTATGCCCAGATTGCCCGGTGCCCTGGCCGCAATGGTTGCCAGTGACCCCATACCCATCAGCATTTCCCCGTCACCGGTGATGACCAGTACGCGCGCATCAGGCCGCGCCAGCGCAAGTCCAAGCCCCATCGCGCAGGCACCGCCCATGGCGCCCCACAAATAGAAGTTCTGCGCCATTTCGCCTGCTGCGGCTACATCATAGGTGGGAGACCCAAGTCCGCTGATGACCAGCAGGTTGTCCGGCCGGTTTTCCAATATCGCTGCGATCGCCTTTCGTCTTTCGATCATGACCCGGCCTCCTCAAAAATCTTTTGCGCCGATAAGGCGCTGCGACAGCAAAACAGCGACCGGGCAATTGCTGTCATAAGCTACCCCCATTGCAGACCCGGTCATGGCTGCAGCGTCCTCGCCGGTATCGGCACGATAAACGACAAACCCCGACCGCCTGAAGGTTTCTTCCGTTGCCTGTCCCATCGGCATCTGCCAGGGATTGAACTCTCCCCATTCACCACGCATTGTCACCAGCGTGACAAACGGAAACCCGCATGACTTCAGCAGCGAGAACATGTTGACACAGTTGCCCACCCCTGACGACTGCATCAGCATGACGCCACGCTGCCCGCCGAGTTCGGCACCGGCCAGCAGGGCAACGCCTTCTTCTTCGGTCGTCAGGACGGTACAGCTGATCTCATTGTCAGCGTGGCACGCATTGATCAGGCTGGCATGGCCGGCATCCGGCACATAAGCCATCTGCTGTACGCCCTGCTTTTTCAATGCGGTAAAGATGCCTGCCCGCCAGTCATCGGCAGCAAACGAAATGGTGTCTGCCTTCATTGAGCCCTTCGACTTCAAGTGTTGTTCAACAATTGCAATGCACCTTGCGTTCACACCGCTTCCTGCGTCAAGCTCCTCAACAGGTATAGTGGAGTTGCGTATGAAGCATGTGACCCTTCCCGGCGGAGACAGGATTCCGGCTCTTGGCCTCGGCACCTGGCGCATGGGTGAAGATGCCGACCTGTTGCGGTCGGAAGCAGATGTACTGCGCCACGGCCTCGACCGTGGTCTGAATCTCATAGACACGGCGGAGATGTACGGTGAAGGCGGCGCGGAACTTGTCGTCGCCGAAGCGATCAAGAACCGGCGCGACGAGGCTTACCTGGTCTCCAAGGCCTACCCGCACAATGCATCCTATGACGGGGTAATCGGCGCCTGCGAACAGTCACTGGCACGTCTGCAGACGGACCGAATTGACTTGTATCTGCTGCACTGGCGCGGCCAGTACCCGCTCGATGAAACCGTCTCCGGGTTCGAACGTCTCAAGGCAGACGGGAAAATCCTCAAATGGGGTGTCAGCAACCTTGACGCCGAAGACATGGAAGAATTGTTCAGTGTCCGCAACGGGCGCAACTGTGCCGTCAACCAGGTGCTCTACAACCTCTCGGACCGCGGCATCGAATGGGATCTGAAACCCAAACTCGTCGAAAACGGTATTCCGGTGATGGCGTATTGCCCGCTGGGCGAAGGCAGGCTGTTGCGCGACGCCAGCCTGGCTACACTGGCCGACCGTCACGGATGTACACCGGCGTCCATCGCGCTTGCCTGGCTGATTGCCCAGCAGCACATAATTGCCATTCCGAAAACGTCCCGCCTGGAGCGCGTGGACCCGATCGTTGCGGCCCTTGACGTTGAGCTGGATGACGATGACCTGGCGCTACTGGACCATGAGTTCCCGGCCCCGGACGGTCCGTCGGCACTGTCCATTGTCTGAGCTGAACTTTAGACCGGATAGGCCAGCACGATTGCCCTGCCGGCTGCAACCGACACGCGCGCCGGCGATGTCTCCACCTCGTTTGACAGGGTAAGCGTTGAACCGAGCACGACGTCACGGTCCATCAGCGGCCATCGCACGCCTTCAATGGTAATCCGCTGCAGATCGCTGACCGGCAATATCGACAGGCGCGACCCCGGCGGCACGTCAACCTCCACACTGTCATCCAACAGTGGCCAGGCTTCCTCGTGTCCGCTGGACAGCATCACCCGGAGGCCGCGCGCCTTCAGCTGCAGCAACAGCATCAGGTGTGCAAAGGCATGGTCCGCCTGCCCGCCGAACCCGCCCGCCAGCACCAACTCCGTTGCCCCCAGCCGGATCGCCTCATCAACCGCCAGTTCCCCGTCCGTGGCATTCTTGGCAACCGGATGAGACTGGCGCGGCACGTCTGCATACCGCGAAACAAGTGCTTCGTCACTGGAGTCAAAGTCGCCAAGCCACAGTTCCGGCATCACACCAAGCGCGGCAGCGTGCGCCATACCGCCGTCTGCGGCAATGACTCTACTGCTGTCGATCTGGCTCCTGAGGCGGTCGGTTGCGGTCAAATCGCCAGCCAGAAGTATCGTGAATTTCTGCGTCATGGCCGCTGCAATACCACACAATCTTGCTTGTACAAGTGCACTTTGGTGCCCTATATCTTAAAGCGCTCTCGGGGTGCCCGTATTTTGAAGGGCTGAGAGGCAAGTGTCCTTGCCAACCCTCTGAACCTGATCCGGATCATGCCGGCGGAGGGATACGAGCCGTTTCTCGACGTTTCCCGTTACGCCCGGCAGTAAATTGTCATCTTCGTGGAGGAGATCGAAAATGCTGCAACGTTTCATTGTGTTACTTGCCGTTCTCATCGCTTTTTCCATGCCGGCATCGGCTAAGGACAAGCTGACGATCTATACCTATGACAGCTTTGTTTCGGACTGGGGTCCGGGCCCGAAGATCAAGACGGCCTTTGAAGCATCCTGCAATTGCCAGCTTGAATGGGTCGCCGTTGCAGATGCGGTTGCCACCTTGAACCGCATCAAGCTGGAAGGCACCGGCAGCAAGGCCGACATTGTGCTTGGTATCGATACCAGCCTGACCGAAGAAGCCTCGGCAACCGGATTGTTTGAAGAACACCGCATCAGTACGGAAAACACCAAGCTGCCCGTGAAATGGACCGACAAGACATTCGTGCCCTACGATTATGGTCACTTCGCCGTCATCTATGACAGCGATAAGATCAAGACGCCGCCGGCCAGCCTGGACGATCTGGTGAACGGCGATCCTGAACAGAAAATAGTCATCCAGGACCCGCGCACATCCAGCCCCGGTCTCGGCCTGCTGTTGTGGATCAAGGCGGTTTACGGCGACAAGGCCGGCGAGGCGTGGACAAAACTGTCGAAGCGGGTGCTGACCGTAACGCCCGGCTGGTCTGAGGCCTACGGCATGTTCACCAAGGGTGAAGCCCCGCTGGTGTTGTCATACACGACATCTCCCGCCTATCACATGGTGGCGGAAAACACCGACCGCTACCGCGCCGCCGCCTTTCCGGAAGGCCACTATATGCAGATCGAGGTGGCCGGTATTTTGAAGTCGTCGCAAAACAAGAAACTGGCCCGCGAGTTCCTTACTTTCATGACCGGGCCGGGCTTCCAGGATCACATTCCGACGAACAACTGGATGTGGCCGGCTGGAAAGACTTCCGGTGCCTTGCCGGATGCATTTGGCAAGCTTGTGAAACCGGCAAAGTCCCTGTTGCTGTCGGCAGATGAAGTGAACGCCAACCGCAAGGCCTGGATCGACGAGTGGCTCAAGGCCACGACAAGATAGTCCATGCAGAGGGCGCCAACAGCCGGACCAAAGCCCGCCGTGCTCGCCGGACTTGCGGCCTTGGGCTGTATCGGTCTTGCTGTTGCAACACCCATGCTGGCACTGGTTGCCATCGCACCCTCCATGCCCGATCTGAGCGCCGACTATCTCGGTTTTGTCTGGTCGATCACCAGGTTCACCGTGCTGCAGGCCGGATTATCCACACTGCTGTCGGTTCTGGCGGCAATCCCGCTGGCGAGAGCCTTGGCACGACAGGCATCTTTTCCCGGCCGGCACCTCATCTTGCGGCTGCTCGCCCTGCCCCTGGCGCTGCCCGCGCTGGTGGTTGTGCTGGGCATCGTCGAAGTATGGGGTAGGCAGGGCTGGGTGAGTACCCTGTTGCAGAACACAGGGCTGGCTGGTCCACTGAATATTTATGGCCTCACCGGCATCCTGATCGCCCATGTGTTCTTCAACATGGCGCTGGTCGCCCGCCTGCTTGTTGCCTCACTGGAGCAGATTCCGCCGGAGAACTGGCGTCTTGCCGCACAGTTGAGTTTCACGTCCGGCCATGTGTTTCGCCATATCGAATGGCCGGTAATCCGGTCGGCACTGCCCGGCATCGCCAGCCTCGTCTTCATGTTGTGCATTGCAAGTTTCGCGGTGGTGCTGGTGCTGGGTGGCGGACCCAGGGCCACCACGCTTGAGGTCGCAATATATCAGTCGTTGCGCTTTGATTTCGATCCACCGCGCGCCGTGCTGCTGGCCGCCCTGCAACTCGGTCTGTGTGCCGGCCTATTCGTGCTGGGCGGACGCATGGCCACAGACATCGCGGTAATGTCAGGTGTCGGCAAACAGGCACGGCGCCCGGACCAGGCCGCATCGAGGCCTACCGACATTATCGTCATCGCAGCGGGTCTGGCCTTCCTGGCACTGCCCATGCTGGCCATTGTGCTGTCCGGTGTCATGGCGCCTTTCGGCAGCATCGTTTCGCAGGCAGTGTTCTGGCGGGCACTGGGCACATCACTGGCTCTGGCGCTCACCGCCGCCAGCCTTTGCCTGGTCATGGCCTGGAGCCTGCTGGCAGCACAGCGCACCATCATGCGCCGCCGCGTACCTTCGCGCCCGGCCGCCATTTTGATGTCCTCCATGCAGGCGGCCGGATCGCTGATCCTGGTGGTTCCCCCGGTTGTGATAGGGGCCGGATGGTTCGTCGTATTGCACCGCACGGGACTGGCGAATTCCCTTGCACCCGTCATCGTGGCCGTCGTCAATGCACTCATGGCGCTGCCTTTTGCATTGCGAATTTTAACGCCTGCCGTGGTCGGGCAGGCCCAGGTCCACGACCGCCTGTGTGCCAGCCTCGGCCTGTCAGGTGTGCAGAGATGGCGCCTCATTGACCTGCCTGTGCTGGCACGGTCGCTGACGCTCGCCTTCGCCTTTGCCGCCGCCCTGTCAATCGGCGACCTGGGAGCAGCCGCATTGTTCGGATCCGCCGACTTTGTCACCCTGCCGCTACTGCTGTTACAGAAAATGGGCAGCTACCGGTCGCTGGAAGCAGGCGGCATTGCGCTGTTGCTGGCCGGTTTCTGTCTCGGGCTGATCTGGCTGGCCGAGCGACTCAAACCGGAGACACCCTTGCAATGAGCGGCGCGATCATCGAACTCGAAGACCTGACGTTTGCCTATCCAGGCGGCGAACCATTTGATTTTTCGACAACCTTCGACGCCGGCAGTTTTACCGGCCTCATCGGCCCTTCGGGGTCCGGCAAGACCACGCTGATCAATCTGATCGCGGGTTTTGAGGAACCCGCTTCCGGCAGGATTTGTTTTGATGGTGCCGATGCGGCCGGGACCGAACCGGCGGACCGGCCCGTCACCATGGTGTTTCAGGACAATAACCTGTTTGCCCATCTCGACGTTTTCACCAACATCGCCCTCGGGGTATCGGCCTCCCTAGATCTGTCCGACGGGGACGGGGCCAGGATCGCAACCGCCATGGACGAAACCGGGCTGTCCGGGTTTGACCGCAGGCTGCCGCGAGAACTGTCCGGCGGCCAACGGCAGCGGGTGGCCATTGCCAGGGCGCTGGTTCGCGACCGCCCCGTGCTGCTGCTGGACGAACCGTTTGCCGCGCTCGGCCCTGCACTCAGACGTGACATGCTGAAGCTTGTCAGCGCCATTCACAAGCAGCGCAGGATGACGGTTATCCTAGTCTCGCACGATCCCGCGGATGTGAAGTTTGCAGCAAGCCATGCAGCGTTCCTGGATGCCGGCCGGGTCATGGCCAACCGCCCGGTCGATGTCTTTTTCAGCGCATCAGACATTCCCGGATTGCAGGACTACCTGGGCACCTGACGTATTGCCATTGCCCGCAAGCAGTGGAACAGTATCGCTAGGGTCCGGACTCATTGATCTTAGGCAATTCTGTTTGAACGAAAGCATTCGAATGATGGTGAAACAGCGCAAGGCAAGGCTTTCTGCCTTGACGAGCATTTTTCGCCTTCAGGCGGGTGCTTTCGTTCAAACCCGGAGGGCGGGGTCTATTTTGCCCCTGACCACGTTGAAAGAGCTTGGAAACCGCAAGGTTTCCTGCGCCCTTTCGCCTTGTCAGAAGCAAAATATCCTCCCGCAGAATGGATAAGATTCATGGGTCCTGACCCTAGACTTTGTTATCGGCAGCCCGTGTTCTTTCAAGAGCGCGGGCTGTTTTACGTATCCATGGCCATCGACTACGATCCGGAACCACCGGAGAACACCGTGTAGAGCATGCGCGCCACCTCGCCTTCCAGCGGAAACGACAACATGCCCATGACCGAGTAGCCGAGCAGCCACGGCATCACATAGAAACGCACCATGTAGAAAAACCAGGCCACGAACAGCGGCAC
>JBPCVV010000242.1:0-17754 GCA_051010195.1 Anderseniella sp. | reverse complement strand
GTTCGAACCTAGTACCGCCCACCATTTTCTCTAAATGATATCAATTTTTTAGATGAAATTGGATTCTAACTGAAAATCCCCAAGACTCTCTTTGGCACACCTGTGGCACACAAACACATAGAAGTGCACGATTATGGCTGGCATTCGGTACAGGGGAAGTAAGTACCACGTACAGGTTCGACGCAGAGGGTTACCTTCCCTTACCAAGAGCTTTCTGAGCAAGCGTGATGTTTGGCTCGCTGCTGTCTTCCAAGCTACTACAAAACTTGAATAACCGGCAGCGTATGCCGTGGGCTATTAGACAAGATGAAATTAAGGCCCGCAGTTTCCGGCTCGCATATTGAAGCTGCCGTCAGCACAGGATGCATTTCCGTTTTTGGTGATGTCGGCTATTTCGCGGCACCGCAGTATGGGTTTAGACCAAGGTTGGCCAGTTGTTTTTGCGATGAGATGCATCTCAGATTTTTGCCATCCTCGCGCCGTCTTCAATTCAACTGAAAATCAGCAGGTGAACTATCTGTCGCTACGTTAGATTTATGTCCTAATGGTAAACAAATACTTAACCAATTTTGTTTTGCCCTAGAGACAGCCATGAGGCGCGGGGAGATACTTTCACCGTGCTGGGGACATATCGACTGGGGCTGATCACTTCGTGGCTGAATATTTGCGTTTGGAAATCCGGAGATTGATTTCAAGCGGCAATGTTTGAGCATGATGCCGGTTGGTCTCTGTCGGCATATTGCCGAGACCCGCCGTTTCACTGCGGTTGCCTGGGAGGAAGCGGGAACCCGGATCAGTCTGTGCGCAGAAACCCGCAGGATCGCACTTGCAGGGCCGTGCCCTTGGAATTTCTCGAGAACAGAAAACCTGCAGCCGCAGCGTTGCTACCCCTAAGAACTGCTACCTTGCGGAAACGCCATCTCCGGTGTGTACTTGTCGAAACTAGTCAGTGTCTGCTGGTTGCACTCTGTTTGCCAGCGCGAACCGGGCATCACGGCGGACACACAGTGGTACGTCTGCCGGTATGAGCGGGTGCGGTCATTGTCCTCAATGGCAATCGCCACCATTCCAGCGACCACTCCCTTTTGCCGTTCGACAAGCCTGATGGCTCCATCCATCGTGCCGCCCGTTTCAACCCACTGGTCCGCCAGCAGAACCCGCGTGCCGGGTGCGAAGGCCGGCAAGCGCATTTCCATGTCCTGTGTCCGGCCTGAATAGTTTCCAAAACTGACCTTGTCCGTATCGACACACAGTTTACCCGCCTTGCGGATCGGCAAAAAACCGACACCCATGCGTGTCGCAATCGCTGAACCGAGCACAAAGCCCATGGCATCAAGACCAGCCACGACATCAAACTCAGTGCCTTTGAGGTCTGCCGCGAAGTCGTCGAGCAGGTCATGGAATGCTGCACCGTTGATGTAGATCGAGGTGGGATCCAGCCAGGCAAATTTCTCACCCTTCGTATTGGGCGACATAATGTTGAGATACCAGCGGTCGTCGCGCGGGCCCTTGTCTTTGTGCTTTGTGTTCATGAAACAGTTCCTCCACCAATAGACCTGGCGGCTTTCATCAGCCTGGAAAGCCGGACCCGGTCAATGTCGTAAAAATTGCCTGATTGGTTGATGCCGGTTGCCACCATGAAGCAGTCGACATCCGAGTAGGCCTGAGCATTGTCCGGCGTGATGCCGGATGCCAGCGCCATTGGACGATCGCCAACACCTGCCCGGAACGCTTCAATCTTGGACAGATCGGCCTCTTCGCCTGTTGCAACGCCTGACGTGGTAATCACGTCCATGAAGGAGCAAGCGTTGCGCGCTGCTGCTTCATAGTGCCCGGGTTCCACCGGGCGCTGTTTCTTGAACGCCGTTCCACCGAAGTACATGCCTGACCAGCCTGAGGCTTGCCGCGATGCTGAAATCGCCTCTGCCTCCGGCTGGGAGCCGGTGTGTTCCTGAATACAGGCATCATCGGCCCAGTAGGCATCTGTCAGGCACCCGTCATGCTCCAGATTTCCCAAAACCGGAAATGCGTCACGGCCTGTCACGCCGAGAAAGTTGATCCCCATCCACAGTGACGGAAATGCCGCGCGTACGTCCGCGATGATCGGCATGAACGGTTCGACGCCGAAATCATGATTTATCAGGAAGCAACCGTGGGCGCCTTCACCGACCAGAACGCCCACATTCTCCAGGGTGCGCGGCGTATCCAGCACATGGATCACCGGCAGCACAACCGGGCCGGGAGATTTGAAGAGCTTGTGAAATTCGCATCTGGTCATCACCGTGACCTTATGCGATTGCCTTTTAATGAGGGAAATTTATACTTCTAATGAAAGTATAAATAATCAATATGCAGGTGCCGGCTTGGCGACAACCAACCTACCGACAGACCTCTTGCGCACGTTCATCACCGCAATAGACATGGGCGGTTATACCCGGGCGGCAGAAATTCTCGGGCGCAGCCAGCCGGCTGTCAGCCTTCAGATGCAACGGCTGGAAGCGCTTTTGGGCAGTCAACTGATCAAGCAGTCCGGGCGCACCATGAAACTGACAGAAGACGGCAAGGCACTGGCTGTGATCGCGCGCCAGATGCTGCGGCTCAATGACATGGCAGTCGGCCAGTTTGAACGCACCCGTGTCGAAGATGCCCTTCGCATCGGTCTGCCTATCGACTTTGCAGTTCAGGAACTGCAGCAGGGACTGACCGGGTATGCCAGATCACAGAAAGACATCCGCATGGAGATCCAGTGTGATCTGTCTAGAGTTCTGTTGGACCGCCTGCATAATGATGAAATCGACATGGCCATTGCCCTGTTTCCCGGCGGAGACCAGCAATACCTTGTGCAGCAATGGAACGAGCAACCGGTTTGGGTTGCCTGCGAAGGATTGCATTTTCCCGCCTCAGATCCTGTACCGCTGGTCACCCATCCGGAAGGCTGCGAGTACCGCAACCGCATGACTGCGGCGCTGACGGCCGCGCGCCGGGACTGGCGGATCGCCTATTCCAGCCCTGGAATTGGCGGGCTCCAGCGGGCAATTTCCGATGGACTCGGGGCGTCTGCCCTTACCACGCCAACGCTTCTGGCTGGCGTCAGAACCCTGAACGCATCAGATGGATTCCCGCCTCTTGAGCCGTTGCATGTAGGATTGTTTTACAAGCACTCAAGGCTGGGAAATCTGGGCCATGCCGCAGCCAGTCGGCTAATGACCCTGATGGATGCCACCGGGACGGTTACCTTGTCAGCCCATCCTGAAAATTCATAAGCAAGCCAAATACATCTATTATCAGGATAAATTTCCATTATCCCGGGTCCTGACTTACCGTTTTCGGCGGGAATGATGGATGCGTCGCTTGCATTGGGGGGAGCAGGCATTTTAACTGGTCCGACCATGTGTGGAAAAAAGAGTCTCAAGAGGAGGGTGTGAAATGAGTATCAGCAAGAAACCTGGAGTTTTCAAAGCGTCACGCCGTGATGTGTTGAAGTATGGTGGTGCAGCGGGGTTGTGCATGCCGTTCGTCAGCCGCGCCTGGGCGCAAACTGTCGAAATCAATATGCTGGCCTGGTACGGCCATGGTGAGCCGGATATTGTCGGTGAGTTTGAATCTGCCAACAATGTGAAGTTCAAGCCGAAGTACTATGCCGGCGGTGACAACATGCTGGGCCTGATTTCCCAGTCGCCGCCCGGCACCTACGACATCATCCTGTCTGATGCCGAATTCGTTCAGCAATTGAATGCCGCAGGTTACATCGAAGAGCTCAACGCAGCTGACTACAACTTCGACGACATGATTTATGACGATTTCAAAAAGTTCCCGGGCCATTGGGCTGGCGACAAGCTCCATTCCGTAATGGTGCGTTGCGGACATCTCGGGGTGTCCTACAACAAGAACGCGATCACGGCAGAAGAAGCGACAAGCTACAAATGTTTCTGGAAGCCGGAAGTCAAAGGCAAGGTGGGCCACTTTGACTGGCATCTGCCGTCTCTTGGCATGGTAAGCCTGTACAATGGCAACGGCGCCGGCCTCTGGGACCTGGATGATGCCAAGTGGAGTGCTGTGAAGGAAACCACGTCCAGCCTGCGCCCCCAGGTCGGTGGTTTCTTTGATTATGGTGGCACATTCAACTCACTCAAGAACGGCGAGATGCAGGCCATGTGCGGTATTGGCGACTGGATCACCGGTGTCCTCGAGAAAGACGGTGCTCCCGTAGCATCCGTGGTGCCGAAAGAAGGCGGCATCCAATGGACCGAGAGTTACTGTATCGGCAAGGGCACCGACAAGGCTGATGTCGTCAAGAAGTTCATTCAGTACATGTTGTCACCGGAAGGGCAGGTAAAATCTGCGCAGATGAAAGCGTATCCCGGGTTTGCAATCACCAGGGCCGGGCGTGCCAAGCTGATCGAGGTGGACAAGAAGGAGGCTGAACGCACAGGCCAGGTTGACGGCATGGCGAATGATCCGATTACCTTGCTCAAGGAAGGCCGCATACACTATCGTGACATTCCAAAGCAGCAGAGCCTGGAAGATTGGAATGACTTCTGGTCGGAGTACAAGAACGCCTGATCCCCGTACAGCCACCACGGCTTGCCGCCGTGGTGGCTATTGCCAAAGTTGCACCGGATGAACCGACCTGCACGCAAGCGCTTTGATGCCTATGCAATGACCTGGCGGCTGCCGATCATCGTATGGCAGCTGCTGTTTTTCGTCGGACCGTTATTGTTCATGCTGGCCATGTCGTTTTTCGTGGTGAAGAACTACCGCATGGTCGAAGCGTTTGACACCGCGAGCTGGGTCAAGATGCTGGGCCGTGGATATTTCTGGGACAGCTATCTGCTGACCCTGTGGCTGGCGACGCTGGCGACTGCATGTGCCATGGTGATCGCCTTTCCTGCCGCCTATGCGCTCGCCTTCAAGGTCTCCGACAATGTCCGGCGATGGGCAATATTCCTGCTCATAATACCGTTTTTCACCAGCTATCTCGTCAGGATATTTTCCTGGTATGTCATTCTGGCAGAGACCGGCGTGGTCAACTCCATACTCGCCTATGTCGGGCTTGGCCCCTATACGATGCTGAATACCAAGTTCGGCACCATTGTCGGTTATCTGACCCTGACCTTGCCTCTCGTTGTCATCCTGCAGACCTTTGCCATGGCGAACATCGATGGGCGGCTTGTCGAAGCCGCGCACAACCTGGGCTGCAGGCCATTTGCCACTATTTACCGGGTGGTGATACCGCTTGCCAAAACAGGGCTGATTATAGCCGCGCTGTTCTGTTTCATTCTGTCGTTCGGGGATTTTGTCAGCCCGTACTATCTGGGCGGATCGAAGCCGCCGACCCTGCCCATACTGATTATTGATACGACCAAATCAGGCCAGCAATGGCCGCGCGCTGCAGTGGTTGCGATCATGATGATGATTACGCTGTTCGCAGTGGCTTTTGCCGCCATTGCAGCGGCCTATGCAAAGAGAGGCAAGGCGTGATGCTGGAGCGTGGGCTGACATGGTTCTTGCGCTTCTATATTGGCGTGATATTCCTGTTTGTCTTCACGCCAATCGCATTCAGCATGGTGTTTTCATTCAACTCCCAGCGTTTTCCAACGATCCCGTTGGGCGAGTTCTCGACGCAATGGTATGACACCATTCTTGCTGATCCCGATGTTTGGCAGGCAGCTCTGACAAGCATCGTTGTTTCTGTTTGCGCCAGTGCGATCGCCACCGTGCTGGGTTTTTGTACCGCATATTCAGACTATCGCTACAGTTTCCGTTTCAAGGGGGCTTATCTCGCACTGATCCTGTTGCCGCCGACGATCCCGCTGATCATCATGGCGCTTGCCATGCTGGCGTGGTTTTCAAAGATTGGGGCGTCCGGGCAGGTATGGTCCATCATCGTGGCCCACAGCGTTCTGACCGCACCGTTTGCGATGGCAATCATCCGGCTGAGACTCAATCAGATGGATGAGAACCTCGAGGCTGCTGCATGGAACCTCGGCGCAAGCGAATGGTCCGCCATGCGCCACGTGGTTGTGCCGTTCTGCAAGCCTGCCATCGTATCCGCAGCCTGCCTGTGTGCGGCTGTTTCGTTTGACGAGTTTGCGATCGCGTGGTTCGTGTCCGGTCTGAACAAGACAGTGCCGGTGGTGATTCTTGAAATTGTGACCGGCAATATCGACCCGCAGGTCAACGCCATCGGCACATTCGTGTTCGTTACCTCGATGACGCTGGTCGTGGCGGCACAGATTTTCTTCTCTACAAAACAAATAAGAAGATCGGCAGGAGAAACCGGATGAGCGATCAATTGCTGGTGTTCGACAAGGTGGTGAAACGTTTCGGCGATTTCACTGCGGTCAAGGAAATGACCCTGAGCATTGGCAAGGGGGAGTTCGTCGCCATCATGGGGCCGTCGGGATGTGGCAAGACGACGACGCTGCGGATGCTTGCCGGGCTTGAACAACCCACCGAAGGTGAAATTCGTCTTGATGGTCGTGTCATGAACGACGTAAAGCCGCATGAACGCGATACACCAATGGTGTGGCAGTCGCTGGCCTTGTTCCCGTTTCTGACAGCGCGCGAAAATGTTGAGTTCGGATTGAAAATGCGTGGCATCAATTCAGCCGAACGGCGTGACAAGGCGCTGTTGTGGCTGGACCGGCTGGGTATGTCCGAGTTTGCTGAACGTGATATCTCGACACTGTCAGGCGGGCAGAAGCAGCGTGTGGCGCTGGCCCGGTCCCTGGTGACCGAACCCCAGATCCTGTTGCTGGACGAGCCGCTGTCTGCGCTGGATGCGCATCTCGTCATCCGCATGCAGTCTGTTCTTACGAACCTGCAACGCGAACTGGGAATTACATTCGTTTATGTGACGCACTCACAGTCGGAAGCCTTTGCGATGGCAGACCGGGTTGTGATCATGTCGCAGGGCGAGGTGGCGCAAATCGGGGAACCGAAGGACATCTACCGGGCGCCTGCCAACCGTTTTGTTGCAGAGTTTGTCGGTCGCAACAACATCATCTCTGGCAAGGTCAAGTCACGAACCAAAGGCAAGGTGGTCATTGATGCGCCATCCGCCACATTCAGTGTCGCTGCAGCCGCAGGCGCACTTCCCAAGACCGGAGATAACGCAACATTTGTTATCTCGGCTGATCTTGTGAAATTGTCGGTCACCAAACCGAAATCTGAGAATATGGTCCCGGCCTCCCTTATCTCGGAAGAATTCATCGGATCAGTCGTAACGCTGTTTCTGGAAAGCGCAGACGGACAGGAGTTCAAGGTCCAGGTGCAGGAACGTGAACTGGCGACGCTTGATCTGAAGTCCACCAAAACGTTCTATTTGAGCTGGCCCGCTTCCAGCGCGCATCTTTTGACCGGAGCCTGAAACCTGATGATCCAGAACCCCATTCCCTGGCCAAATGGCGCCAGGTGCGCGTGTGCCATCACGTTTGACATGGACGCAGACAGCCTGATTCATATTTCGCGGCCCGATGACGGGCATGACCGGCTGTACCCGATCACCATGGGACGTTATGGGCCGACGGTTGCCATCCCGCGAATTCTGGATACCTACAAGCGCCTGGGCCTGAAACAATCATTCTTCGTTCCAGCCTGGTGTATTGAGCAGTATCCGGAAGCCGTAGAAGCCATTCTCAAGGACGGGCATGAAATTGGCCACCATGGCTATCTTCATGAAGACCCCATTGAAACGACAGTGGATCAGCGGATGTGGTTTGAGCGCGCCCTGGATGTTCATCACAAGATTATTGGCGGCAAGCCTGCGGGCTACCGTGCGCCTGTCTACAATGTCAACCAGACGGTGATTGACCTCCTGACAGAGCACGGGTTTCGCTACGACAGTTCACTGATGGCCGATGACATTCCGTACGCCATGAAAAGCCCAAACGGCGAATTGTATGAAATGCCGGTACATTGGGGCACAGACGACTGGCCGCCGTTCGCCCACTATTCTGAAATCGGATACATGATGCCGGTCAAGTCACCTTCCGATGGCCTTCAGGCGTTCTGGGAAGAGTTTGATGCGCAGTACGAAGCGGGTGGGTTCTTCATGCTGATCGTTCATCCGTTTCTGACCGGCCGGCTGGCCCGCTGGCGGCTGGTGGAAAAATGGCTGGAAGAGACGCTTAACACAAAGGATGTGTGGTTCGCCCGGCTGGAAGACATTGCAGATCACATGGACGGTTTGCGCAAGTCAGGTGCATGGTCCCCGCGAACGGACAGATTGCCATATTACGATGGTCCGGTTTTAGGGTAGGTGGCAGCGGCTTTCTAGTTGCCAGCAAACCTTGGCATTGCCAGCCCTCAGGCTGACACTGCTTACCATTTTTGTGACGCAGTGCCTGATGTCATCCATGAGTGAATGAATGAAGGGCGGATGTGAACCATGACCGACTTCAGTGATGTCAAAGCTCTGGCATTCGATTATTTTGGGACAATTGGCAACAAGCTGGCCCTGGCCTCCGTGGTTGATCAGCATTTCCCGGGCAAAGGCGCGGGCTTCACGAAACTCTGGTTCGCGACCATCCAGCGCTATTGCTTCCAGAACGGCATGATGGAACGCTACACACCCTGGGAGGATTTAACCAAGGCGGCATTCAAGCTTGCGGCTTTCGAGTTGGACATGGACGTCCCGGATGACCTGCGCAATGAGCTGATAGCTGCGGACGAAAAACTGCCGGTCTATGATGATGCTCACAAAGGCCTGTCCAGGCTTGCCGGCAAGTATCAGCTTTATGTCTTGTCCATGGGGTCTCCATGGATGATCAGGAAATCCCAGGAAAATTCGGCCATCGCCGGATATTTCGTTGATATTGTAACAACACAGGAAGCAGCGGTTTACAAACCCGGCCGGCGCGCTTACCAGGTTGGCGTGAAGGCCATAGGCCTGCTTCCCGATCAAATCGGCTTCGTTTCCGGCAATTCATTCGATGTGCTGGGATCAAAGAATTTCGGCTTTCCAACCATCTGGGTCCGGCGCTACGGTCAACCCCTCGATGATCTCGGTCTTGAGCCTGATCTGATCGTTGGCGACCTGGAGGCAATGGCCGATGCGCTGGAGTGTTGAGGCTTGAGGGCTGGTGACTTTGCGCTTAGTGCGGTCAGGTCTACGGGTCCTGACGCCGGCGACGCGCCTTTGCCTCTTCGGCAGCATCAGTACCCATGGCCAGCTTTGACACCTCACCGAGGGTTTCGATGATTTTCGGGATCGAAGGCTTGGTCTCCGGGACATGAGTATCAAGTGCCTGGCGCATGGCGGCGATGTGAGCCGGTGTCGTCCCGCAGCAGCCACCTATGATTTTTACGCCGACATCGCGTGCCAGACGGGCATAGTCCGACATAAGGTCGGTTGTGCCGGTATATTCAATGCCGGCGTCGGTGAGTTCCGGCATGCCGCAGTTTCCCTTGGCGATGAGTACAGTGTCGGGCGGGGCCGCTTCCGACATGCCTACGACGGTGGCGAGCAATTCAGCCGGGCCGACACCGCAATTGGCCCCATAGGCTGTCAACGGTGAAGGCATTCGCGCTGCCATTGCCGGCCAGTCTGCCGGTTTGATTCCCATCATGGTGCGGCCGCCGCTGTCAAAACTCATGGTAACTATGACCGGCAGTCCGGTTTGCGAGCATGCTTCTACAGCGGCTTCGACCTCGTCTTCGGCGGACATGGTTTCGCACCACAAAACGTCGACCCCGCCATCTGCCAGGGCAATCGCCTGATCGCGGAACGCATCCCTTGCTTGATCGCGGGTCAGCGTGCCCAACGGTTCGAGAAGATCGCCTGTTGGCCCCAATGATCCGGCAACGACGACCGGGCGGCCGGCTGCATCGGCAGCACTGCGGCCCAGTTGCGCAGCGCGCGAGTTAATCTCCTGGACGCGGTCCTGTGCGCCATGCATCATCAGCCTGCGGCAGCTGCCGCCGAAACTGTTGGTGAGAATGATATCCGAACCGGCGTCGATGAACGCGGTGTGCAGGTCGCGCACCTTGTCCGGCTGGTCGGTGTTCCAGTTTTCCGGCGGTTCTCCCGACTTCAGCCCAGCAGCGAAATAGTTCGTGCCCGTTGCCCCGTCGGCCAGCAACCAGTCCCGTTCGGCAAGCATCTCGCTCAGCAGGTCTGCCATCTGATCCCTTTCCGGCCGACCCGGTGTCAATCGGCTTCAGGCGCATACCTTGCCAGAAGCCGCTGGATACCGCCACCGATTAGGGCGCCGAGGAACGGAGCCAGGACATAAACGGTCAACCATCCGCCGCGTGGTCCCGGAATGGCGATTTCGCCCCAGCCCAGATAGAAAGACACAATCCTGGGCCCAAGGTCGCGGGCCGGGTTCAGCGCGGCCTGGGTGAGCGGGGCAACGATCGATATGATACCGGCAACGGTAATGCCGATGATGATGGCGGTGATGCCGGCCGGCGGGCGCGCCATATTCTTCTCGCTGGTCAGGGCGCCAACCATAAAGGCCAGCACAGCGGTTCCGATCATCTCGGCAATGAAGGCACGTTTTTCAGAAACCACGCGCCACGCGGTTTCATCCGTGCCGAACACTGCAGGATTGGGGAAGTATTCGCCGAACATCATGGCCGACAACTCACTGCCCGGCCCGCCGCGAAGCAGGCCACGCTGTCGCTCAAACTCCAGGATCGCTTCTGCAAACATGGCATAAAGCACCAGTGCGGCCAGCATGGCGCCGATCAGCTGGGCGATCATGTAGACGATGCCAAGCGGAATCGACATCCGGTCGTAGACAACAGCCACCAGTGTGATGGCCGGATTGATATGCGCGCCGGAATAGGCTGCGGTGGCATATATCGCCAGGCTCACGCCAATGGCCCAGACGACCGCAACCTGCCACAGGCCGGTCTGGGCACCGGCAGCGACCGCGGCCTGAACGGCGCCTACACCAAAAAACACGAGAATGAACGTGCCGAACAATTCTCCTGCGGCGGCAGTCATCATGGACGGTTTACTGGATACCTGTTCGGCGGGCATATCAGCTGCAGATGTTTCGGTTGTCATTTAATTCCCCACTTGAAGAGACGTGCTGCCAACAGCACCGTCAGCCCGAATGTTTTCCAGGTCGGCGCCCTCGAAACTGGCGTTTGTAAGGTTCGCTAGTGACAGGTCCGCTCCACCTAGCGACGCACCTGTAAAGTCGGCACTCGAGAAGTCGGTTCCGGCGGCTCGCGTCAGGGCCATATCGGCTCCTGCCAGATTTGCGCTGTTGAAGCGTGCGCCTTTCACGATGGCACCTGACAGGTTTGCCTTGGAAAAGTTGGCGCCTTCTGCATCGGTCCAGCTCAGGATGGACAAGGCGAGATTGGCCCCGGAAAAATCTGCCCCCGACAGATTGGCCTCGCTGAAATCCACGCTCTTCAGGTCTGCACCGGCGAGCTTTGCGCCTGACAGATTGGCGGCCTTCAAGCGGGCTGCGGCTGGCGCATCATTGCTGGGCACAAGCGCGCCCAGAAGTGCGCTGGTCAGGTTTGCTCCGCTGAGATTGGCCTGAAACAAATTGGCATCGCGCAGCATTGCGCCGGAAAGGTTAGCCTGGTTCAGTTGGGCTCGCGTCAGGTTGGCACCGGGCAGAAATGCGGCCTGCATATCAGCCCCGCCCAGTTTGGCGCCGGTCAGGTTGGCCCCGGCCATGAAGCTGCCACCGAGCGTCGCGCCGGTCAGGTTGGCAAATGTCAAATCCGCATTGCCGAGATTGGCTCCGGTCAAATCCGCACCCGACAGGTCGGCACCACGAAAGTATGCCTCGCGCAGGTCCGCACCCTGGAAACTTGCTCCCGACAGGTCTGCTCCGGAAAAATTGGCGCCAACTGCTGATACATTGTCCAGTTTCTGGTCGGAATACTGCCGTTTCTGGTACTCCCCGCCGTCCACGATTTCCTGGGCGGCAAGGGGTGAGATCGCCAGCAAGAATGCAAGAAAGGCTAGTCTGATCATGAGCCTATCCTGCAAAATTGGTTGGTTTGAACGACACGGTTGCCGACAGCTCCGGTACCGGCCCTATGCGCCTGACATCGGCCCACACACCCTTGTACCACGGAATGGTCGTGTCGGGATCGACATGGTCGGATATCAGATCACCGACGGCCCCGCGCGGTTGCCCGAACAGCATGAAGCAATGCCCCGGTTTGACCGCATCGGCAGGATAGGCCATGGCCTGGACCGATCCGGTCTCGTTGTACACTTCAACCATGTCGCCCGGCTCGATGGCCAGCTCGGTTGCGTCGTCAGGGTGAATTTCAAGATAGGGAACCGGAGCCCGTTCACGGTAAAACTCCAGGTACCTGTGGTGAAACGCCGTTTGCCAGATATGGTTGGACCGACCGTTATTGATCCAGAACCTGTGGTTCTTGCGCTGTTTCTCTACTTCGGCGGCATAGCCCTGCCAGGGCGGCGGAGCCGGAATGAACTTCGCCTTGCCTGACGGCGTGCCGAATTTCCTGTCTTCATAGAGACGCTCGGTACCGACCAGCGCGCCGTTGACGAGCCGTGTCGGGGTCTGAATGCCGTTGTTGCCCAGTGTGCGCAGCATGTCGTAGTCAACACCCGCATAGCCTTCCATAGGATCGCTCGACTTGCCGGAAAACGTATATCTGGCGTCAATGAAAACCGCCTCGTCATCGGCCCAGTCAAAATCCAGGAACCGGTTGGCCATTTCGGGATTGGCATCGGCGGCATAGAGCGTGTGCAACCGGTTGGCGAAGCGAGCCATGATGGCCCAGTCCGGCATCGCATCGCCGGGCGGATCCATGAATTTCTGGTACAGGCGCAGTCTGCGTTCACCGTTGATGGACGTCATGTCATACTCGCCCCAGGTCGCTGCCGGGAGCACGAGATGAGCGAGATCGGTTGTTGAGGTCGGATAAATGTCCTGCCCGATCAGGAAAATTCCACCCTGTTTCAGCGCCTCCACCACGGCGACAACCCGTTCACTGGCCGGGCGGCCACGGGTCTGCTGCAGGGCATCGGACACCAGCCGGCCGCGATCCTTCAGGCTGCCTGCCAGGGCTTCGGCGCGCAGTGTCGTTTGAACGGGATTGCAGCCGCCGACCCAGAAAACCTTGGTCTCGCCGCGCCTGACCGCCTCGTCGATGTTGCGCGCCGGCCTGGCAGCGGCCGCGGCTGGGCGCACGTAGGCTTCCTGATGGCCACCGAGCCGGCTGCAGCCGGTGCCGGGACGGCCGAGATTGCCGGTCAGCAGGGCCAGGTCGATGATGCTGGCGATGTTCTCATAGTTCTTGTAGCCCCAGATCAGCCCCTTTTCGTAGTGGAACAAGGTCCGGCGCCGGACATTGTCGGCTTTGGGTTTTGCGATCCATTCTGCGGCCTTGACGATGTCGGAGATGGCAACACCGGAGCGCAGCGAGGCTTCGGTGAGAAACTCTTGCCGGTCGCGGTCGAGCATCAGTGTCGAGCGCTGGTAACTCTCATAGGTCTGGACCTCGGTGTGTTTGCGAATGAAGCCGGTGTCATGCCAGTTGCGTTCCTGGATAAGGCGCGCAATGGCGTTCAGGAGCCAGATATCGGAACCCGGTTCATTCTGCAGGTGCAGGACATTTTCCGCACCGGCCGCGTTTTCGGCGGTGGCGACAGTCATGGTGCGGCGCGGGTCGACGATGATCATTCGTCCGCTGGCTGTGGCTTCGCCGGGAAAAGCGCTTTCCTTCAAGCCCTTTGAGGTTCCCGCCAGGTTCAAGACCATGTGGTTCAGGAAATAATTGGTCTGTGTCTCGTACGGGTTGGCGCCGACAATCACGATGGTATCTGCGAGCTGAGCGTCGACATAGGCGTTGGTCAGTGGGGCGATGCCGGCATCACCTGCCGCATGCACCTCGGAATTGTAGGCAGGCCGGTTGTGGATTGAAATCGTGCTGGTCTTGATACCGGAGAAAAAGAAGCGTCCGACGGCCCAGTTGTTTTCAAAGCCACCACCACCGCCGCCGTGATCAAAGAATTTCATGCCGACCGAGTTTGCTCCCCAGCGATCCATCACTGCCTTGATGACACGGGCGCCCAGGTCAGCAGCTTCGTCCCAACCAACGGCTTCGGACGATGCGCCGGAGCGGATGGCAGGAGATGTCAACCGGGTCTTGGTCGGCCCGTCAGGCCGGTACAGGCTGGCTGCAAGTCCGGCACCACGCACCGATGCCAGTCCGGAGTTCACATGACACGCATCGTCAGGCACGATGGCAACACTGTAGCGTCCGTTTTTCTGGGTGATCACAGAATGGGCCAGCGGTGCAACCCAGGTACCGAGCGCCGGCTGCTGTTCGCGAAAATCGATATTCAGGGCGTTTTCGTCAGGAGCCGAACCGCCATCTTCGCCTTCGGGCCATTTGAACACCTTGTATCCACATCCGACGATGCAGAACTGACATACGGTATTGAACGTTTCAGCGTTCTTTGGCGGCAGCGGCGTGTCTGTCATCCGGTTACATCACATTTGTCTGGCGACCATAAATCAGCCCCGAAACGCCTGTCGCTTTGACCTTGCCGCCTTCGACCGCCAGGGTAATTTGCGGCAAGCCGGAACTGGCCTGGCCGATGACCATCCTGCCTTTCTTGCCCGGGTCGAAACTTGACCAGTGGCACGGACAGATCAGGACTTTCTGGTCCGCGTGCCAAACCACATTGCAGCCCTTGTGGGTGCACAGGGAAGAGAAGGCGACAATATTCTGGTCGGGACCAATGCCGTCCTCGACGGGACCGTCCATTGCCAGCAGAACGGCCGGTGAGTTTTCGTCGGGATACTCGAAGTCAATCTGTGTGCCGGGGTTCAGCTCAGTCAGGCTGGCGATCTCAACGGTGGGCATGGGTTTGGCCTGAGCCTGCGCCGGACCCTGTATCTGCGGTGCGATGCCGGCAACAAGCCCTGAAGCGGCACCGATTGAAAGAACCTGGCGGCGGTTTACACGTGATCGGTTTTTGTTATCTGTCATGGATCTACTTTACCTGCGCCCTGTTGCGATCTGCTGGTTATGGATTTGTCCTAAAGCCTTTTTGTGTCAGTTCGAACGCGCCGTCAGTGACGGCAAAGCTCCAGTCGGCCGACTTCTGCAGGCCGCCGAGCGGATACATATGAACACCCTCAATACCACAGTCCGGATCGGTTGCACCATAATGCGCCAGCTCGCGGACCAGTTGGTCAGGCTCCTGCTGCGCGACAAGCTTGGTGACATTGCGCGCCTGTTTCTTGAGAAAATTCATGGAGTTTCCGACACCGCACGCCACGGCGTACTTGAGCAGGGTCTGTAGTTTTGCAAGGCCGGGGATGCCGACACGGATCGGCAACTTGTTGCCTGCTGCCCGCAAGGCCTTGTCCCAGGCGACAATAGGCGCGGCCTCGAATGCGAACTGGGTGACGATGTGCATTCCGGCGTCGGTTCGCCCGCTAAAGGCGTTCTTCCATGCCAGCGCATCTGCGATGGCCTTGTCCGTCATGTCCGGGCTGCCTTCAGGATGGCCGGCCACGCCGATCTGCCTGATGCCGTGTTTGTCAAACAGTCCGGTATCCAGCAGCTGGGTGGAGTCTGAATAAGGACCAAGCGGTGCCTCCAGCGCGCCGGCAATTGCCAGCACATGGTCCACGCCGGCCTCGCCTACCACCCGGGCAAGATAATCTTCAAACATCGCAACACTTTCAATCGAGCGTGCGGCAAAATGCGGCGCCGGTTCGAACCCTTCATTGCGCAGGCGCTTCGCCGTTGCGACAGTATCATTGTAGTCGGACCCCGGCAGAAAGGTGATGTAGACCGTGGTTCCCGGCCGCAACATGGCGCGGAAGTCTGCAACCTTGGCAGCCGATGCCGGCGTGGTTTCAACAGTGAACCCTGACATCAGGTCGATTATGCCGCCGGCTTCGGGTGAGACGTCAAGTTGGCTTGTGTGCACCTGTTGCATCGTGTCAGATCCTGAAATTGTCGGGAAAAATCTATTGCGGCCAACTGATCATCAGGCAGGTGTCATGAAAATTATCGTCGCCCTTGTCACAGCCAGCCAGAATCCGGTACCCGGCACGCCCGTCTCCGGGAGACCAGTCGGCATCAATCATTACCCGATTGCCGCGATCCTCGTCTTCCAGGATACGCCCGCTCAGCAGGTAGATGACGCGCCGGTCTAGCGATACCCCATCATCGGGGCCCAGCCGGGTATTGTGGGTTCGTGGCGTGTGCCATTCATGAATGATCTCGGCATCTGCGGAGTTGCCGTCCAGAACATAGGCACGTTGATTGTACCAGGCCATCGAACGGCCAAGCAGCCGACAGTCGCCTGCGGGAACAATGCACATGATCATCTGGCGGTGATCACCGTTAAACGACAGCTTTTCCAGCAAATCCGCATTCGGTTCAACCGCATAAGCTCCCACCCCGGACTTATCGCCGGACAGAGCAGTTGCCACCAGGCTGTCTTCTTCGGCTTTTGATATCGGTACCGGTGGAGTGTATGTCAGGCCCCGCAAGGGGCGATGATCGAACTCCGGAATCGGAAATCGCTTCCAGGCCATGAAGTCCCCGCAAAAATAGGTATCTTCTTGTTCTGAGGAAAGTTCGTCACAATTTCAGGCAATGGCCTAGACTTGTGACACATGCCCGGTATGCGTCGAATGAATGTTCGCTGCTTTAAGGGTGCAAATCCTCAGTGACAGTGTTGCGGTTCTCTCAAATTCCCGGGAAACGGGCAGGTCGTAGGTCTGCAGGCATGCGACGTCGGATCGGGGTCGATACGACCGGCCTGCGTCGCAAAACAGCACTGCACATTGCGCCTCATTCATCCGGGCCAGACATCCCGTAGCCAGCCGTCCTGTTGCGCGGTCGTACCAAAGATCACCTGCGCAAACCAGGTCGTCGGGGTCTGGTTCATAGTTTCTGATATCGCCGCCTTCGACTTCGATGGACACCTGGTTAAGACGGGCATTCTGCCTGGCGCAAACCAGCGCATTGGGGTCGGCGTCAATGGCCAGCACTGAGTGCGCTCCGGCCATTGCAGCAGCCACAGCGATCAGGCCGTTGCCGCACCCCAGGTCGATCACCCGCCTGCGCGAAACCAGTTGCGGCGTGTCCAGCAGATACCTGGCCAGCCCCTGACCGCCAGGCCACGCGACAAGCCAATACGGAGTTGCGGCTCCGATAATGACGTGGTGTTGCGATCTGAAGGATTCGAAGGTTTGACTGTGCGGAATGCCCGCCACTGCAATCTCCGGCACCAGCGGCGGTGAGGTATCCGCTGTAATGGATCTGAGCTGGTCTGGCGTCATGCGTACACTGTAGCGGGTTCACAAAATATATAAATTATATATAGTACAAGTATCCGATCGACTATCAGGATGGAAAAATGACCAAAATTACCTTGTTGTGCTGGCAGGAAATACCTTCAGTTGTCGAGGCCCGCGACGGGCCGAAGAAGCACAAGATAGAACTGAGCTTGCGATTTCAGGAATTGATTGACCTGGTGGCGATGCGGCGCAAGCTGGATGGATCAGACGATTATCTTTTGCACTGGGTCAAGGAAAAACAACCCGATTCCGACGAGGAACCTGAACAGGCAGCAGCAAACCTCGCGGCTGAAATCGAAGCCAAGTACGATGACATCAAGGCAGCCGCAATTGCGAAAAGTTGAACGCCGCTGCAGCAGGTGATTTTGCTAGATGATCCAGAATGACATCGTAAGTTCCTGGTCGTGTCCGCCGCCGCCAATTGAAGCGTCACGCGTCCTGCGTGTGCACAAGTACCGCGACCCGT
>JBPCVV010000241.1:0-18699 GCA_051010195.1 Anderseniella sp. | reverse complement strand
GGCGCTGGCGCAAGTTCACCGCTGACGGTAAATCTGGGGCTATGGAAGATCCGCGAGACGAGTAGTTCGAAATGAAATATGGTTGGCACCCTTGTCATTCCGGGCTTGCCCTTTGACTTCGTCTCCTTCGATTTTGCCTTCGAATTTCAGATCTATTTCTTTCTTCTTCTCACCGAACAAGATGTGGACTTTTCCATGTTGCATGCCGACAGCAGATATCTCGACCCGATTACCCGAAACTTCATAGTTCCCGACCGTGTAATGATTTTCAGACGCAGCCCTGTATTTACCGTCTTCAAGGAACGCCGTTGCAACGGATTCCCAACCATAAGGCCCGAGCATTTCCACTTTCCAAATTCCGTTCATATTCATTATTTTACTCCTATACCGGATACCGCGACCTACATATGTCGGACTTAACAAAAGCACAACAAACTTGAGCCAGAATTTTACGACCAGAGCTTTCAAGCAGGTGAGCTCTCTGGGTTTGCCCAATAGGAAATTCATTTCCCAATTTCGCAGAGGCAGTATTTTCATATCAACTACCTAACTCGTACCGTAAAGTGAAGGAATGGACGCCGACCTAGTCTTTAGAAAGGTATGCCTTGCAGCGCCGGGCGACTTCTTCTCCTGGCACCTAGTTGACGACCTGTCCTCGCTTCGAAGTGGTCCGCTGTACCCGGACTACGGACGTTTGAGCGGCGACGTCATCTTTCGCGACGTTTACGTCTGTTTTTGGAGGGGGAGCGCACCAAGCAGGCGCCAGGGTGATGTTAGACTAACGCTAGTCATTGTCAGTCTTCTTTCTAGTAAAACAAAGGATGGATTTATTCATTGGTGGAGGAAAAATCCCGCAACGATCAACAACTGTAACAAGGTTTTACAATATCCGAACCATCCACACATGACGGGGCCATCAGGCGATCTTTACGACAATGTCGTATAGCGTGGCGCCGGCATGCGCGAGCCGGTCGGCCGCGTTTGACATATGTCGGTAAACCTCGCGTCGTTTGAACGCCTCCATGACATATTCGAATGCGACGATTTCCGCCTCAAGCTTTTGGTTGCTGTTTGTCTTCTTTGCCCGGATGTCTTCGACATAGGTTGAAATATCGAATAGTTCAGCTAACGCCTTACGGTATTGCTTTTCGATTGTGCGCTCGGCCTTGCGGGCGGCCAGCGCGTCGGCCTCGGCAAGAATCGCGTTCTCGCTCAGTTTCTTGAACCCTTCCTGCAGGGATTGCGTGCCCTCCTTGAGATGGATTGCCATTTGCAGCGAATGTTGGTCCGGTTCAATGCCGAATACCTCCATTTCCCGAACCGTGGTCTTGGCGTAGTTCATCAGATGATCGATATCGACGATGGCGCGATAAATGTCCTCCCTGTCCATGGGCGTTGAGAACGACGTATTCAGAGCTTCGATATTCCGCCGCTTGAGTTCATCGCCTTCCTTTTCCATTTGCTTGACGTGTTTGCCGACTTTCTTCTTGCCGGACTCCATGAAGACAACCAGCTCCTCCAAGGTCGCAACCGCCATGTCGCATTGATCATCGACAAGACTGAAGAAATCCGGCGTCTTCGGCAAAACCCGATCAACGATGCGGGTTAACAGTGAATTTCCTCCGCTCATTTCAATACTCCTTATGACTGCAATCCTCCCTGCGCTGCAGGTGACAGATTGCCTGTTATGCAATGCCGGTTAGTAGTTTGACGACCAGGTAAGTCGCTATGCCAACAATCGCGGACCCAGGAATTGTCAGAAGCCAGGTCATCAGGATCTCCCTGGCCTTGGACCAGCCAACCGCTTTGGGTCGCTCGGAGGCGCCGATCCCCATCAGCGCAGAACTGGTGACATGCGTGGTCGATACCGGCGCCCCGGCGATCGCCGCAGTGAATATGATACCAGCCGCCGAGACCTGGCCGTTGACCGCATGCAGCGGCCGGATCTTGTAGATGGCAAAACCGATTGTCCGAACGATACGCCAGCCACCGGACAGTACACCAAGCGTAATGGCCGCTGCACAAAGCAGCACAACCCACAACGGCACCTGGAATTCATCGATAAAGCCACCCAACAGCAGCACCATGGTGATGATACCCATGCTCTTTTGCGCATCGTTTGCGCCGTGTGAAAACGCCATTCCGGCAGACGTCGCGTACTGCGTCAGACGCAGATACTTGTTGGCGACCGGCTTGGCGCCGCGCAGCAGGGCACTCATCAGGCGGTGAATGATGAATCCGACCCAGAAGCCGATGATCGGCGATAGGATCAGTGCCAGTATCACCTTGGTGACGCCGGTCAGGTGACCGGTTGTTAGGAATTCATCCGCACCCCACATGACATATTGCGGACCGGCGGCGACAATGACCGGGCCAGCCAGACCGCCGACCAGTGCATGTGATGAACTCGACGGAATACCGTAATACCAGGTCCACAGATTCCAAACGATTGCCCCGATACAGCCGCACAGGATAATTGTCATCGACACACTCGACTGTAGATCGCTCAAATCGATGAACTTGCCAATGGTGTTGGCTACGGCGGTTCCACCAAGGATTGGCCCGAGAAACTCGAATGTGCCGACGATTATCACGGCCTGGACGGGCGTCATGGCGCGTGACGCGATCGGGGTCGCTACAATGTTGGCAGCGTCATGAAACCCGTTCGTATAGTCGAAGACGACGACGATAGCGATCGTGGCGATCGCCAGCCAGTAAGCAATGTCCATTCTGCCCTCCGAACTTCCGAGGGCAAACATTTGCCGCCAGGGCCATTGCATCCTAGGTGCAGTGCTTCAGGCAGGGCCTTGATATAGATCATGTCACGAAACGGCAGTATTGGTGTCAAATACCACTATCGCAATTCAACGATAACGAAGGGTGTAAATTTGCACCAGTCGCGTAGTTGTAAGTCCAGACAGTTTTCTGTGAAAGTGCCTGTTTGACATGTGTCTCGATAGCGAATCGAAACCCGTGGGAATTGCAAACACAGTTGTTTTGACTTGAGGATTCGACGCACAATCCGACCCTCAGGATCGAAACAGCAAACACTATCTGATGCAGAGTTTGCAGGGCGGGTTTTCAATGTAGGATGGGGTTCAGTTCATGTTTCGGCGAATACTCCTACCGGTCATATTCGGTTTTCTGGTCTATGGATTCTGGATCAGCCCGGATTTCAAACAGATATCTGCCGGCGTGGCGATTTTTCTGTTTGGCATGTTGTTTCTTGAAGAAGGTTTCCGCGCGTTTACCGGTGGGTTTCTGGAAACTCTCCTGAGCAAGACGACGGACCGGCTCTGGAAATCTTTATCCTTTGGCATCGTCACCACGACCGTGATGCAATCCAGTTCCCTCGTTTCCGTCATTGCCATCTCATTTCTGAGCGCAGGCATGATTTCGCTCGCGTCAGGGATCGGCATAATTTTTGGTGCCAATATTGGCACCACCACCGGTGCCTGGCTCATCGCGGGTTTTGGATTGAAAGTGAAGATATCGGCTTATGCCATGCCGATGCTGGTGTTCGGTATTATCCTGGTGTTCCAGAACAATCGTTCACTGAAAGGCATTGGATACATTCTCGCCGGCCTCGGGTTCCTGTTCCTTGGTATCCATCACATGAAGGAAGGTTTCGAAGCCTTCCGTGATACCATTGACCTGACCCGGTTTGCCATGCCGGGTTATGCCGGGCTTTTTGCATTTGCTGCGGTTGGCATATTTGCGACAGTTGTCATGCAATCATCGCATGCCACGCTGGTACTCATCATTACGGCTCTGGCAGCCCAACAGGTGACCTATGAGAACGCGCTGGCGCTGGCCATCGGCGCCAATGTGGGAACGACCATCACCGCCATACTCGGATCCCTGAGTTCAAATTACCAAGGCAAGCGGCTGGCCGCCGGCCACCTAATTTTCAATGTCATCACCGGCGTCATCGCCATCGCCTTCATTTACCAGATCATGTGGGCAGTTGAGACAGTGGCGGAGACCTTCGGCATCAAGAGTGACGACTACACTCTTAAACTTGCGGTTTTTCACACGATCTTTAATTTGATCGGCGTTGTTGTTCTGCTTCCGTTTGTCAGCCAATTGGTGAGTTTTCTGGAACGAACGGTACCAGCACCTGTAGTCGATGTCGTGCAACCGCGATATCTGATGGACGCGGTGACAGAGTTTCCGGAAACCCTGCTGGAGGCGGTGCGCAACGAGGCAATTCATCTTTATGACAACGCCCTCGAGATCATCGCGCACGGGATCAATCTGCATCGCACAAAGATGTTGCAGTCCGAGAACCTGGACGACTTCATCAGCCACGACCGTGAGGTAATGGATTTTAACCTTGATTCAACATACGAGCGCAAGGTGAAGGCACTTTATGCCAGTATTCTGGAGTTCATCGCCCGGGCGCAAGGGGACATTCCGCCCGAGTTTACGGAGCAATTTTATGATTTACGGCAAGCTTGTCGTCAAACTGTCATGACAGTGAAAGATGTTAAACATCTGCGCAAGAACATCACCCGCTACATGGCGCACGACAACGAGTACATTCGTGGCGAGTACAACGCGCTACGGATTCAGTTGGCAAACCTGCTCCGGGATATCGAGGAGTTGCGCATGATGGAACCGGAAGACCGGAATGTTATCGAGCTCGATTCATTTCGAGTTGAAATTGATGAAGAAAGCAATGTCGTAAACGGCGGCGTGGACCGGCTCATCCGGGACGGGAAAATCACACCGCAGATGGGTACGTCCCTGATGAACGACTACGGTTATGCGCGAGACGCGATTTGGCAACTCACAGATGTTGCCAAAACACTGTTCGGATCACGCGATATCGCCGAGATGGAAGCCGAGGATTTGATCGGTCTCGATGAGGACGATGTTGAGGAAAAGGCCGCTGGACGATGATGAAGCTTATGGCATCACTGTTTTGGAGGACTTCACGCCAATGAAGTTGAAAGATATATTCAGTTCAGACCGTCTGAAGGACGGAAAGAAGCGCAAAGCATTGAAGAAAGTGCTCCATAAGCTGGAGGAAAAGCGGGACAAGCTGGAGAAAGAATTCCGTTCGGAATCTGCTAAAAAGAAACGCAAAAAGCTTTTGCTCAAACTAAAAACAAACAAACGGCATCGCCGCAAAGCAAAAGAACTTATAGCCAAACTCCATTAGGCCGATTGCGAACCGGAATTGCATCTGCTTTTCGTCCCGACACACGACATCCAAAAGCAGATCAGGCGCGATAATCGCATTTTTCTCAAGTCCGGATGTTATCCGTGCACTTCGTGACACCAGTCTCCAGCATCTTGACTTGGTGATCAACGGCTTGCCCGAGCAAAACCTGTAATTGATACTTGCACCTGTCCACGTTGTCGGCCAGAGCGCTTGATACAGATCAAAGAATTGCGTGTCTGACCGGTCGATGATGTTTCATTGCGCTGGCGCCAGCCAACCTTGATGGATGCATTTCTGCGGCGATTGCAGTCACAAAAACCAGCACGCCGGAAGCAGATTACCGCGCTACTTCAGGGGGCTCCGCCCCGGAAACGGATGCATTGTGCAAAATTCAAATAATCCATCGACGAACAAGTTGAGTACTGACGAGGTTGAAAACAACCTTTTGTCTCCTGAAACACTGGCAACCAAGACCGAAGCCGCCCGTGCTTCTCTGGCGGCGTCCAAGTCCCGCCAGAAGGCATCCAGGGCGGCCGATCAGACAGCGAGTGCCGCAAAACATGTTACCGATACCAAGGCAGCGACCAAGGCTGCCCTGGCTGAAGTGGAACGGGGTCGCCACCACTCAGCTCTCGGCCGCGCTGCGGCCAGTGCACACAAGGAGGCCAAAGCCGCAAAGAAGGCCGCGTTAGAGGCCGAACAGATGGCAATGCGTGCCGTGAAACTTGCCTCAGACAGCGAAGTAGTCGCGGCGGAAGCCCGTGAAATGGAAATGGCTGCGATCAAGGCCGGTGCCAAGGCCAAAGGTGCGGAGATCGAACTCGTGCAGGCTGAACGGGCACCAAACCCATCGTCGAAAGCAATCAAGTCTGCCAAGCGCCTGTTCGCCAAGCTGGCAGAGCAAGCAGAAGCCCAGAAAGCTGCATCGGGAGCCATCGCAATGAAGGTGACAGCGCTGGCCAGCGAGGCCAAGGCCGAGGCCATGGCGGCAGCGAAAAAAGTCGGGGAGGCCGCACTGGCGGTCAAGCGCACCGAGCGGGCAGCAAAAAAAGCCGAAACCGCAGCTCGTGGCCCAAAACAACGAGCCGGACAGACATTGGCTCGGACCAAGGCCACTGTCGACAATGCGCGCAAGGAGACGCAAGCAGCGGTTGATGACACCCGGGCGTCAGCAAAGGCAGCAGAGAGGCTGGAAATAGTCGCCTCAGCCGCTCACGCTGCCGCAGTCTCGAAAGCCGACGCCGAACGCGCTGCACTCAAAGCCAAAGAGGCCGCTGACAAAGCCGCTCTCTCGGAAGCTGAAACAGGCAAAAACCTGAAGGCGCCCGAGCTTTATCTCAACCGTGAACTTACATGGCTCGAGTTCAACAAGCGCGTGCTGCACGAGGCTGAAGACAGCCGTACGCCGCTGCTGGAACGCGTGAAATTCCTGGCTATCGTCGGCAGCAATATGGATGAGTTTTTTATGAAACGTATCGGCGGCCTTAAACAACAGGTTGGTGCCGGCATCCACGAACTTACTGTCGATGGCCGCAGCCCCCGCGATCAGATCCGTGACAGCATCGCAATGGTTCGCGACATCCAGTCCGGAGCCAATGGCATTTTCCTGGAGCTGAAGGAACAACTGCTGAAGCACAAAATCTCGATTTCCGACTACACGGATCTCCTGGAAGAAGAACAGGCCGGTGTGCGTGCTTACTATCTTCAAAACATCTACCCGCTGGTGACGCCGTTGGCCATGGACCCGTCCCACCCGTTTCCGCACATCTCAAACCTTTCATTGAACCTGCTTGTAACGCTGCGTGTAATGGGCGAGGCAGCACCCATTATGGCTCGCGTCAAGGTGCCGACCGGCAATACGGTTCCCAGGTTGGTTCGCGTTGGCTCGACGAACAAGTTTGTTCTGCTTGAAGACGTTATGGCCAACAACCTTGACGTGTTGTTTCCGGACGTTGATGTCATGACCTGCGAGGTGTTCAGGGTCACCCGCAATGCCAACACCGAACGTGAAGAGGATGCTGCCGATGATCTGCTTGAAATGATTGAAAGCGAGGTCCGGGACCGGAAATTTGCTCCGATCGTGCGCCTTGAGACGTCCGCCGGCATCGAACCTGTACATCGTGGTATGCTTGCTGCCGAGCTCGGCTTGGATGAGGACGAAGACGTTTTTGAATGTGACGTCATGCTTGGCATGCGGGATCTGTTCGAGATCGCATCAAACAAGGTCGCCGAGTTGCATGACCCGGATCATCACCCCATCGACAATATGGAACTCGACGGCGAACAAAACATCTTTCATGCTATTCGCAACAAGGGACCTTTCCTGCTCCAGCATCCTTATGAATCATTCAACACCTCGGTAGTGCGCTTCGTTCGCGAAGCGTGTCGCGACCCCAAGGTGATGGCGATCAAAATGACACTTTATCGCACCACGGAAGGAACCGGCATTGTCGATTATCTGATTGAGGCAGCCCAAAACGGCAAGCAAGTTGCCGTAGCAGTCGAACTCAAGGCACGTTTTGATGAGGCCGCCAATATCAACTGGGCAACCCGCCTGGAAGAGGCTGGAATTCACGTCACCTATGGCATTGTTGGCCTCAAGACCCATTCCAAGATCGTCCTTGTGATCCGCCGGGACTTCAATGGTCTGCGCCACTATGCTCATATCGGCACGGGAAACTACCATGCCGGCACCGCGCGGATGTACGTGGATTTCGGATTGCTGACGTGTGATGAAGAAATCGGCTCGGACCTTGTCAATTTTTTCAATTTCCTGACGTCTGGCTGTCAGCCATTGCGGCGTTACAAGAAGATACTGGTATCACCACGCAATATGAAGGAACAGATTCTCTATAAGATTGATCGGGAGATTTCCAAAAGTTCCAGCCGATCGCGCGGTCTGATCCGGCTGAAGACAAACGCACTGGAAGACCCGGACATCACAGAAGCGCTCTATCGTGCATCACGTGTCGGTGTGAAAATCGAGTTGGTAATTCGCGACACCTGTCGCCTGCGGCCCGGCATCCCAGGTCTGTCCGAAAATATCTCGGTCATCAGTGTAGTCGGACGGTTTCTGGAACACGCACGTATCTACCATTTCCGAAATAACGGAGATGAGGAATACTATATCGGTTCTGCCGATTTGATGATGCGCAACCTGCAAAGCCGTGCGGAAGTCATTGTCCCGATTGAGGATGAGTTGCTGGTCGATCGGCTGCGTGAGTATATGGACATCCAGTTGAACGACCAGCGTAACGTCTGGGAGATGAATTCTGACGGAAGTTACACGCAACGCCGGCCGAAGAACGAAGAAACCGAACGCGGATGTCAGCAGGCGATGATTGAATTGGCAGAGTACCGTCATCACGAGGCGAGGAAGAAACGACTGATGAGACCGAAGGCAATCGCTCGACGGACCACCGCATGATTGCTCTGCCATTGGCCTTGCATGCTGCACATGGTGATGTGAAACTCAAGGGATGGATGCGTTCCATTTCTGCAATAGGCCGACACGATGATTGCTGTTGAAGATCTGATCTTGGCGCCAATCGACGAATTGCAGGATATTCATGGAATTCAGTTTCCGGAAGAACCCAAATTTCGCCAGTTCCTGATTACCGGTCCGCCGGGCTCCGGAAAGAGCACGCTTGTGAGTAAAATGCGCGGCTGGCCCTATGAAGGCTATCTTGATCTTTCGCTGCCCAACTGGTGGCGCATGCAAGCGCTGACTTTCCGGCCGCGCGAACTTCACCTCGGCGCGCCTTTCAAGGGGCATGAAGAGGCGCTGACCGTGCTGGATGATGAATGGCTGAGTGACTGTGACACTCTGGAAATGGACTTCGCGCGGATCCGGATTCCGCCGGCAAAGGCCTGGTTTTTTGGAACCGACTGGCGCACCCGGTTTGTATTTGAATTCATTCTGCCGCCAGCTGACCTGATTTTTCGGGATCGGATGGAACGGGCAAAGACCGGATTGTTTCCGCATGATCGGCTCATTACGCCTGAAATTGTCACGCGTCAGGTTGAATTCTATCGCACCATCGCCTGGTATTTCTGGACTTCGGGAATGCACGTCTATTTGAGGATTGAACGGGAAGGGACACCGATGAAGATCATAGAGTGCAACAACGCGCCAAGCCTATGACGTCGAGCACCAAAGCTGAGACAGTTGGCAAGATGCGCTCATCAGACCGAGCGATTAAGCCTTCGCTGCTCGCTCGATTCCGCAAGCTTTTGTCGGGCATACCAAGCAGTGAGAAGATAACGCTGGATTCTACGCCGCTGGTGTTAAGCGCCAATGTGCGAATTGCACGGCGCTCCGAACCATTCAATCTGATGCTTGGAACCGCAATCCTGGAATTTCATCCCGATCTCCCCGTCACCGGCAGTGAGAAGGGCAGTTCGATGGAATGGATCATCCACCCAGGCTGTGTGTTTTACCAAAGTGTTCCGAAATTCATCCGCATAAGGCCTGGGGAGGCGGTGATCCTGGGACGCTCGGATGATTTGCAGACCAGAGTGTTCGGGTTCGATACCTCGGTAGCTGACCGTCATGTCAAAGTATTCAATCGCAGGGGAGATCTGATTTTCCAGCCACTGGAACCGGAATTGCCGACCAGTATTTCTGAAATCGACCAACCAATTGCGGTTTGGAAGGCCCGGCGTGAAAACTTGTTGCGACTGCCTGATGTTCTGGGGTGTCCATTGGTCCAATTTGAAAGTGAACAAGCACTCGACATAATTCGAGAGGTCAACGCCATTGTCGCATCCGAGGCGTACCGATCATTGAACGACGATGAAGACCCCGGCGGCATCATCCAGTTCCCTGGTGATATGACCGTGGTGATTATGGGAGATGTTCATGCAAGAGCCGACAACGTTCTTCGGGTGATCACAGAGGGAGGCACGTTGGCCGCACTGGAGAACAATGAAGCGTGTCTTGTGTTCCTGGGGGATGTGGTTCACAGCCAGGAGAGTGATGAACTTGAAGATATGGAGTCATCTGTATTCATCCTGGACCTGTTTTGTATGCTGAAGCGGCGTTTTCCAGAAAATGTCTTTTATATTCACGGCAATCATGAAAGTTTTTCTCCCGATGTGGGCAAAGGCGGGGTGCCGCAGGGGATGCTGTTTCACAGATATCTCAAAAAGCTGCGCGGCAAGGCCTACGTGAGCGAGATCGAGAAACTGTTCGACGGGTTGGCGTTCGTTGTTCAGGGTGATGATTTCGCAGCTTGTCATGGAGCGCCGGTCCGCTCCAGGGTCAATCTCAACGTCCTGGTTAACATTCGGCGTTATCCGGGTATCCAGTCCGAACTGGTATGGAACCGGCTGCGCCAGGGAAATCGGCCATCGGGCTATTCAAAAGGAAGCGTCAAGCGGTTTCGTCGAACACTCAATCTCCCGAAACACGCGCCTTTGATTGTCGGTCATACACCGCAGTCGAACGAAGATACACTGTGGTTGAACGTTGGCGGTATCGAAGGGCATCACATAGTGTACTCGGCCCATACTCACCGGCTGGCCGCAATAGTTATGTCCGAAGGTCAGGCAATACCGCTGGAATTTGTCCCCGAGCCAGCACTGACGTTCCTTGAGGATACAGTTGCCGGCGACTTGCAGGAGAAATAGTACTCCCGCCTTTCAGCGGGAGCACAAGGGAGTTCGAGATCGTTTGGTGCAATCTTCCACTCAGCCCATAAACATGCCGCGGAGCGTGTAGTAGAACAGGGCAGCCAGCACACCGCCGATCGGCAGAGTTATTATCCAGGACATCACAATACCGCCGATCACACGCAGATCAATTGCGCCTATTCCCCGGGCCATGCCGACGCCGACAACGCCGCCGACCGCGATATGTGTGGTAGATACGGGCATTCCCGTACGTGAGGCCAACACAACGGTTATCGCTGCCGCCATGGTTGCACAGAACGCTCGCGTCGGCGTCAGTTCAGTGATCTTTGTGCCAATAGTCCGCATCACTTTGTAGCCGTAGGTGGCAAGGCCAACCACGATACCAAAGCCGCCAACCATGAGAATCCACAACGGCAACTCTGATTTTTGCGCCACTTCGCCACCTGACTGTACAAGGCCGACGACAGCAGCCATCGGGCCGACACCGTTGGCGACGTCGTTGGAGCCGTGAGCGAAGGCCATGCCGCACGCTGTGAACAGCATCATCGGGACGAACACCTTCTCCACGCTGGCATAGTGGAAATCCTTTTCCGCCTGCTTGTCGACCTTGACCCTATGGATGAGCACATAGCCGATGATTGCTATACCTAAACCGATCACCGCGGCGACCCCAAAACTGGCAGGACCACCGAGCTCAATGTTGAGGTGCTTCAAGCCTTTGAAAATTGTTACCAGCGATATGATGAAACCGACCAGGAAGACGTACACAGGTCCCCAACGTTGGGCTGCTTCGAACGGATGCGATGCGTTAAGGATAAACCTTCGAATACTCAACATCAGGACAAAGGATATTGCGCCGCCAAGAAGCGGCGAGACTACCCAACTGGCAACGATCTGGCTGATCTTCCCCCATTCAACAGCTTCAAGACCGATCGCCGCGATGGCGAAACCGACCACGGCACCGACAATCGAATGCGTCGTTGACACTGGCCAGCCCCGTGACGATGCAATCATCAGCCAGACGGCGGCCGCCAATAGGGCAGCCAGCATGCCAAACAGTAAAATTTCGGGATTCTGAGTGATGGATGAGGGGTCTATAATCCCCTTGCGGATGGTCCTGGTGACATGTCCGCCGGCAAGTGCTGCGCCTCCAAACTCAAAGACAGCGGCAATGATGATTGCTGTTTTGACGGTAATTGCGCCGGAGCCAACCGAGGTGCCCATGACATTTGCCACGTCATTTGCGCCAATCCCCCATGTCATGTAGAGGCCGAAAATTACTGCAAGGACAATGAACAGCGTGCCATGCGTCTGGATTATTTCCATCGTTTCATTCTCCAAATCTCAACGCGCCAGCAACAAGCGCAGGCGGTTACCAACCTTTTCTGCATAATCGGCAAGGTCACCGATCATGATGATCAGGTCGTACCAGAACATGACGGACACGGGCTTCATGTCGTCCTCGCGGGCAAACAGGCTGCGGGCCAGTTCCAGCCCCATTTGATCTGTGTCGGACTCGATCCTGTTCAATTGCTCGACCATGTCGATCACGGCATCGGACTCGCGGCCGCGGAAACCGGTCTCCACAAGTTCATCGAGACGTTCGATAATTTTTGCAGCCTGATTGCAGGCGTCCACGCATCGTCGCACCAGGTTGAGCAGGGGCTCCTGCATGCCGTCAGCCACTTCCATCTTACGTTCGACCAGCAGGCCGGCAATATCCTGAGCGGTGTCGGCGATCGAGTCTTGAAGATCGAGAACTTCCAGCAGGTCGCGCCGGTCGACCGGCATGAACAGACTTTTGGGGAGGTGAGCGCGCAGTTCATTCTTTATGGCATCCGCCTCGTTTTCGAGCTCAAATATTCGCTCCTTGACGGCTTCAACCTTTTCCTGGTCGCCCTCGCAAAGTGCTTCGAAAATATGAGTAACCTGCGCGACGCATTTCTTGACCGTTCTCATATGTTCCTGCATCGGCTTGAACGGCGAGCGTCCGAACAAATTTGCAAACGGATTGCTTCCTGCCATTGGCTATATCTCCCATTTTTCAACCGCGCTTCTGGTAGTCGGAAAAAACGCCGAAGTGCATTCATCGCGTGACATCAAGATGAATGAAACCTACTTTTTCTTTCCGGATTTGGAGTTGTTTCTCTTTGAGTTCTTTTTGCCTTTGCCGTTTTTCTTTTTGTTTTTCTTCTTACCTTTTTTCTGCTTTTTCTTGTCTTTTTTGGATTTTCCAACTTTGGCTTTGGCTTGCTTATTGCCCAGTTTGGGTTTCACGCGTGTTGCGTCTTCAGCCTTTGATTCACCTGCACCGTTCAACAGTGACTGAGCTGCGTTGATTAGGATCACGGCCCGCGTCTCGCCAATTCCGGGCACGGCCGCCAGTTCCGCCGGCGCAGCGCCGGCAATTTCATCGACACGTGAAAATCCTGCCTCGGCACAAGCCGTTGCCAAGGTCGGTCCGATCCCGGTGATTTCGACTATCTCCGGCAAGTTGCTATCCTCCCTGAGTTCAGCTGCACACGTCGGAAACCAAACGAATTGGTATTCCTTGGAACAGCCGTCCGGCTCCTGCCAAGCTCGGAACCGATGCAGCATCAAACCTTGTGTGCGGAAAATCTCCCCAACAATTAAGTCGTTTCGAGCCGACCCTTTCTTTGAGCGTCTTGCGATCCTGAAACGGTATGCTGCCGGCGCGGGTGTTACCTTGATGTAGATCAAGCAATGACGAAGGGGCAATTACAACCTACGCGACCATCATGCCTACCCTCCGCCTGATCAGACTATTACGGTGCGCGGTTGGGCAGGTTGCAGGCGGTATCATCAGTTGGATCGTTGGTGATCAACAAGCACACTGCCTGCAGAGTCGACCATCAGATTTCCGATCTGGCAATCTTTCGCAATCTGTCGAGCTCACGGATTTCAATGCACTTGGCATCGATGAGCGAAATCACGCCATCGGTGTCGAGCTTGCTTACACAGCGACTGACGGTTTCGAGCGTCAGCCCCAGAAAGTCGGCAATTTCTTCTCGCGAAAACGGAAAATGCAGCAGCAGGTCATTCGCGCGCTTGGGGGCATGTAAGCAGTGTTCATGTTCTTCGTTCCACAACCACAAGAGAAACATCGCAACTTTTTCGACAGCATTTTTCCGGCCCAGCGCGGTGAGCCACTGCCGCGCTTCTTCAAGGTCTACGGTGACCCGTTGTAACAAGTGATGCCCAAGGGTTGGATGGCTTTTAACGATATCATCGAACTGTTTGCGGTGAAAGCAACACAGATCTACATCGGTAACACACATTGCATTGTCGTGACTTTGGGGAGAGAACACATCACCGATGCAATCGGTTTCCGAAAGCAGACAGACAATGTGCTGACGACCGTCAGGAAGCAATCGGGTCAGTTTGACTACTCCAAAAGCGATGATCCCAAACAGATTGCTTGTCTCGCCCTGATGTACGATCTCAGTGCCTGCCTCGAAATGACGATGGGTCATAATGCCGGCAAGTTCGTCCAGGTAGAGCCCGCCCAAAGCCTGACAAACGGCATGGTGATGGACCGGGCAATTTACACATCGCAAATCCAGCCCTCCAATTGGTGCAGCAAGTGTCACTTCATGCGTCTCCTCTTTCGATCGGCCATGGAGCTTAAGTGTTGCTGGCGGTGCTCACAAGAAATTACACCAGTTAGAGTTGATGTGCGCTCTGCGATGTATCATGTACCGCTGGCAGGTCACTAAAATACCCGCATTTCCCAGAGCCAGATACTGGCGAATGCATCGCGCACTTGACCAATTACAGACAACTCCTGGTCATGCCGTGAGGCATTACCTCTTGACTTATATCAACGTACTGCCCACCCGATTCACTACAGTCGGCAGCGGGTAAATATGTTGCACCATTATTTCTGCCAGTTTGCATTTCGGGAACTCAAAAAGGTTTGCAACCGGCAGCGAGCATCGGTCAACTATCGTTGGCGTGTGAAGAAGTATGCAAGAGATCCTTTTCAAAGCTGCTGCATACTGGAGCCAATTCATCGGGTTTTTTTCGGTGGACTTAGCGCGCTTGCTCGAGCCGGACATGGTCGTACGTCTCACACTGCAGGTGTTCCTGTTTGGATGCTCGGCTTTGTTTTCGGGTTCGGAAACGGCATTGTTTTCCTTATCCCGGCTAGATCTGCAGAAGCTTCGCCGCGAGCGTCATCCGAAATCAGAAACCCTGCACGCATTGCTCGATGAACCCCGACGCCTGATCATCTCGATCCTGTGCGGCAACGAGCTGGTCAACATCGCGGCCACGATCAATATGGCGGGGATCCTGTTTGCGCTTTACGGTCCGGAGCGGGCCGGCTGGATCAACATCCTGGTTATGTTCCCGCTGTTGTTGTTGTTCGGCGAAGTCACTCCCAAGACGATTGCCGTCAACAATCCGGTCCGCATCAGCACCAATCTCGTCGCGGCGCCATTGACGTTGTGGAGCCGGCTGATCACGCCGCTGCGGCGTTTCATCCGCCTGGTCGCAGGCGGCATTACGACGTGGATCGTCGGCGAAGAGCGTGCGCCGGAAAACATCCTGCGCATCGATGAGTTCCGCGCCGTTCTTGAGGATGTGGCCGACGAGGGTGTGCTGGATGCAACCGAGCGGGTGTTGATCGATAATCTCCTGGAAGCCGGTGAAACGGAAATTGTCGAGATCATGACACCGAGAACGCGCATTGATTTTCTCGATGTTGACACACCAATGCTCCAGATGCTGGAGCAGTTCAAGGTGTTTCAGCACCCTCGGGTTCCGGTTTGCCGTGGCCGGGCAGATAATTTTCTCGGATTTCTGCACGCTGAAGACGTGCTGAGACTGACCATGGACGGTACGGACCTGAAAACAATTCATCCCGAAGACATCATGCATGCGCCGGTCGTTGTGCCGCCAACCAAGAATGTCGACGAAATGTTCGATTTCTTCCAGGCAAACAATGCCAGAGCTGCCATTGTCCTGAATGAGTTTGGCGGTGTCGAAGGGCTCATCACGATGCGCGACATTATCAAATTCATTTTCGGCGAGATCTCCGAGAACATTTCAAGCCAAGCCTACTATCAAGAACGCGATGAGAACGTCTACGAAGTTCCCGGCGACATGAAGCTGACGGATTTCAACGACCTCACCAATTTCGGCATCGAGGATCCGCGTATGACGACAATCGGTGGCGTTGTATTCCGGCATCTCGACCGCCTGCCGTCTGCCGACGATACCGTGGTGGTCGATGGCTATGCCGCGACAGTTCTGGCCATGGAAGGCCACCGGGTGGCCAGTGTTCGAATCGCCAAGAATGTAGATCCGTCAGAGGTCTCCGCGCCTGCAGAAACGACGGAGGACTAATCATGGACCTGGTTCTGACTGTGTTGTTGATGATTGTGCTGCTGTTGCTGAAAGGCTTTTTCTCAGGCTCTGAAATTGCGTTGGTCAACGCCGACAAGATCAAGCTGCGTCATGCCGCCAAGCAAGGCAATCGCGGCGCCGAACTGGCAATGAAGTTATTGCAGAAGCCTGAAGTACTGTTGAGCACAACGCTGGTCGGCACCAACATCTCAACCATCGCGTTGACCACAGTCGGCACATTGCTGATGCTCGACTGGCTGGGACCTCGCGGCGAACTGTATGCGTTCCTTGCCTTCACGCCGCTGTTTCTGGTGGCCGGCGAAGTCGTGCCAAAGAGCGTCTACCAGCAGAAGACGGCGGTTCTTACACCGATCATTATCTTCCCGCTCAACTGGGCATCGAAGCTTTTCTACCCGGTGATCTTCGTGTTCTCGCGGATCGCTCGTTTCTGCACCCGCCTGGCCGGAGCAGGCAATGCGGAACAAACCCTGTTCATCACACGCGAGCAGTTCCGCACCCTCGTCGATGTAGCCGAGCAAAGTGCAGCGCTCAGCGAGACCAACCGCGGCCGTATCCGCCGGGTCATCCGGTTCGCCGATACGACGGTTGCCGAAGCGATGGTTCCAATGGCCCAGGTCATTTCTATCGACAGCGAAAAAATCGGCAAGAAGAGCATGCGCACGGCAATCGATCTGGTACGCAAGCATGGCTTCAATCGTTTGCCGGTGTTCGAAACAAACACATCCAATATCACCGGCATCATTACTTTGAGCACCTGGGATATGCTGGCGGATCACTCCAACAAGAAACCGGTTTCGGACATGATCAAGCCGGCACTGTACGTGGCCCCCAACCAGACCATCGACAGCCTGCTGCCTGAGCTTCGTCAACGTGAGGATCATATGGCGGTTGTCGTCAATGAGTTCGGCTCGGCCATCGGTATGATTACCATGGAGGACATCATTGAGGAGGTTCTGGGCGAGATAGACGTGGGCTATGACTTCGAGGAATACCAACCCAAGAGACGGCACGAGTTCAATGAGATTGGAGATGATATATACTTGATGGATGCCAGCGTTTCCATTTCGGAAGCCAACGAAGTGCTCGGCGTCCACCTGCCGGCCAAGGAATTTCACACTCTCGCCGGGCTGGTGATGGCTCGTCTGCGGCGAATTCCGCGCGAAGGCGATTATATCGTCGAGCTAGGATACCGGCTGACTGTTGTTGAGGCAACCGATCGGTCGATAGTAAAACTGCGGGTTGAACCCAATGCCGTTGCCGAAACCGACAACGCCGCGGAAGAAACGGAGGACATGCCTGCCGGGTGATGCTGTATGTGGCCAGGTGCTCGCAGGTGTTAATCTAGCCGACAGGACATTGATTTTGCCAGATTATGATCTGCCAGGGAGGATGCGAAAATGTCAAAGAAGCACAAACATCACGGAAAAACCGCTGCTAAAGCTGAAGCGCCAAATCAGCAAACCGAGTTGCTGGGGTCGGACATAAAGGTGCAAAAGTGCAAAATTCCCAACAGTTTGTACGAGGCGGAACTGGCTGACTTGCAAATCGAGCTGGTCAAACTGCAGGAGTGGGTGAAAGACCAGGGGCTCAAGGTGGTTGTGCTGTTCGAAGGCCGCGACGCTGCCGGAAAGGGCGGAACAATCAAGCGCATTACCGAACCTTTGAATCCGCGGATTTGTCGTGTCGTGGCGCTGGGAACACCGACTGAGCGTGAAAAGGAACAGTGGTATTTCCAGCGTTATGTTGCTCATCTGCCGACCGCCGGAGAAATCGTGCTGTTCGACCGCAGCTGGTACAATCGTGCTGGTGTCGAACGGGTGATGGGGTTCTGCACGGACGCGGAATATCAGGAATTCATGCGCTCGTGCCCTGAGTTTGAGCGCATGCTGGTACGGTCGGGGATCAAGCTTATCAAATACTGGTTCTCGGTCAGCGACGAAGAACAGGAAAACCGTTTTCAGAGTCGTATCACCAATCCGACAAAACGCTGGAAGTTGAGTCCCATGGATCTGGAATCCCGGCGACGCTGGGTCGAGTACTCCAGGGCCAAGGACTTGATGTTCATGCACACTGATATCAAGCAGGCGCCATGGTATGTGGTCGCAGCAGACGTCAAGAAACGCGCCCGTCTGAACTGTATAAGGCACTTCCTCAGTCTCATACCGTACAAGGATTTGACGCCTGAACCGATCGAGTTGCCGCCGCGTGTTGAAGACGTCAGTTATGTGCGTCCGCCCATGGAAGATCAAAACCTGGTCCCGGACCAATACGAGAAGGCGGATAAACGATAGAATAGGCGTTGGCGCTGTAAACCTGCTTAAAGCGGGCAGGCGCCTCAGTTGGTGCTGTCACATCAATCACACGAGACTTCGACAAAAGGATTTTGCAGATATGTCACAGCAGCAGATCGAAGCATTTAAGGCACTTATGCAGCCGGTCATCGAAACTATCGCACAGACCGGTATCACTGCGGACCTTGAAGACAAGCTGAATACCGCTTTCTC
>JBPCVV010000240.1:0-7610 GCA_051010195.1 Anderseniella sp. | reverse complement strand
GCCGCGGTCAAAGCGTTCGGTGTGGCGGCAATATTCTCGGTCGCGACGGTCTGGATACCGTGGTTCGGGATATTGTCCGGTTTTAACTGGGTGATTGGAGCAATCCTTGGCGGCGTGGTCTACAATGCCCTGGCCAAGGACGACATCAAGCTCTGATGGTTTAATCGTATCTTGCCGGTGGAGCCTTGTGCTTCACCGGCAATTAATCTGGGCTGATGACTGCCGATTTGGTCTTCAAGATCAAGTCGGCGAATTAGCTTAAGCCAAAGAGAATGCTTGGCCTGAAGTGATCGTATGCCATCATTAGCATTATTGCTGGAGGTGGTAAGTTTGGGCTTTGAGCGGAATTTTGCTGCGATGCAGTGTGGATCGTGGGCGTGCCGATTGTGCCGGATGGCAGCAATGCGGACTTATGAGACATTGCCTCTTAAGAATTGAGGAAATCGACTCCTGCCATAACACCCAACTGCTGCTTAATTGCATCAATATCGCCAAGCACCCACAGGGCAGTGATTTGTCGACCGTCAGATTTAAAAAAGGCACCGCCAGCCCACTCGATGCGCCGCTGTGTTCCTTTCACACCAAAAAATTCACCTTGATGCGTGCCAACGAAGGACATCCGAGCTGCGGCCTTCTGTCCTGCATCCACGATGTCAATGATATTGCATTGAAAATCCGGGAGGCCCGCGCGGACTTCATCCATATAGCGAATAAACCCTTCCGGTCCTATGCGTGTCGGGCCTAGGCTTGCACGAAAATCGAATTCCGGGTGCAGTATTTCACGTGCACAGTCGTTGTCCGCTGAGTTCCATGCATCATGGTAGAAGCGGTTAATCAAGAGTGTCAAAGTCATCGAAAATTCCAGAAAAATGTACCAATTGGCGAAATTGCTATCGGTCAGTTATGTCAGCAATGGGCTCGAAGTTGCCGTTCGAATGAATTGGAATTGAAGACCGCTGGCACTGACTATGTAAATTGGCCGTTCTACCGCTGCCGCCAGCCTTGCGTTCGGCCGAGCACATAGCGCGACACCACCGCGTGTACCAGTCTCGCCGCGACATTGGTGTAGAAGATCATCATGCCCATGGCAGCCGCCGGGGCTATGTCGCCGGCATCGTCCATGTTGAGGACGGCCACCGAGGCCAGTGTTGTCTTCGACGAGTACAGGAACACCACCGCCGACACCGTGGTCATGGCGTTGACGAACAGGTAGATCATGATGTCGAGGATGGCCGGCATGCACACCGGCACGGTGACCCGGCTGAACAGCCGGTAGAACGGTTGTTTCAGCGACGCGGCGACCGGTTCGAATTCGCTGTCGATCTGTTTCAGCGCCGTCACGGCGGTCAGATGCGAGACCGTGTAGAAATGGGTGACCGTGCAGATCACCAGGATGGCCATGGTGCCGTAGATGAAATTCAGCGGGTTGGCCGGGTTGTTGAAGAAAAAGATATACGCCAGCCCCAGCACCATGCCCGGAATGGCCATGGGCAGCATGGCGAGGAACTGAAAGCCTGCCCTGCCGGTGTCGAAGCCCTTGGTCTTTTCCACCATATAGGCACCGGTGAAGATGATCACCGTGCCGATAACCGCCGTCATCAGCGCCAGCATGATGGAATTGCGGTAGGCAGCCCAGCCGCCGCCGTCCATGCGGTCGAAATCATAATTTGTCAGACCGAGCGTCAGGTCATAGGGCCAGAACTTGACCAGCGCCGCATACTGGCAGATGCCGAGAATGGAAATGATGAACAGCGCCACCAGCACGCAATAGGCCAGGCAACCCAGATCAAACCGCTTGGACGGCTTGGGCTGATAGACCACCGAGCGCGCCGACAACAGTGCGACCTGTTTGCGCTGCACCAGGCGGTCGACTACATAGGCGATCATCGCCGGGATCAGCAGCACAACCGACACCACCGCACCCATCTGGAAGTTCTGCTGGCCGATGACCTGCTTGTAGATATCCACCGCCAGCATGTTGTACTGGCCGCCGATCACCTTGGGCAGGCCGAAGTCGGTGATCACCAGGTTGAACACCACGAAGGCCGCCGAGATCAGGCCGTAGCGTGCACCGGGTATCGTGACGGTCCAGAACGTACGCCAATTGCTGGCGCGCAACGACACTGCCGCCTCATACAGCCGCGCATCGGAAATCGACAGCGCAATCAGGATGATGATCATGGCATGGGGAAAAGTGAAGAACACCGAGCCCACAACGATGCCGATGGGCCCGTATATGCTCTCGCCCATCAGAAACTGTTTGAGGAATCCCTGATTGCCGAACAGGTAGACCAGCGCAATGCCCGGCAGCAGTGACGGCACCAGGATTGGCGCCATGGCAATGACCCGGAACACGCCCTTGAAAGGCATGCAGCTTCGGCACAGGGCATAGGCGAAACCGAATGCCAGCGACACCGTGATGATGGTGGAAATAAATGCGATGAACACCGAGTTCTGGATCGACTGGAACAGCGCTGGCGTTGAGAAGTAGGTTACAAAGTTGGCCAGGCCAAAATCCTGCACCGGGCGGATCACCACTCTGCGGAAGGTGTTTGAGTCAAACTCGGCCGGCTTGGTACCCTCAAACCGTTCCGACCCGACCAGGAAGACGGCGTTTTCATCAAGCCCGCGCAAACGGTATTTCACCGGGCTGCGGAAACTGAAGTCAGGGAAGAACTTGGTCAGCGCCAGGCGTCCGTCGGAACTGGTTGCCAGGTCCCCTTCGGCAATGAAACTGCCCTGGTCGTTCAACTGTTTCAGCGTCGCCGCCGGCTGGCTGAAGACGCCTGCCTCATCGCTGACCTGTACTTCGAACTGTGCCAGGTCAAATCGGCTGGTTTCAAACGCCTTGGACAGCATGGCGTACAGAGGCAGCGCCAGCGCCACGATCAGGTACACGGCCAGCACCATCATGTAACCGCGCATGATCCAGTCGTCAGAGCCCAGTTTCGGCTTGACGCGGTCCCTGGCTCCTACATCCGGTGCAATGACATCTGCACCGCTCATGTGTCCGGCCCCGCCCCGGCGGCAAAAACTTTCAGGCGGTCGCTGGGGATTTCTATACGCATGCGCCCGCCAACCTCAATATCCATACGGCGCACGGCATTGATGGAAAAATCGGCCACGATCTGCCCCGCACCAAGCTCGGCGCTGCTCAGCCTGGTGCGCCAGAACGAACCGAGAAATTCCATCTCGTCGACCGTAGTTTCAACCATGTTGCCCGGCTCGCTGACCTTGTCTGGCGCACCCGGCGAACGTGCACCGTCGCCGTGTGGTATGATGTCTTCGGGCCGGATGACGGCGGTTACATCCTCACCGTCAGCATGGGCGTGGACCGCGCTTTTGAGCTTGCGCGTGCCGATGCTGACACCTTTGCCCTTGTTGTCCGCCACACTGGCGAGCTGGTTGGTCTCACCGATAAAATCCGCAACAAACAACGACACCGGCTCGCGGTAGACGTCTGTCGGCGTGCCCACCTGCTCGATAACGCCATGGTTCATCACCACGATGCGATCAGCCATGGCAAGCGCTTCCTCCTGGTCATGGGTCACCATGATGGTGGTCACGCCCAGCTTGCGCTGCAAATCCTTAACCTCGTGGCGCAGGTGCACACGCACCTTGGCATCCAGCGCCGACAGCGGTTCGTCCAGCAACAACAGGCCCGGCGACATGGCAATGGCGCGGGCCAGCGCAATGCGCTGCTGCTGTCCGCCGGACAATTGCGCCGGATACTTCTCCGCCTGTTCCGGCAGCCCGACCAGGTCCAGCAGTTCCGCAACGCGCTTGTCGATGTCCGCCTTGGCGATGCCAGAGTTTTCCAGCCCAAAGGCAATATTCTTTTCAACGGTAAGATTGGGAAACAGGGCATAGGACTGGAACACAATGCCGAAATCACGTTCCGACGGCGGCAGCGCGGAGATATCATTGCCATCCTGATGCACGCTTCCCCTGGTCTGGATATCCAGCCCGGCTATGGCCCTGAGCAAGGTCGTCTTGCCGCAGCCCGACGGACCCAGGAAACACACGAACTCGCCGCGCTTCACCTCAAGCGAAATGTCTTTCAGTGCGTAAAAATCGCCAAACGCCTTCCAGACATTCTCGATCTTCAGATAGGTCTCTGCCGTACTTGCCTGCCCCATCAGCGTTTCCCCGAACAACAACCACCTTGCAGCATCGATGCGATACCACATTACCATAGATCGGAGGCACCGGCGATCAGCCGGTGCCTCGTCTGCAGTCTACTTGTTAGCCCTTGGGCTCTGACTTGGAATCGTAGCGTTTCTGCCACTCGTCCAGAATTGCCTTGCGGTTGTTTGCGGCAAATTCAAAGTCGTTGTTGATCATCTTCTCCAGCAAGTTTTCGGGGAAGTGTTCGACAGGCTTGGCCACGCCGGGATATGCGACCACCGCGTAACCGGAATTGTACATCTCGTTGGCCTTCTTGGTGATGCTCCAGTCAACCAGCGTCTTGGCGTCTTCCAGGTTGTCTGTACCGGCGACTATGGCGGTAGCCTCCATATCCCAGCCAACACCTTCTTCCGGCACGATGATTTCAATCGGCGCACCGGCTGCCTTGGACTTAGCCCCGCGGAAAGCGAATGACACGCCGATCGGAATTTCACCGGCGGCTGCCATCTTGCACGGTTTGGAACCGGAGTGGGTGTAAGCGGCGATATTGGCGTGCAGTCCGTCCATGAAGGCCCAGCCGTCTTTTTCACCGAACATCTGCAGCCAGCTGGAGACATCCAGGAAACCTGTGCCCGATGAATTCGGGTTCGGCATGATGACATGCCCCTTGTATTCGGCCTTGGTCAGGTCCTTCCAGGATTTGGGCGCGGTCAGCCCGAGCTTTTTGCCCTCTACCGTGTTGAAGCAGACCGCCGCAACCCATGCATCCATACCGGTCCAGGCCGGCGGTGTGCTCTTGTCGACAAATTTCGAATCGAGACTTTCAACACCCTTGGGTGCATAGGCTTCCAGCATGCCTTCCGACTTCAGCAACAGCAGGGAGGTCGCTGCCAGCCCCCAGATCAAATCGGCCTGCGGGTTGTTCTTTTCCGCCAGCAGTTTGGCGGTGACCACACCGGTAGAGTCGCGCACCCAGTTGATCTTGATATCCGGATGATCGGCATTGAATGCATCGGCATATTTCTTGAGATCTTCCGCTTCAACCGCGGTGTAGACCGTCAGTTCACCGGCCATGGCCGCCGACATCGACATAAAGCCAACCGCAACCCCCGTCAAAAGTCCACCAGCAAATTTCTTTAACATGACACCTCCTTGTCAGCGCATGATTTGTATCGTCAAGCAGGTTGGCAACCATGCGTATGTCACCACCCAAAAACTGTTTTTGCCTGCTCCCCGCCAGATATGGTTGCGTTATGTGACAGATAAATGAAATCGATAATAATGATGCAACACCTAGTTATTCTTATAGGTGGAGATATCGTCAGTCAGTAGGCTGTGTTTGGGCGCAATGCGCGTCCACCACGCGCTGCACCATGGGCGCATAGTGGGAAAAGCCCGGGGTTTCCATATTGGCCAGTTTCCCTGCATCATCGAAGTGGCGCACCTTGACGATATCGTCCAGGTTTGGATTGCGCTCGAAGTCTTCGACCTCACCCGGGTTCATTGGTCCGCCCTGCAGATTGAGCGAGTGCACAGAGGCTTCGGACAGCTTGCCAAAGTAATCAGGGTCCACCGCGCACAGATAGCGCTTGGCGGCAACGTGATAGCGCACGCAGTCAGTGACCACCGACGGAAAGAAACCGGCCAGCACGCTTGCACCAGCCTCCTCGTGATACCTGTCTTCCGTGTCCGCCATGGAAAACATGCCGAACTCGCTGGTGAAATGGCCAATGTCATGCAGCAGGGCTGCAGTAATAATCTCCTCGCCTTCACCAGCCTGCTCGGCCAGGTAAGCGCCCTGCAGCATGTGCTCGGCCATGGTAACCGGTTCACCCAGGTACTCCTCGCCACCGCGGCGCTCAAAGATATCAGCCAGGAAGCCGACAATCGTTGCACGGCTCAGTTCACTCATGCCACATTCTCCATGGCATCGGCCTCCAGCACTGACAGTGTCGACAGCAGACCGTCCCTGTCGGCATAACACCCCTGTAGCCAGCGCGAGCCTCCACTGTCGCCATAGCCGGTGCGGCCATGCAGCACCCGCGTGTTGTCGACGATAAAGCACTCTCCGGGCTCCAGCTTGAAACCGACCGCCATGGCCGGATCGTCGATGATCGCGCCCAGCCTGCGGTAGGCGGCGTAATAATCGGCCATGTCGTCAAACGGCACATCGGTGATGGCAGCGGTCGAGCGGTTGTTGAAGCGGATGGCCGTCAGTTCCCCGTCCGGGCTGAGCTCGATCATCGGCTTGCGGCTGACAAGATGCACATCACCGGTTCCGCGATATTCGAACCTGGCGCAATAGCGGGTCAGAAGCTCAAATCCGCGCGGATCCTCGGCCCGCAGGCGCTGCGCAGCGGCAAACCCGTCCACAACCTGGCTGTCACCGCCGGCGGCAGAGTTTTCCAGGCAATACAGGATCTGCAAGGTCGGAACCGGATCTCGATACGGGTTGTCGGTGTGGGCCTGCAGACCGAGACCTGTATAGGCGAGGTTGGCCGGGTTGACCTCGGTACGCACTTCAAACCATTTGCCGTAATTGGTTTCACGCACATAGCCGAACAGGGCCGCGACCTCGAGCAGCGCACCGCTGGCAACCGGTCCGCCGGTCAGTTTGGCAAAGCCGTGCCGCCGCACCCCGGCCAGCCAGTCCCGGAGCGCTGCGGTGCTTTCGAGAACACTTGTGTGATTGCCGGTTACCCGGGCTACATCAAACTCACCGTTCCAGGTTTCCGCACCCGATGATGTCCAGCCTGGCGCCCTGCCCGCCCTCACATCATAGGCATGCTCACGCAGCCACCCGCCGGGAAACTCGACCTGCTTGTCCTCGGGCATAAACCGCACACTCAGTGTATCATCCGAAATTCTCGCGTCGGCGATGATGGTGTCCGGTGGAATGTCACTCAGCGTAATCAACCGTTGCGCATTGCCGGCAGACCGGGTCTCAGCGTCAAGCGCATTGTCCCGCAGCCAGATCGAATGAAACCGGGCGTTGAAGCCATCTTCCCAGCTCAGGGAAAAAACAAGCCCGCCGCCGCTAATATCTGCCGACACCAAACGTTTCATGGGGATCTCCGATATCTGTAAGTTGGCACTGTCGCTGCCGACCGCCACGCTATGCCGGACTTTCAGCCCGGTCAATCACCTGTAAAAAGATCCGCCCGATAGCAAACATGACGCAGTATGTCGCCAGCCGGCATGCAGCACACTTTACGACCTATCCTGAGGCCCGGACATGAACGAGCGATTGAATCCACGTTAATAGAACCTAATTTTTACGTTGAATAACAATATCTTACTTGATTAATCCATTTGCTCGCAGCACTTTCTCGCCACGCCCAGCCGGCACGCCAACCCCGACACGGCAACCCGCCCGGCGCGGCGAAAGAAAGCCATGATGAAGCATTTCAACTGCACCTGTACCAGCTTGACCAACTGCATTTACGCCGGTTGACCTTCGTCAAGTCAGACTTGCTGCAACG
>JBPCVV010000239.1:0-20367 GCA_051010195.1 Anderseniella sp. | reverse complement strand
AACCGCTCGCACCTGGGCATCGAAATCGGCATAGTGGCCGACCGCATCTGGCAGCGAAGTATCCGCTGATCCTGACTTGTACCAAGGATTCACTCTATTGCGAAAGTCAGCATCGCGGATTGCCAAGTCTGCGCAGTCGCGCGCCGGATCCGCAAGTCGATATGCATCCAGATGCCGCTTAAGCAGGAAACATCGGTTCTGGTGATTGGGTGCGTATACGAACGCCACATGGGCATGCCCGCGCCCGGGCACGGCTGGATAAAAGCCTTGATCCTACGGTGATCTGTGGTCAGCACGGATGGTGGCAAGCCTGCCCGGAAATCGATGAACCGGGTTATGACGTGTTGGGCGAAAACACAGCGAGCTTTAATCAGATGATCGGTCAAGATGCATTGGATCCGGTCAGTGGATCTGTCCCTTTACGTGCTTACGTCTGTGAAATCGAGCCTCTGTATTGAGATTGGTACTAAATGACATGGGAGGCTGCAAACGTATATCTAACGTTCAGGTTGGCGGGCTGCGACACTGTAACGTGGCGAAATGATATCTGAGGGGTTTGGACAGACTAGTTGGCCATTCGCTGCGAAACAGCATTTGGCCATCGTTTCAGAAGCCATGAAGGAGGATTTGATGGCGCAGTATAGGGCGGAAGACAATCATTGCGGTGCCACGTTTTGCCGAGCCAAAGCCGGTTGCCAGTTGGGGAGAGCAGAGTGAAGCGGACCAAATTACACGATTGTCGTGTAATGGTAATGACCATTTCTGCTGGACTCGATATGAGTTGGCAGCAACATGTTGCGCTTGATTAGGGTAAGTTTACTGGTGAACCTTTCCTGGTCCAATGGTGTAGCGGCACGAGAATAGGATTGATCAACAACTGCCGCATCGGTCGACTCGCATGTTAACCAGCGCGGGAATAACATTGGAGCTTCGCCGGTTTCGCGTGAGAGGCCAATTTGGAAATTGCCCAGAAGGTCAAGTCTTGGAAGCGCGCATTTGGACTGTTGGTCGCGCGCGGCAAGGGTGTCTGCCTTGCTGTGCTGTTTTTTGCGATCGCGGCGGCGCCGCTAGAGGCTAGTGACTACACGACCGGTGCTGTGGGGTGGTTGGAACGTCCGCATCTGACCGGAGACAGGACCAGACCCCGTGAACGTCTCAAAGGGGCGGGTTTCACCGTGCGCTCCCGGCTTTCTCAGTTCATACAGGGCATTGTATCCGGGGACGGCGAGGACAAATTCGAAAGTGGCGGAAAGATCGATCTTCAGCTCATCACGGATCTGGCCAAGTTCGGTTTGTGGGACGGTCTGTCTTTTACCGTTAAAGCGGAGCACAATTTCGGAGATAGTCTCAACGGTTTCGGGGGAACGCTGGTGCCCGTGAACACCGCGCTGGCGTTTCCTGGCATCGTGGGCGAGGATGCCATAGACATAACGAATTTTTATTTCACCCAAAGGTTCGGCGATACGGGTGTGCTTCTGTTCGGCAAGATCAACATGATCGACGTTGCCAGCAGCAAACGCTTCGCCGGCGGCGCGGGAATAGATTCATTCTGGAACACGACCTTCGTGGCTCCGCCGAGCGGCCTGGTTCCGCCCTATCTGTTCGGGGCGGTAGTCAGCTACAAGACGCCGTCGGTGAACTACGGCCTTTGGATCTATGATCCGCTGGACTGCGTGAACAGGATGTGTCTGGAGGCACCGTTCAGCGAAGGTGTAACGATCCGTGGCAGTATAGAATTTCCGGTGATGATTGCCGGTCTACAAGGCCATCAGGGTTTTGTTGCCCTCTACAGCACCTATGACGGTACCGATCTTACCAGTCTCGACAAAATCACAACACCACCCTTCGACCCGGCACTGCTCGATACCAAAAGCGCGCGATACTACTTCGCTTATACGTTCGACCAATATCTTTATCGGTCTCCGATGAACCCGGATGAGGGTGTCGGGCTGTTTGGGCAATTTGGTATATCGGACGGCAACCCGACGCGGCTGCACTGGTCTGCACACATCGGCCTTGGTGGAACGGGCCTGATTCCGGGCCGGAGCAGGGACAAGTGGGGCATCGGATATTACTATTCCACCCTCAGCGATCCCTTAAAGGATGCCGTTGCTCCGCTCACAACGCTGCGTGATGAGCAAGGGGTAGAGGCTTTCTACGAGTTTGCCGTTGCGCCGTGGTTCAGTGTCGGAACAGATTTGCAAGTCATACGGCCAGGCGCGGGCGACACGACTGCTGTTTTCGTTGGTTTCCGCAGCGTGCTCGAATTCTGACGGGGGCAGGTGGTCTTGCTTCATTCGCACCAGACATTCGGAACCGCTCTCGAATATCCCTTCTTGACGGCAATGACATCAAGGTGAAGCGTCGCTAGATCCTCAAGCACGGGGTCGGGCGCATCGGTCTTCGTAAGGTCGATTGTTTTTACAAAGTTGCGGCAGTTGTCACAGACATCGATCCGGTAGGCTTCCTCATCCTCGGCGTGGAAATACGATCGCGTGTCCTTTCCTCTGTCGCCACATATCGCACAGGCCAGCCGGTCGCCGGGCCATTCGCAACCGCATTTCGTGCAGATAGAGCAGCGCTGCACGGGTTCGCCTTTCAGGACGTTCAACGCAGGCAGCGAACCGCAGGCCGGACAATACACTTTCTTCCAGGTCTCAAGCTCTACGCCGGCAAGATACAGATCTCTGGCCGCTTCGATGGAGGGTCTGGCGCAATTTGCAACCAGAAAGGACAGAACACGCGCGTCGATCCCTGCGGTTGCGGCGGCCTGCTCGATCTTTCGCGGCTTGTTCCAGCTCGCTATCAGCGAGTCGATGTCCAGCGCACCAGAGGACATTATCTCGTTGATTTTTTGCACCTGGCCGGCAAAATACTCGTTCGCCGCCTCTCCCACACGGCAGAGGCTTGAGAAAAGGCGGCGCGACGCTTGAGCGTCTAATACGAGGTCGTCGTTGAGAGAACTACTGGCTACCTCGCCGTTTTCTTCGCGAGCACTGCCGTCGGGCACCAGGCAATCCGCGCAAAACCCGGACCGCGATGCGTCTTGCGCCTCTCTGACATCAATATAGAAGTCCAGCAGCGGTCCGTAAGCCGGCCACTTTTCCTTGAGCTGCTGTGCTCTGCTGCGCAGAGTCCCGTTCGCCGTCATGGTTGGCTCGCCGGGGTCAAACCCAGGTAGGACGCAAGGGCGCGTATAGCTCCCATCAGACCGGCACGCCGTATCACGCCAGGCACCGACTTGGCCGACGCATGCTGGTGATACTTCTCGGGATGATCATCCACCATATATATGACCCGCACCGCGCCGGGATCGATCAACTTTGCCCGCTTGTCTGTCTTGCGTCTCTCCGCCAGCCGCTCCTGGGCACGGTCCAGCATATCTTCGCGCAAGCCAAAGGTCATCGAGCCGGTCGGGCAGGCTTTCACGCAAGCAGGCTCCAGCCCATTGTGCACGCGGTCGTTGCACATGGTGCACTTGTTGATCGATTTGGATTCAGCTTTGTAGCGTGGGATGTCGAATGGACAGATCTGGCGGATCTCCTCAAATGCCTGTTGCGATACTTCGACTTCAGGATTGAAGATCACGGCACGTGTTTCGGGGTCGATCTCGATCGCGCCTGGCGCATGTTTGTCCGCTGCGAGCTTGCACAACGGGAACACGCAGTGGCGGCACTGATCGGTGAAGAAGAATTGCCGCGGATCTCCGCTTTCTGTCAGCTCTTCTGCCCAGCGTACGAGCTTGAACGTGTTGTAGGTCAGGTCAGGCGGATTTTGGTAGTCTCCGGACTGCACCGTCTTCTCAGCCGGGTTTTCGTTCCACTGCTTACAGGCCGTCTGGCACGCACGGCACCCGGTGCAGATTGTCGTGTCAATGAAGAACGAGTATCCAGATGGCATCGGTTCTCAACCTTTCATTTTTGGCGGATGCGTGACCGACCGCACGGCGCACTCGCCATTATTCAGCTTTCCTGATGTCCACGAGAAACGCCTTCGATTCCGGGATCAGCGTGTTGGGATCGCCAACGAACGGGGTCAGCAAATTGGCCGATTCCCCGCCACTGCCGTCCTCGGGGTATTGCCAGCCGTAGTGCCAGGGCATGCCGACTTTGTGTACGGTCTCGCCCTGCACCTGCATAGGCTGGAAACGGAACGTGACGACCGCAGCGCAGGTGATCTGGCCACGGGCCGAGATCACGTCCACCTGATCTCCATTCTCGATCCCCTTTTTGCGGGCCAGTTCGTGATCCATCTCCACGAACATCTGGGGGTGCATTTCCATGAGCCACGGCACCCGCCGGGTCATGGCACCGGCCTGCCAGTGCTCGATCAGGCGGTAGGTGGTCGCGACAATCGGGTACTTCTCCCGGTCCACTGTGAAGAGGAACGACGGATCCCGGGCGATTTCGCGAAGTTTTTTCACATTAATCGTCGGGTTCACCCGCCGGTTGGGGGAGATCAGGTTCTCCGCCACCGGGCTTTCCATCGGCTCGTAGTGTTCCGGGAAAGGCCCGTCGACCAGGCTCGCACCAAACATCGCGCCCACACCGAGAGGCTTCATAATGAAGGGCAGTTTGCCGCTTGCGTCCGGTCCCATCGGCGGGGCACCGCCGTCGGGGACGTCGCCGGACCAGGAGCCTTTACCGTCGGCATCCGCTGTCCACTTGATTACCGGGATGTTCGGGTTCCAGGGGTTGCCTTCCAGATCGACCGAGGCGCGGTTGTAGATGATCCGCCGGTTGACCGGCCAGGTCCACGCCCATTCTGGGAAAAGGCCAACGCCGCTGGGATCTCCGGTGCCGTGCCGCTCCAACCGGTTCACTGTCTTTTCGCCGTCCTGAACATAGCTGTTGCAGTAGAGCCAGTTGCCGCTGTTGGTCGATCCGTCGTCACGCAAGAACGCGAAGCTCGGCACCAAGTCTCCTTTCTTGCCGATCAGTTTCGGCGGGTCCTGGCTGTTGTCGTAAACGTCCTCGGTGTAGTAGCCGTTGATTTCCTTGGCGATCAGCTGCGGATCGACATGTTTGATCCTGCCCTTATCATCCTTATCACCATAGTCCCACGACAGGCCGAGGATCGGGTCGGGGAAGGCGCCGCCTTCCTCTTCATAAAGTTCGCGCACGCGCTGGTAGAGCTTGTTGCAAATGTCGGCATCCGGCAGCGACTCGCCGCGCGGTTCGATTGCAACATAACGCCACTGTGCCAGCCTCCCGGAATTGGTCACGCTGCCTTCCTTTTCGACCGACGAGCAGGCCGGCAGGATGAACACTTCGGTGTCCTGGAGTTTGGGATCGACACCGGGGCCGCGCCAGAAAGACGAGGACTCATGATCGAAGAGATCGACGGAAACCATCCATTTCAGTTTGCCCAGTGCCTCGCGCACCTTGCCCGCGCCGGCGCTGCCGACCGCAGGGTTCATGCCCCAGCAGAACAGCCCGTCGAACGCGCCGCGATACATCTTGGCGAAAAGTGCGAGCCACGACGCCCGCATTCCGTCATCGAGCTTCGGGAACATATCGTAGCCGAAGTTGTTCTCCGCCGTGGCCGCGTCCCCGTACATCGCCTTGAGATAGCTGACGAAGTACTTGCCGCGATTGCTCCACCAGTTGACGCTGCGTGGCTCACTGGTTGTCGGTGTGAATTTGGTGATGTAATCGGGCAAAGACTCGAGCGAGGCCCGCGGCACTGGCATATAGCCCGGCACGATGTGGAAGAGCAGGCCGTAATCAGTGGAACCTTGCACGTTGCTTTCGCCGCGCAGCGCGTTCACACCGCCGCCGGCCATGCCCGTGTTGCCAAGAAGCAGCTGGACGATAGAGAAGGCCCGGATGTTCTGCACGCCCACGGTGTGTTGGGTCCAGCCCATGGCGTAGCAAACCGTGGCGGCCTTGTTTGGCACGTGAGTCGCGGCGATCAGATCCCAGATTTCGCGGCACTTCTCCTTCGGCGTCCCGGTCACCCGGGATGCCATGTCCAGCGTATAGCGTGCGTAGTGCTTCTTGAGCAGTTGGTAGACGCAGTTCGGATCCTGTAATGTTAGATCGCGGCGCGGAACGCCATTTTCGTCCAGCTGGAATTTCCAGGTCGCTCGGTCGTACTTTGCGGTTTCACTGATATGGCCTGAAAATACCCCATCCGTATCAACCGGCAGCTTGAAGTCCGGGTCCACGAGGAACGGCGCATCGGTGTAGTTGAGCACGTATTCCCGCTGGATCAGGTCGTTCGACAGGATGTGATTGAGCAGCCCGCCGAGGAACGCAATATCGGTCCCCGACCGCAGAGGCGCGTAGATATCCGCGACGGCCGCTGTCTGCGTAAACCTCGGATCAACGCAAATCAGCTTTGCGCCACGCTCTTTGGCTTTCATCACCCATTTCATGGAAATCGGGTGGTTCGCCGCAGGGTTTCCCCCCATCACAAGAATTACGTCTGAGTTCTTGAGATCAACCCAGTGGTTCGTCATCGCACCTCGGCCAAACGACTCTCCCAGAGCCGTCACAGTCGCCGAGTGTCATATTCGGGCTTGGTGTTCTATGTGCACCAAGCCCCAGGACCGCATGAGTTTTTGCAGAACATAGCATTCTTCATTGTCGAGCGCGGCGCTGCCGATTTGGGCAATTGCATCCGTGCGGTTGACCACGAATTCGCGTTGCTCGTCAGTGATGATGTCGGGATAGAGTATCGCGTCCTCGCCGGCATCCGGGTCGATCTGTTCCCGGGTCTTCGAGGTTACGGTTTTCTTGAAGCTGCGGTCGCGGGTGTCCTTCACCAGACGAGCGATCCGGTCGATCGCCCAGTCCCATTCGACTTCTTCCCATTCGGCCCCGCCGGGCCGGCGGTAGCGCGGCTTCAGTACACGCTCGTCGGTGTTGACCACTGCGCCGATGGAAATTCCCTTGGGGCAAAGCGATCCTTCGTTGATCGGATGCTTGGGATCGCCTTCGACATTAATAATCTTGCCGTCGCTGGAGTTAACCAGAAGACCGCAGCCGACCGAGCAGAAGCAACAAACGGAGTAAGTCTCCTTGGCTCCCTTGATACGCAGATCTTTGGCGTAGACCTCAGCAGCTGAGGCATCAAAGCCAAGGCCGGTAAATGCGGCGGCCCCGCCAGCCAGTTTCATGGCGTCTCGACGATTTATCTGCATATCAGCCTCGCTTGTGGCTATTGGTGTATTAACGGATGAGCGCTGGATGGCTCATTTATTTCTTAGACTGTTCCAGATCTTTCTTAAACTGTTCCAGATCAAACCTGGCCGGATCGAACCGACCGGGAATTCGGCGGTTGGTACGTTCGAAGAGCGGCGCCATGTGACTGGAGTGGCACTGCGAACACTGCAAACGTCCCTGTTGGTTGTTGTTGCTGTCCTTGTAGCCGGTGAAATAGCTCTCGACGCCGTGGCAACTCAGGCAGACTTTCATTTCGAAATCAGGCTTCCAATTGTTCGGAATCGCGTGTCCTTCGAAGTATTTGTTCAGGTAACCGACCGTTGTGTAAACCACATCGCCGGCCGTCTTCGCGCAGCGTTCGTACTTCTCCTGTGACGTGACTTCGACACCGGCCTTGATCGACCACTGCGTCACCGAGATGTGGCACAGCGGCGAATCTGCCAGCACCCGCACTTGGTTGGGATGCTTCGACAAATGATCGTAGCGCGTCGAGGGGAACTCATAGGCTGAGTACCAATCCATTAACGCGTTCGTCATATGGAAGTGGGCCAGCGTTTTCTCGTCATAGGCGACAAGATTGATGATCGCTGAGGCGACGCCGAGCGCGCCGCAAAGTGTTCCGTTACCGGCGTAACCCGTCGCTGCATGGTGGAACATGAACCCGGGCAGTGTCGTCCAGGGGTATCCGACTTCTTCTTGGAGTAGGCTGAGGACCCCCAGCCAAGTACCGTTCCCTCAACCCCCTTGGGTCAGGTAGGCCTTGTACGTTCGCGATCCTGCCTCTAGGGGGTCAATCTTCGCCCATTTCCAGGGGAGGTCCGGCGCCTCTTGTGGTGTAGTTCCTTCGGCCGCGGCAGTCTGGGTACCGCTTGCCCGTCCTGCGATGCCGCCCGCAAGCAAGGCACCGGAGCCAACCAGCCAGTTGCGGCGTGATGTGCTTGTTGACGCATCGCCCTTACTCGCTTCGATCTTCCCTGATTTCTTGTCGGAACCTTGATCGGGCATGGCAACACCTCATTTTTTGATTGGCACGAAGTCTAATATCCGACGCTGGAAAGCGTCAACTCGTTTTTGCGTTCATGGGGTCCTTTAGTCAGGAAATGGTAACATATGTGAGCGGACGCCAGCTGTGCATCTGTGCTTCTGGCCGGAGGTCATCCGTGCCCCAAACTCTTGACCGGCAGATCTCGAAATCAGGGAGCGTAGGCCCGACAGGACAATCTGAAGGGAGGAGTTGCCATTTAACCGTGCCTGGCGGTTTGGGTCGCCGGCCCGTCACCGAATACCTCAGTGGGCGCCTTTGACACAATTCGGGTATCCCCTCTGCGTCCTGTGATTCCGAGGCGATCGAAGTATTCGAGCACCTGGATCGCTATTGCCCGTCCGCATCCGGCACGGTCCCTGAACTCGGCCACGGTAAAAGTTTCAGGCTGGTTTGCCTTCGCAATCTGATGCGCCAGTTCGCCGAATTCGACCAGGGCTGATTTCAGGAAAAAGCGGTCCTTTCTAACCTCAACCAGATCGCCCAACCTCGCCATCGTCTTGCAGACCTTTCGCAAATCTCCAATTGGCTGGTTCAGGTCCTCTGAAATCTCACTTAGTGGCGGCGGCTGGCAGCGCCTTGCTTCCAATAGGGCCTGCAACCGTTCCCAGAGATTTTGGTCGGCAGCCCGGATGCTCGACGTATGCGACGGCAACCTCACCGTACCGGCTACGGTGGCGAGAACCTCCTGCCCGACGAGGATGGCGATCACCGCATCGAACGTCGGCTTCGTCAGGCGCGGCTCCATCATACGGCGCAACATTGCAAGAGGCATCCCCGGCAGGTCGGGATGCTCCTCGTGAAACGGGGCTAGCTTCTGGGTGATGGTCTGACCTATTTTGGCAATCACTTCAGCTTCTGCCGCGAAACTCCTGCCGCCCACCGTGAAGACTTCCGGCTCGAGCAGGTCGAGCAGCTCTTCCACCTCCAGACGGGAGAGATTGCGAGCCTCGACAAAGCCGCTCAAATCGACGATGCCCGGCTCAATCGAGAACAGACCGTCAAGCGCCTCGGCAGCATCCGAATTGTAAAGAGCATCGCGAGCCTCCTGACGCGCGGCTGTCCTGCGTCCTCGCCTCGACGCACGTGGATCAATGACGTGACCACCACCCATCGTCCGTCCAGCGCCCACGTCGCGGATGACAAAAAGGTCACCAAAGATCAGCGGCAGCGGCCGCTCCGTCACGATCTGTACGAGAGCTTTCTGACCCGGTCGCAACTTGTCGGCACTGAGCATGACGACCCTGGCCAGCACACGTGATGTTCCCACATGCAGATACACCGGGCTCCATGTCCGAATAACGCGCTCCTCGGTGCCGAGCAATCTCAGTTCCGCATCAAACCGGTCCGTCACGTTGGCTGAATTGGGATCCACGAGCCAGTCGCCACGGCTAAGTGCGCTTCTTTCAACGCCCGCCAGATTGAGCGCGCAGCGCTCGCCCGCGGTCCCAATCTCGCTTTCCTGCCCCTGTGCGTGAAGTGTGCGCACGCGCACTTCCTGGCCCGACGGCAGCGCGAGCATTTTGTCTCCGGCTCTTACGCTTCCGGACCTTACCGCGCCGGTGACAACAGTGCCGGTGCCCTGCAGGGTGAAACACCGGTCGATTGCCAATCTAAATCGGCCTCGAACAGGTCGATCAGGCCTGCTGGCTGTTTCTTCCAGGAGTCGTTGCTTCAAGGCCTCAACGCCCGTTCCCTGAGCAGCGGAGACAGGAAGCATATCGGAACCCTCAAGCGACGTGCCAACAAGCAGGTCGCGGATCTGGCTCTCCACAGTTCTGACGCGGTCGGCATCCACGAGATCGACCTTGTTCAGCGCCACGACACCCTCGGCAATGCCGAGCAAATCGAGTACTTGCAGGTGTTCGCGGGTTTGCGGCATTACGCCGTCATCGGCGGCCACGACGAGCAACGCAAAGTCAATTCCCGTGGCACCTGCCACCATGGTGTGAACGAATTTCTCATGGCCCGGCACATCGACGAAGCCGAGCACATCGCCGCAGGGCCGCACTTGTGTTGAGCTTTCCGTCACCGGTACGTAGGCAAAGCCAAGCTCAATACTGATGCCGCGCGCTTTTTCCTCTTTGAGCCTGTCCGTTGCGACCCCGGTCAGGGCCTTCACGAGCAGAGTCTTGCCGTGGTCAATATGTCCGGCGGTTCCGATAATCACCGCGGTCGCCCGGACGGCTCTCCGCGGCAAAGAAGGTTGGCGGAAAGGGTGGGAGTCGAACCCACCAGAGACGTCTGACGCCTCCCAGCGGTTTTGAAGACCGTGCGCCCCACCGGGGTGCGGTTCCTTTCCGTAAAATATAGTCCTGGTGAGCCAATGTTCGCGCGCGTGATCCCTTGCTGGGACACGAGCGAAGGCGGCGTGTCACGCGGTCCAGCACGCCATCGCAAACTCAAAGACTCTAGCATCCAGTTAGGTGCTCCGATCAAGTGAAGCCCTTCCAATCGGCAAACACTGGGTTTCAGACTGTTCCTTCAGATACAGCTTTATGCTGGTCCGAAAAAGCCGGATTTGAGGCAAAAAGTATAGGCAGTGAGCACGATAGCTGGCAATCAGTTCGACTTTACCATTACACGACAAAATGCCAATTGGACTCTGGCCCTCATGCCTTGAAATTAATCTTCTCAATCAGCGTTCCGAGCTCCTCTGGTTGATCGAGGCAGCGTAGATCGAGCAAAAAAGCACCAGCGTGAATACGCCCGATTACGGGCGTCGGTAACGCAACGAACGCCTTGCTGATTTGACCTAGGAGCGACTTGCCACTCTTGGTTTCATCGTGCGGGGCAATAGAGATTCCGCGACTTGGAAGCGTCCGTGTCGGGAGGGCGCCTGAACCGACGACGCTTTCGCATTCGACGACTGACACGGTCGCGATCCGGCCGATCTTGGAAGCCAGGGGCTCGATCAGTTGACGGGCAACTTCTCCGATCTCCTCGGTCGTTCGCGTCAGCGCAATCAATGTGGGCAGACGCTGGCTCAGCCGGTCCGGATCTGCGTACAGCTTCAAGACGGCGGCCAGCGCCGCGATCGTCATCTTGTCGCATCTCAGGGCACGCTTCATCGGGTTTGATTTCAGCCGGTCGATCAGTGTCTTGCGTCCGACGATGATGCCGGCTTGTGGGCCGCCAAGCAGCTTGTCGGCCGAGAATGTGACCAGATCCGCACCGGCCGCCAGCGTCTCGGTCGGCGTTGGCTCATGCGGCAGCCCGTAGCGTTCCAGATCGATCAGCGAGCCCGCACCCAGATCCACGACGAAAGGTGTGTCATTTGCGCGGCAGAGTGCAGCCAGATCGGCTTCCGGGACGGCGGCGGCAAAACCATTGATGACGTAGTTACTGGCGTGCACTTTCATCACCAGCGCTGTCTCCGGTCCTAACGTGCGCTCAAAATCTTTCAGATGCGTTCGATTGGTTGTGCCGACCTCGACCAGCGTGCAGCCCGAACGGCTCATGATCTCCGGAATGCGGAAAGAGCCGCCGATCTCGACGAGTTCGCCGCGTGAAACCGGCACTTCGCGCCCCAGCGCTAGCGTGTTGAGTACGAGCATGACGGCTGCAGCATTGTTGTTAACTACCGTCGCCGCCTCCGCCCCGGTGAGACTGATTATGGCACTCTCCAGGTGGTGATCTCTGTTGCCCCGCTCACCCGCTTCAAGATCGTATTCCAGATTGCTGGCGCCGCGCGCGACATCTGAAATTGCATCGATCGCATTCTCGGGCAACATCGCCCGCCCAAGGTTGGTGTGCAGCACGGTGCCAGTCAGATTGAGCACGCGGCGGAGCGAAGGAATGGCATCTTGCGCAAGCGCCTCGGCGGCGATGTCCAGGACTTCCGCTTCGCTCGTTGCAGCTGCGCGGTTGGCACGTAGCTCACCGCGCAACTCCGCCAACGTCTCGCGAATTCTATTGGTAACTTCAGCACGCCCGTACACGTCGATGAGCGGCGCTGCCGGGGCCGAGCGAAGAATTCGATCAACCGATGGGAGCCGGATAGCCCGGAGGGGCGTCGTATCGCTTGCCATAGTGCACTCTACGCAGGACAATTCAAAAGGTACACCACCGTCAATGCACGACAATGCGAGAAGTGCCGGCCCTAACAGTACCAATCACACCCCCGCTGTATCCTGCTGCCGTCAGTTCCTCAACCAAATCGTCGGCAGCCTCAGGTGGAACTGAGGCGACCAAGCCTCCTGCAGTCTGTGGATCATAGAGTAGTTTGACGCGTGGATATTGAGGAGCGGCGACGCGCGGGCCGGACGAGGCAAGGTTCTCTGCAAAGAGCGACGAACGATGACCTGAGCGTACCAGCTTCTCAGCTCCCCTCAACAGCGGCAATTCTTGAAGATAAAGCTCTGCCCCGAGACCGGAAGCGTCTAAAATACCGAGGAGATGGCCCGCCAATCCGAAACCTGTCACATCGGTCATCGCGTTTGCGTCAGCCAGGATCCTGGCGGCTTCCGCCGAACCCTTCTGCATAAGAGCCAGCGCCTCAGCAACGTCCCGGCCATCCGCTGCAAGAGCCATTTCCGCGGCCATGATGACCCCCGTACCGAGCGGCTTGGTCAAGATGAGCTTGTCGTTAGGTTTGGCGCCGTGGAGGGTAATCGGCTTGCGACTTAACTTGCCTGTTACGGTGAAGCCGACGGAAAGCTCAGCGCCCGTTGCGGTGTGCCCTCCGACGATCTGGGCGCCCGCCTGAGAAAAAACGTCTCTTGCGGCCGCCATGATTTCGTCCAGGGTGCGTGCCTGCAAGCCTTCCGATAGTGGCGGCAGGGTCAGAGACGGAAGCACCGCTTGCGGGGTCGCGCCCATTGCAAAAATGTCGCCAAGAGCGTGGATTGAGGCCACTCGCGACATGACATAGGGATCTTCCGTAAATGCACGCAAATGATCCGTGGTGATGACCAGCCTGTCGTCTCCGACACGGATCACCGCGGCGTCGTCGCCCGGGCCAGTTTCGATGTCGATGCGGGAGCCGTTCAGTTGAGACAGAGCGGGATCGAGCGTGTTGCGCCCCACCTTTGCGCCACAACCGCCGCACAGGACTGGTCCTTGCAGTTTCTCGGCGACACCAGGAGCCGCAAGGGCCGGTGCCTTCGGGGGTTTCATGGGCTCAAGGTTGTTCAGCTTGTCCATGAAACGGCGATCGATGCTGTCTTTCAGGCGCCATAGCCATCGACCTTTGAGGCTCAGGCCTTTGTCGGCGACTGCCACCTTGTCGCCCATCGAGATGAGTTTCAAATAATCGCGTTGCGGCCGGTAGGTCTGCCATGGTCCCGCGTCTAGCGCGGCGAACAAGTTGGCGTAAAGTGTCGGAGCTGCGCGTACAGCATAGACGCCGGCCTTGGGCCGCGGCGCGTGCGTGAGGTGTGCGCAGTCACCTGCTGCGAAAACCCTCGGGTCGGTGAGAGACTGGAGCCGCGCGTTGACCTTCAAATAGCCGGCCTCCAGTGCGAGCCCGGTTTCGCTTAACCACCCATATGGCTGCGGCCCGCCGGCGCCGACTGTGAAGTCGGAATCCAGGCACTGGCCGTTTGTCAGTCTGACGGCACTCGCTTCGATCGTGGCAACTTCGCTGCTTTCCAACATTTCAACGCCGGACGCCGCGAGACCATTCTGAATCAATTTTTTCGTCGCAGGGCGCAAGCCGGACATGGCTGCCGATCGATCCACCACGGTGACGGAGAGTTCAGCGGATCGCCTGGCCGCGCCGTGCCGCATGGCCAGCGCGAGCTCTACTCCCGCCACGCCGGCTCCTATCACGACGGCACTGGCGTGTGAGCCCGGTTTTAACTCATTGCGGAACGCCGCCCATCGGCCAGCAAAAGCATCCAGAGGTTTTGCAGCAACCCCGTTCGTCCGAAAACCGGTAAAATCGCTCAATTCGCCATGAACGCCAATGTCGAGCGACAACACGTCGAAGCTCACCGGCGTGCGATTGTCGAGTTCGACAGTGCCCGCCTCAAGATCAATACCCTCGACCCGCGAATGGATAAGTCTGGCCCCTGCAAAACGGGCGAGACGCACCAGGTCGATCTCCAACTCGTCGCGCGTATAGTGTCCGGCAACGAATCCGGGAAGCATGCCCGAATAGGACGTGGTCGCTCCAGGGTTGATCAAGGTCAATCGGGCACCAGGCAGTCCGCGCATGCCCCACCTTCGCAGGACCAGGGCATGCGTGTGACCTCCGCCTACCAAAACAATGTCACGCGTCTTGGGAAGAAGCCTTTGCATATTGGGTTCGGGTCCGGAACTGACCGCAAGCTCCTCTGATTCGCCGATACGTTCGCGCGGCGGCTATTAACGCTTCATAGTACGAAGCGTAAGCCGCCGCCGCCATCCGGTCTTTACCACTTCATGACAAAATGGCATGGTTGGAAATTGGGACCTTCGAGCCGGAGACAGAATTGTCTGGAAACGGCGGTACACAGGGGTCATCAGGCGGCAATGCCTGCGTTGGATTGACTGACAAACAATCCTGCGTGGGAACGCAATTGTAGGTGGCCCATGACAGCACCAAGTTTCGGCAGGATACGCGACCTGAACGGCCTTCCTGAACTCATCGTTCACATGGCCGGCGACGATGGACTCGAAAACGCCTTTGCCAGACAATCGCTCCCGCTTGAGTTGCTGGACACGCCCGAGGCGATCATCCCGATGAGGGACCTCATCGCGCTTTATCGCAATGCAGCGGAGGTAAGCGGCATGCGGTCTTTTGGCCTGGCGGCTGCGGAAGGCATAGAATTTGAAGACTACGGCGCATGGGGAAAATTTATTGTACAGGCGCCCACTCTCAGACAGGCGTTGCGGAGGTTTCAGATAGCGTTGCCGTATTATGAGACCGGCAGCCGCCTTACACTGCGAGAATTCGGCGATGAGTTTGTAATCGGTTACGAAAACACATACCAGAATTTGTCCGGATATCGACACGCGGGTGACATGGTGTTGCGCGTTATCGAAGCATTGATACGGGACTATCTGGGCACACATTGGATACCACTTAAGGTTTCGATTTGTGGAATTCCGGGCCCGTGGGAACAGGATTACGAAGACGCATTTTCTGCTGCGGTTGCATTTTCGGATGACGGGCTTGAATTGGTGGTGGACCGTGAGCTCGTCGACCAAAGTAGGAAATCTGCAGAAGCTGGATTGGGAGAATTTGTGAGCATTGCCGATTTGCAGCGCGTTGGAACAGATCTGCCAACTGACTTTTTAGACGGCGTCGCCCATCTGATTTCGCTGCGCCTGCCTGCGGGCGGGTTCGGTCTCGAAGACATCGCTGAGAGCCTGGCGTTGGGGCCGCGGACCGTGCAGCGCCGCTTGGAAGAATATGGCATGAACTATCGCGCACTCGTCACGAAGTGTCGGATGCAGCGCGCCCGGGAACTTCTCACCGGAACCCAAGCGAATATTGAGCAGGTCGGTCGTGAGTTGGGCTATTCGGGAATTTCTCAGTTCACCCGCGCCTTCATAAACGCGCACGGAGTCCCGCCCTCTAAATTCCAGCACATGCATTCCCAGATGCGATCACCGGAGAAAACGGGGCCGCACCTGTAGTGCTGCAAATTCCCACTGGCGTTTCACGCAGGTTCCATCTACAGGACACCCAAATGTTGAAACGACTTGAAGATAATGCTCAGGCCCAGAGCGGCCTGCATGAACTGATGAACTCGACCCTACGGCTTCAAACCATCCAGAAACAGCTTCTCGAGATAGCGCGCGGCGTCCTCAAAACGGCCTTCGCCTGACTTGCCGGGTCCCAGTACTGCGCGCACCTGGACGTCGAAGTCGGCATAGTGCTGGGTGGTGGCCCAGATCGAGAAGATCAGGTGATGCGGGTCACATTTTGCCATCCGTCCGTCCTTCATCCAGCGCCGCATGATGGCTGCCTTTTCGTCGACCAGCGATTTCAGGTCGCGCAGTTCTTCCTGGATGTGCGGCGCGCCACGCAGGATCTCGTTGGTGAACAGCCGGCCTTCGCGCGGATAATCACGCGCCATTTCAAGCTTGCGCCGGATGTAGGAACAGATTTCTACCAGGGGATCACCGTCAGAACTCATCTCTCGCAACGGGTCGAGCCAGGTATCCAGAAGCCGCCCGATCAGCAGGCGGTGGATGGCCTCCTTGGTGCGGAAGTAATACAGCAGGTTCGGCTTTGACATGCCGGCGGCGGTGGCAATCTGGTCAATGGTAGCACCGCGAAAACCATGCACGGAAAATACATCCAGCGCGGCGTCGAGAATGCGGTCTTCCTTCTCCTGCTGGATGCGGGTGCGCTTGCGGGTCTCTGCGGCTCTGGGCTTGGCCAAGCGATGGGTCTCCTGCTAGAGCAACATGGGTTCGGATGAACCCATAAAGTTGCTCTATCACTTTGAAAGCGATCAGGTTTATGATTTTTGGTTGATTCAACCAAAAATCATCCTGATCTAGGCCGGCTTTGGGTGGGGGAATACGGCCCTGAGCGATCATTTTACATCTTGAGGAACGATGTGAAACCTGTAATCTTTACCAATTGATCAAAATTTTCAATGTTGCAGATGGATATAAAATGACAGCACCTGGCGAGAACCTGCGTATCAATGGCGACCGGCTCTGGGACACCATTCACGAGATAGCGAAAATCGGGCCCGGTATTGCCGGTGGTTCCAACCGCCAGACGGTTACGGACGAGGACGGCGAGGGCCGCAAACTGTTCCAAAGCTGGTGCGAGGATGCCGGCTGCAGCATGGGCGTCGACCAGATGGGCACCATGTTCATGCGGCGTGAAGGATCCGACCCGGACGCGCTGCCGGTCTATGTGGGCTCGCATCTCGACACCCAGCCCACCGGCGGCCGCTATGACGGTGTACTGGGTGTGCTGGCCGGGCTTGAGATTGTCAGGACGTTGAATGATCTCAACATCAAGACCAAGCACCCGATCGTGGTGACCAACTGGACCAATGAGGAAGGCGCGCGTTTTGCGCCGCCCATGCTGGCGTCCGGCGTGTTTGCCGGCATACACAAGCAGGACTGGGCCTACGGGATCGAAGATGCCGAAGGCAAGAAGTTCGGCGACGAACTGGAGCGCATCGGCTGGCGCGGCGAAGAAGAGGTCGGCGCGCGGAAGATGAAAGCGTTCTTCGAACTGCACATCGAGCAGGGTCCCATACTGGAGGCCGAAGACGTGGATATCGGTGTCGTGACCCATGGCCAGGGGCTGTCGTGGACCCAGCTGACGGTGCTCGGCAAGGACGCCCATACCGGCTCGACGCCAATGCCGATGCGAAAGAATGCCGGTCTCGGCATGGCCCGGATTCTTGAACTTGTCGACGAAATTGCCTGGTCGCACGAGCCTGATGCGGTCGGTGCCGCCGGCCATGTCGAAGTCTATCCAAATTCCAGGAATGTCATACCGGGGAAAGTCGTGTTCACCGTCGACTTTCGCTCGCCCAACCTGGCCGTGATCCAGGACATGGAGAAGCGCCTGGCGTCGGGTGCGAAGAAAATCTGCGACGACATGGGGCTCGATGTCGAGATTGAAAAGATCGGCGGCTTCGATCCGGTGGAGTTTGACGAGACCTGCGTGCAGGCGATCCGCAGCGCTGCGGAACGGCTTGGCTATTCACACCGCAATATCATTTCGGGCGCGGGCCATGACGCATGCTGGGTCAACAGGGTAGCGCCGACCGCCATGGTGATGTGTCCTTGTGTCGGCGGCCTGAGCCACAATGAAGCGGAAGAAATCTCAAAGGAATGGTCGACGGCCGGTGCGGAAGTGTTGTTCCATGCCGTTGTCGAAACTGCAGAAATCATCGGGTGAGAGGGTAAGAGATCATGGCCAGTACAGTCATCAAGGGCGGCACCATCGTTACCGCAGACCTGACCTACAAGTCGGACGTCAAGATCGAAGGCGGCAAGATCGTAGCGATCGGCAGCGGGCTTGACGGGGACAAGACACTGGATGCAACCGGCTGTTATGTCATGCCAGGCGGCATCGACCCGCATACCCACCTGGAAATGCCGTTCATGGGCACTTACTCCACGGACGATTTTGAAAGCGGTACGCGCGCGGCGCTCTCCGGTGGTACGACAATGGTGGTGGATTTCGCGCTGCCGTCGCCTGACCAGTCGCTGCTCGAAGCGATCCAGATGTGGGACAACAAGTCGGGCCGCGCAAACTGCGACTACTCATTCCACATGGCGATTACCTGGTGGAGCGAGCAGGTGTTCAACGAAATGGAAACCGTGGTCCGCGACAAGGGTATCAACACGTTCAAGCATTTCATGGCCTACAAGGGCGCTCTGATGGTCGACGATGACGAGATGTACTCGTCGTTCCAGCGCTGCGCCGAGCTCGGTGCCATGCCGCTGGTGCATGCGGAAAACGGCGACGTGGTCGCGCAGCTGCAGGCCAAGCTGATGGCCGAGGGCAATGACGGTCCTGAGGCGCATGCCTATTCACGGCCGCCGGAAGTGGAAGGCGAGGCGACCAACCGGGCGATCATGATTGCCGATATGGCCGGCGTTCCGCTTTATGTTGTGCACACGTCGTGCGAGCAGTCACACGAAGCCATCCGCCGGGCCCGGCAGAAGGGTATGCGGGTCTTTGGTGAACCGCTGATCCAGCACCTGACGCTGGACGAAAGCGAATATGCCAATGCCGACTGGGATCATGCTGCGCGCCGGGTGATGTCGCCGCCGTTCCGCAACAAGCAGCATCAGGATTCACTTTGGGCGGGCCTTCAGGCCGGGTCGCTGCAGGTGGTCGCAACCGATCACTGCGCCTTTACGACCGAGCAGAAGCGCCATGGTGTCGGTGACTTCACCAAGATCCCGAACGGCACCGGCGGGCTTGAAGACCGGATGCCGATGCTGTGGACCTACGGGGTCAAGACCGGCCGGTTGACGATGAACGAGTTTGTCGCCGTGACCTCGACCAATATTGCCAAGATCCTCAACATCTACCCGAAGAAAGGCGCCATCCTGGTCGGCGCGGACGCTGATCTTGTGGTGTGGGACCCGGCCCTGAAGAAGACAATTTCCGCGGACAAGCAGCAGTCGGCCATCGACTATAATGTGTTTGAAGGCAAGAAGGTCGAAGGCCTGCCGAGGTATACCCTGACCAGGGGCCAGGTCGCGATTGAAGAAGGCGCCATCAAGACCCAGGAAGGTCATGGCGAGTACGTGAAGCGTGAGCCGTTCCAGGCAGTCAACAAGGCGCTGTCGGAATGGAAGCAGATTACCGCTCCGCGCAAGGTGCAGCGAACAGGAATTCCGGCGAGTGGCGTTTGATGTCACACGAAGTGGTGTCGGCAACCAACCTGTCCCTGACATTTCAGACGGATGATGGGCCGGTGCATGCGCTGTCGGGCGTCGACCTCAATGTCGGGAAAGGTGAATTCGTCTCGTTTATAGGCCCATCCGGCTGCGGCAAGACAACGTTCCTGAGGGTCATCGCCGACCTGGAAAAACCCACCGGCGGCGAGATCCAGGTCAACGGTGTTGATCCAGAATCTGCGCGCAAGGCGCGCGCCTACGGTTACGTGTTTCAGGCGGCATCGCTGTATCCATGGCGCACCATCGAGCGCAATGTCGGCCTACCGCTGGAGATCATGGGATACTCGGCAGATGAGACGAGTGAGCGCATTGCCCGGACCCTGGACCTGGTCAACCTCACCGGCTTTGAGAAGAAATATCCCTGGCAGCTGTCAGGCGGCATGCAGCAAAGAGCCTCGATCGCCCGGGCCCTGGCATTCGATGCCGACCTTCTGCTGATGGACGAACCGTTCGGCGCGCTCGACGAGATCGTGCGCGATCATCTGAACGAGCAGCTTCTCGATCTTTGGGCGCGCACCCGAAAGACCATCGCGTTCGTCACCCATTCGATCCCCGAAGCTGTTTATCTCTCCACCAAGATCGTGGTGATGTCGCCGAGACCTGGGCGGATCATCGATATGATCTCGTCGACCCTGCCGGCCGAACGGCCGCTCGACATTCGCGAAACGCCTGAGTTCCTCAGGATTGCACATCGCGTGCGCGATGGCCTTCGCGCCGGCCACAGCTATGAGCTCTGATCTGGTCAAGCGAGCGGGGCCGGTGGCTGTGGTCGTCCTCGTCATTCTGATCATCTGGTATGCCGCGGCCGTGCTGCTGAACGCAGCTTGGGAG
>JBPCVV010000238.1:0-4627 GCA_051010195.1 Anderseniella sp. | reverse complement strand
GAGATCGGTGAAAAAGAAATCGCCGAGCATCCAACAATTGCCGTCGGTCTGGCGTTTGTTCTCGGTGTGCTCGTCGGCCGCGTGTCGAAAGCGTGAGGTAGGACATGAACAATATTACCCGTAACCTGCAATTGTTGTGGCGCGCTGAACGAGTCCTGGCGGAATCCCGCCTGAAACTCATAACGCGAAAACTCATCCTGGGTGTTGTTGCCGGAATTGCCGGTCTGTTTGCATGGGGCATGCTGAACATCGCGGCCTACTTTGCTCTTGAGCCAGTTGTAGGCAAGGCATGGGCTGCATGCATTGTTGGAATTGTTGATGTTGTAATTGCAGTCATCCTCATCGCCATTGCACAAGCTCTTCAGCCGGCACCAGAAGAAGGCATGGTGACTGAAGTCCGGGACATGGCATTGGCTGAGATCGGGGTTGAAGTCGACGATGTCCAGCAAAAGCTCCTGCAGGTGCGTGACGATGTCGAGGGCGTTCGCGAAAACATCGCTGCATTTGTGAAACGACCTTCAGACATCTTCTCACCTGCCTTGATCGGTCCCATCTTGTCTACAATCACAAATCTGCTCAAGGCGAAAAAGAGCTGATAAAAACAGTCGGGGTATTGATTGCCAATGGTTCGGGCCGCACCCACACTTAACCAGTTACAAAAAACAGCCTGGGTCACCGTGATCGTTGCCTCGCTGCTCGCTGTGCTGATTCTTGGCGGGGCTTTCTTGATCCCCATTGTCATTGCTGGGCTTTTGGCCAGCCTGACAAACTCCGCCATAGTTAAACTGGAACATTTCGAGCTTCCGACGTGGCTGGCAACACTGATTGCTATTAGTGCCGGGTTAATCATCCTGCTGCTGATTGGCGCGATTGTCCAAAGTCAATCTGGCGCCTTGGCACTGGCGTGGCCGCAGTACACTCAACGAATAAACAATATAATGGCTGACGCAGCAGCCTGGACCGGCCCGCAAATCGCCGAACGCATAGACACGGCTGTGTCTAATTTTGACGTCGGAAAAATAGTGACCAACTTTGCGAACAAGGCCGGCAGCGTGTTCAGCGACATCGTCCTGATCCTTATCTATACCGGTTTCCTGCTCGCTGAACGCGGCATGCTGAGGGCCAAATTGAACCTGCTGGTGCCCAATGAGGCGGATAATCGTGAGCTTAATGACGTAGTGACGTCCGTCAGTCACGGAATTCGCCAGTATCTGTCCATCAAAACCATGGTTAGCGTGTTGACTGGGACACTTACCTACGCGGTATTGAAAATCTATGGCGCGAATTTTGCCGAGCTTCTTGGTTTGTTTGCCTTCCTGCTCAACTTCATACCGGTTATCGGCTCAGCTATCGCGGTTGTCATCCCCGTCGTTCTGGCGCTGATGCAGTTTGATACAGTGGGCCCGGCTCTGCAGATTGCCGCACTGCTGGCTGCTGTGCAGGCATGTGTGGGCAATGTTATTGAACCGAAGCTGATGGGCCGGACCTTGAACTTAAGTCCGTTCGTCATCATGGTGGCGCTCACGTTCTGGACGACAATCTGGGGGATGGTGGGTGCTTTCTTGAGCGTGCCCATTACTGCGTCCACGGTTATTGTCTGCCGCAACATCCAGTCCTTGCGATGGATCGCGGTCCTGTTGTCGGCAGACGGCAAGCCGGACCCAGCCGATAAGCCTGCTGAAACGTCAAAGTTCAAAATTTCATGGCCTTTCCAGAAAACCCAGGTGGAGACGCAGGAACTCAAAGCCCTGCGTGCCGAGCTTGAGACCATGAAGCAGAACAAGGCAAAACCAGCTGCCAAAAAGCCCACGCAGGCGGGCAAACCAGCGGCCAAGAAGCGCAAACCAAGGGCCAAACGAGCTGTCAAGAAACCGCGCAAGAAAACGTAACTGATCGATACAGCCGCCAAGCTATCTGTCTATTTGATCGTAGGCATCGGTTTGTATCGTTCGTGCAGTGCAACCATCGTTAACTGCACCCTTTCGCCTTGTCAGAGGCAAAGTATCCTCCCGCAGAATGGATAACATTAATGGGTCCTGACCCTAGCCCCTATGTCTGGGCCACTAGATTGAGATTTCTCTATTAAGGTTTCAGGTGCTGGTGCCCGAACAACGGCACAGAGTACTCAAGCGGATAAATTGCCTGTTTTGGCTGCGGGTTCATACTGGTGACGTAATATATTGCGATAATGTTGTCGCAAAGTCCGGATCGGAAGTTGCGTTGATTTGAAGATTGACAAAGTACAGGAATTTGGAGACCCCCTAATGAAAACTTTCTTGCGCTCGATACTTATCTCGATGGTAGCATTTACCGCCGCTCCGGCCTATGCGGATGAAGCTGTCTATGTCTTCACTTGTGAAAGAGACGAAAACGCGACAGACGAGCAGGTGCAGACTGCTGCGAGGGAGTGGCTCAAGGCTGCAAGGGGGATGAAGGGTGGCAAAGACATGCAAGCCTTCTTGATGTATCCGGCAGTTGGCGCAACAAACCAGGTCGATTTGCGCTTTGTTGTGACTTCGCCTTCCATTGTAGAGTGGGGATTGTTCTGGGGAAATTACGATGATTCCCCTGCCGACGAACTGGACCAAAAGAACAAAGACCTGGTCGACTGTCCAAACAGCTCATTGTGGAACTCAGAAACTGTAGAAATAAAATGAGCAGAGCTTAGCCGCTGATATGGGTCGCCATATTTGGCGGCTCATGTTTCACGGCACAAGTTTCATTTTCGGCCTTGCACCGGCATTGCCCGGCGTGAGCGAGTATTGCCGATTAGCGTTAAAGCATTGAAACGCACTTCAAGCTCAAGATCTTGCAAAGAAGCCTCTTACATGACCCAACAGTTGACCGAGCCCCCCGTCGCCATGCAATCCGCCGTTAGTGTGCACAATGAGTGGGATCCACTGGAAGAAATCATTGTCGGGCACGCCACCAATGCCCAGATTCCAGACGATCTGGGAATCCATGCATTGTCTCAAATAGCACCCGATGTCGATGTGGGGGCCAGGGATATTCCCCGCCGGATCATCGAGGAAACCGAAGAAGATCTGGCCGTCTTTGTAGCTGAACTGGAAAAGCTTGGTATCATGGTAAGGCGCCCGGCTCCCCTGCGATGCCGGGATACGATAAAGACGCCGTTTTGGGAAAGCGGCTACTTTTTCTCGTACTGCCCACGCGATGTATTGATGTCAGTTGGCGACCTGATCATCGAAACACCGAATGTGCTGCGTTCAAGATTCTTCGAACCCTGGGCCTACAAGGATATATTGACTGACTACCTGAAGTCCGGTTCGCGATGGATTTCTGCCCCGCGACCATCTCTGGACGACAAGACGTACAACCTGACCGACGCTGATCGTGGCGCTCTCAACAATCATGAACCTGTATTTGATGCCGCCAACGTTATACGGGCTGGACGCGACCTGTTCTATCTGGTTTCTCATTCGGGCAATGATCTTGGGCATTTATGGCTGCAATCGACGCTTGGATCCGAATACCGGGTGCATGCGTGCCGCAACATGTATCGTGCCGCGCACATCGACACCACCTTGGTGTTCCTGCGGCCCGGGCTGGTTCTGGTAAACCCGTTGCGGATAAATGAGGACAACCTGCCGGAAGCCTTGCGCAAATGGGATGTGATGTATGCTCCGGAAATGGAAAAGGCCGCGTACTCAGGCCTGCCGCCGCTGGCATCCGACTGGATCGGCATGAATCTGTTGATGATCAACCCGGATCTGGCAGTTGTCGATGTGCACCAGAAGACCCTGATCAAAATGCTGGAAAGCGCCGGGATCAATGTGCTGCCATTGCTGCTGCGGCACGGGCGGTCACTTGGCGGCGGGTTTCATTGTGTGACACTGGACGTGCGCCGACGCGGCAGTCTTGAGACTTATTGCTAAATGCCTTGTGGCACCACCGGACAGCCAATAACCTGATCTTGCGTGTTCTCATCGTCGTTCGGCTGGATTGCTTCAAGCCGTATTGCACAGGATGACCTGTTGTTTAAAGGATAACGCTCGTGGTGTCCGCTTTACATCCGAAAGCTGCCTTCTGCCTCCACGACCTGAAGGGTCCGTTATGTGCCTGAATGTGACATTTGGCTTCGCCAACCGTCTCAATTTTGTCGCAAAACGGGGAGATAGATTTTTCGCTGAGAACAACCGCTGGAATGCTAATCCACGCGGTTTACATTAAGGGACCGCCAAATGTTTAAGCTTGCTAATTGCGGTAGATTTGTTTCGACAATCATACTATTGGGCGTTGCTGTCATAAGCCACCCGATCTCAACGTCAGCAAAATCGCCCAACATTGATTTCGGCCTCCTCTATCGCGCCGCACAATTGTCCAACCAAGCTTACGATGGCAAATCCAAGATTGTTGCTAAGCTAAGGGGTAATTCTGTCAAGGTCGCCACACCAGGCACTTCAGATGTTCAGTACTTTATTGGATACGATGATAAGCAGAAATTACAGGGTATTTCAGTCCGCGGAACGGTTAACGATAGAAATTGGTCCCTAAACAAAGACACAGAGATCGTCCGAGATAAGAAGGCTGGTATTCGCATGCATCGCGGTTTTAGAATTGCGGCGCGGACAATCTACCAGGATGTCAAGTCACGTCTAAAACCTGG
>JBPCVV010000237.1:0-2691 GCA_051010195.1 Anderseniella sp. | reverse complement strand
TGGCTGATTTTGGCCTTTGGGATTTTGGGAGATTTTCGGCAAAGTTCCCAAAAATGTTCCCAATTCGTCCCAACAGCAAATCTACGTCCATTGTTTTCAATGGATAAATTCCATTCAGAATATAGTCAAAAGCCGGCCCCGGCTTAATCCGGTTCGGTCAGTTGCGCCCGATACAGGTTCAGCCTCTAATCGACGCGCGGTACGTAGCTGCGGTGTTCGGCATTTAGAAGCGCCCCCCACGCCTCGTCGAACGGGTGTACCGCATCAGTCGGGATTTGCGATTGCGGTCCGCCCCGGACGAGTGGTTTGCCGGCATTGGCCCACTCAAAGATCGAGCCTTCGAGATTGCTCACATTTGAGTAGCCTTTGCGGCGCAGTTTCTCGGTCTCGCGCGCGGACCTGTAGCCCACTGAACAGTACAGAACGATTGGGCGTTGCGCGCCGGTTTCTCTCACCAGGCGCTCCAGCTTGCCGCCCTGGGCGTGCACAGCGCCCGGCAGGTGGCTGACCGCGTATTCTTCGGCGTCGCGGACATCGATCACAAGCGGCGGAAGCGACTGCCTTTCAAGGTGCTTTGAAAGCCCCGATATTGACAGTTGTGGCGCATCCGGGAACTCGGTGCGCACCAGTTCCTTGGTCTGGTTCCAGTCCATCGCCCGTGCCGTGCCCGGAATGGTCACGGCCGCAACGGCAGCAATCAAGACAACGGCGATGATCGCTTCTACAACGCGGTTCAGAGGCCGGCAGACCGCAAGAGAGTCATGCGTCAGGCTGGACCTGTTGGCCGGCGAGCAGGAGGTTGCAAATTCAGGTTTGCACGAATTCGCATCTGCCGGCATTTCGCACTGACTGCGGATATCTCCAGGCATTTGTGTGAGTCCTTGTTTCACCTGTGAAACGATGGCGATTGGTTGTCCGCTGCAGTTTGGATGATAATCGCAGCCGGCAGCTGACGTGAAGTGGAATCCTGAGCAGATCACAGCCATGTGTGACGCATGTGACCCTGGGGCAATGTCTTGTTGTACATGTAGCGTTCAACAGGTGCGGGTCCGCGACTCCAGGCGTCACTGGCCCAGGGCCCGTCACTCGCGCCAATTTATCGCTCCTGGCATGTCGTGAATTTGCTGCACTCGGCCGGATTTTCCGGTAAACAGGATGGATGGCAGAATATCCGGCTGGCAAAACGGTTTTCCACCATATACCCGGCCGGGGATTGAGGCTTGCGTCGCCTGTTGCACTGCGGTACCAACCCAACAGGCAATCAGAGTCGGATAAAGGGGCTGCGGTGGCTGAACGGCTACCATGCAACAGGTGCTGAACCATGACGGAATTACTGCAGGACTATCTGCCCATCGTCATATTCATGGGAATATGTATCGGTCTGGGCATCGCCCTCATGGCCTCGGCGTTCGTCATCGCCATCCGCCGGCCTGATCCTGAGAAAATGTCGGCATATGAATGCGGTTTCGACGCCTTTGACGATGCCCGCATGAAGTTTGATATCCGCTTCTACCTGGTGGCCATTCTCTTCATCATTTTCGACCTGGAAGTGGCATTCCTGTTTCCCTGGGCGATTTCGCTCAAGGAGGTTGGCGTGTTCGGGTTCTGGTCGATGATGATATTCCTCGCCATCCTGACCATTGGTTTCGTCTATGAATGGCGCAAAGGGGCACTGGAATGGGATTGATCGACAAGAACGGCCAGCCCTTGAAGGCTGCCGCTGCCCCTGCGGTGCTGACACCGGAGCAGGAAGCGTTTTACTCATCGGTGAATGACCAGCTTGCCGACAAGGGCTTCCTGGTGACCACAAGTGACGACCTGATCAACTGGGCTCGCACCGGTTCGTTGATGTGGATGACTTTCGGCCTGGCCTGCTGTGCGGTTGAAATGATGCAGGCGTCCATGCCGCGTTATGATGTCGAGCGCTTCGGCTTTGCGCCACGCGCCAGCCCGCGCCAGTCCGACGTGATGATTGTGGCGGGAACGCTCACCAACAAGATGGCGCCTGCATTGCGCAAGGTTTATGACCAGATGCCCGAACCACGCTATGTGATTTCCATGGGCTCATGCGCCAATGGCGGTGGCTACTATCACTATTCCTACTCGGTTGTGCGCGGCTGTGACCGCATCGTGCCGGTCGACATCTATGTTCCGGGTTGCCCGCCCACGGCGGAAGCCTTGGTGTACGGCGTTCTGCAACTGCAGAAAAAAATCCGCCGAACCGGCACGATAGAACGCTAGGGGGTAGGCTCAAAAAAATGGACGAAAACCTCATTGATCTTGGCGAGCACATCGCTTCGGAACTGCAGGAGCGGGGTGTCCGGCATGACATGTCCCACGACGAGCTGACCCTGCACACCGATGGCGACAACATCATCGACGTGCTGCGTTTCCTGCGCGACGATGCCAGTTGCCAGTTTGTCTGCTTCATCGACATTTGCGGAGTGGATTACCCGGCCCGCGAGAAGCGCTTCGATGTGGTGTATCACCTGCTCAGCCCGTATCAGAACACCCGCGTCCGGGTCAAAGTCCAGACCGATGAAGATACGCCCGTGCCCAGCGCCGTAGAGGTGTTTCCGGCCGCCAACTGGTTCGAGCGCGAAGCCTTTGATCTCTACGGCATCCTGTTTTCCGACCACCCGGACCTGCGCCGCATCCTGACCGACTATGGCTTTGCCGGTCATCCGCTGC